>NZ_LBAW01000014.1 GCF_001648595.1 Legionella bozemanae | reverse complement strand
ACAGTCTTTCTTTGAATTTTGTGGGGATCGTACAGGCATAAAGCGCAGTACGTAGGCAAAACAGCCGTTGTCTGGTCAAAATTTAGCGTTTACCCTCTCTACGTGCCCCGTAAACAAGTCACACCACGTAGGAGGAATTCATTAATCAACGTACCTCTAAAAATTAAATGAAATTAAAAACAGATAATCCCTGAATCAGTACAAAACTTTGCTGTGCAACTTCTAAATTATACAACTCCTGCTTGAATTCAGTTGCAGCAGCTAATGGGTCAACTTCTTGTAACCTCTTTAAAATAATTTTGCTTTGTTCAATTAAATCTGAGTTTGCTGTTTCAGCATGTTCTAACTGATTTAAGCGAGCTCCCAGGTTGGCACGAGCATCCAAAATAGTGGTTAAAGCACTATCTATTTGGGCCAATATTTGATTATTAACAGTAGTTGCTGCTGCTTTTTCTGCAGCACTTGAATAAGGTTGATTCAAATTATTAATCATATTCTGAATCGTTGCAAAAACCGATTCATTTTGAGAAGGAGTAATTGAAAAGGCATCACCAGGATTTGGCATTCCTGAAACTTTCATTTCCATACCATTAAAACTAACACTCATCCCCTCTTCGTATAAAGGAGCATCATCGGGTAATCCTGTAGGAGGAATTACATTCCCGCTTACTGCGCCACTGACCATAACGACCAACTGTCCCTGTGAATTTAATGCAAAACTCATGGTATAATTATCAGGCACATAGGCTGATGGAGTAGTTACCGAACCCGTATCTAATGATGCAGTTCCAGTATTTGGGGTATTTGTTTGTTTGATGGTAAAACTGCCATTTCCATTGGGTATTCGCATAAAAAGAGCATCACCCGGATCATTAACAGCCATTTGCAAACTACTTGCAACGAGCTGAAAACGCTGTGTACTGTCCCCATTGTATACATATTGCCCCAAGGAGTTAATTGAAAAAGGTACTGTGGAAGTTTGCCCGCCACTAAACATATAATCACCATTAATATCTTTTGTATTGGCAAAATCAAGCAACTCATTCAAAATGATATTCGCCTCGATTGCTAATGCCTTACGATCCTGTTCAGACAATGTTGCATTCCCAGCTTTAACCTGAATTTCCCGCAAGCGCTGCATACTGGTGGTGCAGTCATTTAAAATGGACTCCTCCATACTCAGCGCACTATCAGCACTTTCACGATTTTTTTGAAGAAGCTCTGTGGTACTTATACGCTGATTCATTAGTTCTATCTGCGCAAAAGCGATAGGATCATCAGATGAATAACGTACCTTTAAAAAATTTTCGTTTAGTTGTTCTTGCAGTTTCGCTACTCGCTCTTGCTTGAGTAATAAACTGCTCAAACTGTTCTGATAAATTTGATTTGTTGAAATACGCATTTATCACCTCATTATTTGAAAAAGTATTTCCATCATTTGATTGGCTATTTCCATTAGCTTTCCTGCAGCTTCATATGCTTGCTTGAATTGTAATAAATTTTCCGCTTCCTCATCGAGGTTAACTCCACTGATACTTTCCTGATAATCCACAGATTGTTTATATAAAACCTGAAATGCATCACTGCGATTTTTGGCTTCGTTAGTTAGGCTGCCTGAATCAGACAGTAAATCAGAATAAACGTCAAAAAGCGTTTCTGTACCGCTAGAAAAAATATCTTGTTGTTGAATTCCAGCTAGAAGCAACCCATTGCGATTATCACCATATCCCCCTTGGTTGTACTGGGCTGTAAACTGATCGCCTGTATTTGGGGCGCCAGATAAAGTAATAGAATAAGAAGGATTGATATTATCCGGAATCTGAATCACATTGTCTGTATTAGGAACAAACGTAATTGGGCCAGTTGTAATACCATCAGTGACGTTAATCAAATTGAATTGAGTTGGGGAAATAAAATCAATAGTATATTGTTTTGTAACCTCAGTAGTATTTAAAACAGGCCCCAAATCAATTTTTCCTTGCCCTGTATTGTTTAGAGAAGCACTGGTTTGCACCGGTGATGCAAGTGCCAATTGACGCGGATCGCTCATCAATAGGGCAAAATTCGAAGCTGCTCCACGTGTAGGCATAATTGTAAAAGAATCATTATTTGCCAAATTAGCTATGTTATCTACAGTAATCGTCATCCCATCAACTACAATTTGTCCTGCAGGAGGAGCTGGTGGATTGCTACTCCAATTTAAAGTTACCGCAGAACCATCAGAGTCACGAATAAGTGTTACCTGATTTGCCCCTGCATTGGTAACAACTAATTGGTAATCCGTTATTTTGGTTTGTGAAATATCAGAAATATTTACAGACAATACTCCAGACCCTGTATTTGTTGCTGCTTCAATCGAGCGATTCAATTGCAACGCTTGGCTGTTATAATCAGTAAAAATATTCTGTCCTAATTGATTGTTCAAATCCATACCCAAACAATTTTGAGCATTGAATGTTTGTGCTAAACCAATCGCCATTTGGCCTATTATTTGACTGGTTTTAGATAAAATATTTCTTTCATAATCGAGTAAACCGCCTAATGTTCCGCTTGCTAGTTGATTAGTAATATCTGTTTGTCCTGCACCTGTATCCAATGAAATATGAGTCCCTTGTGCTGTTAATTGATCATAACTCACAGATAAAGCACGTTGCGTTGCTCCAATCACCAACATTTGACCACTGCCAATTCCCACATTTACCATCCCATTACCTTGTTCCACAACAGTTAAATCGGAGTATTCAGACAGTTGCTTGAGTAATTCATCCCGTTGATCCAGCAATTCAGGGGAATTAGGGGAGTTCATTATTTGTCCGTTCACAGCAGCAAGATCTGATGTTAATTGATTAATTTTATTTGCTATTTCCTTTATCTGTGCTGTGGAGTTTTCTTGATATTGATCGAGATTTTGCTGTAAGAATAAAAATTGACTCGCTAATAATTGACTTTGACTCATAACCACATTTCGCGACGCAACATTGTCTGGTGCATTATTGAGTTGGCCTAACGAATCAAAAAAAGATTGCAAAGACGAGGAAAGGCTGCTGCCATCCTGAGAAAGCAACTTATTAATTTGTAAGGCTTGCTGGTAAAAAGTATCGTATTGAGATTTAATGCTTAGAGTGCTTCTCACTTGAGCATTAGCAAATTGATCCACGTTACGGGAAACATTATTAACTGCTACTCCGGTACCAATAAAAGAGCCCGCAAACTTTCGTGATGGAGTGGCAGTAAATTGAATACTTTGTCTTGAATAACCCCGAGTTTTGATATTTGCAATATTATTTCCAGTAACACTCAATGCATTTTGAAAAGCATTCATTCCCGAATAAGCAATACTTAGTATTGACATAGTTACTCACTCCCTGACCTAATATTCAAATGTCCATCAAACTTGCTCTAATAATTCACAACGTTGAATTGCCTGGTTTAATTCTTCACCATGATAAATTGATAGAATTTTTGTACCATACTCAGGATCAGTGGCATATCCTGCTTTATGTAACTCATTGACATAAAGCTCTGGGTTTCCAGTACTGGCTAAAGCATTTTGATATCGCTCACTGCCTTTGATTAAAGAAATATAATCATTAAAGCTATGTTCAATTGATGAATACTTTCTGAACGATGCATTGACTTTAATTGGAGTATCGGCAATATATTCAGTTGTTTTTACATCTACAGAGTCAAGCCTATTATTACTACCTGACTTGATATTGAACAAATTATTGCTACTGCTCCCATCAATATCCTTAGTGACAAATTTTCCCCATCCTGTTTCCAATGCAGCCTGCGCCATTAAAATTTTAGGATCCAAACCAATAAGTGACGCAGCTTGTTTGGCCTGAGGCCAAATTAATTTGACGAACTCATCAATTGTGGTAGTTGCTGGTATATCCTGTTTTGCTGCTTTAACTGGAATAGCAGGCAAAGAAGAAGGAATCTCCGCCTTAGCAGGTGTACTCTTTTCTGGTTGATCTGCAGTAGGCAGATTACGCTCCATTTGTTTTACAAGCATGTCAGCCAATCCAATACTCTTGGAATTTGCAATAGTACTGGCATATTGAGCATCTAACATATCCTGAAAAGTTTCCCGATCTTTACCTCTAAAAGGGCTAGACTCATCAAGAAAGTGTTGCCCCATACGCATACTTTTCAACATAGATTGCAAAAATATTCCTTCAAATTGCTTCGCAGCATCAGGCAGCGCTTCTTTTGCATTATTTTGAGCTTGAACTTTTAGTTCATTTAATGCATTAAAATCACTCGTTGCAATTCCATGTACGCTCATATTAATCCTTTATCTTAATCGATGATACTCAAAATACACACCTATATTACAATTAGTGTGGCATTTAATGCACCCGCTTGTTGTAATGCTTCAAGAATAGCAATCACATCAGCTGGAGTTGCGCCAACCGCATTAATACCTCGAACAATATCTTTTAATGTCACACCACGCGGCAAGACAAAAGCATGATTATTTTTTTGGTCAATCGACACTTGTGACTGCTGTGTTGAAACGGTTCGTCCATTTGCAAAGGCATTAGGTTGGCTTATCACCGGAGTCTCAGTCACACTAACCACTAAATTGCCATGCGATACCGCAGCAGATTTAACAATGACATTCGAGGAAATAACTACTGTTCCAGTACGAGCGTTAATAATAATTTTAGCCATTGCCTCGGCGGGTTTAAATTCTATATTTTCCAACACTGAAACATAATCCACACGTTGTGCCATTTTTTTAGGTGCAGTAACAACAACGGAAGCGGCATCCAATGCTCTGGCGGTTCCTGGCCCCATCATTTCATTAATGGCATCACTCATGCGCTTCGCGGTTGTAAAATCAGGGGTATGTAAGTTAAAGGTCAAATCTTTCGTAAAATAAAAAGGATTAGGTATGTCTGCCTCAATGGTTGCACCGTTCGGAATCCGTCCTCCACTAGGAACATTTACCGTAACGCTTGTACCATCACTTCCCGCAGCACTTACACCAGATACAATCACATTTCCCTGTGCTATTGCATAAACTCGTCCGTCCGCTCCTTTTAATGGAGTCATTAACAAAGTGCCGCCTAATAAACTTTTTGAGTCGCCAATCGACGAAATATTGACATCCATGGCCTGACCCTTTTTCATAAAAGAAGATAAACTCGCTGTCACCATAACCGCAGCCATATTTTTTGAATTAAGCTTGGTTCCTGGTTGTATGTTAACACCTAACTGAGTGAGCATGTTTGCAAAAGTATCTTCGGTATATCGAGTTCCGTTTTTATCTCCAGTACCATTTAAACCAACAACCAAACCATAACCAACCAACTGGTTCGTGCGAACACCAGCCAAAGTAGCAATGTCTTTAATGCGTTCGGCATAAACATGATTTGATATCAAGTTTATTGCAAACATCCATGTAATTATCAGCAATCGCCGCATTACAATTCCTTAATTAAGCATTCTTATAATACAAATCCCTTTCTAATGATAAAACGCAGCAATAGTCAGGTAGATACTCCATTTTAAATCATATTTACCTTTATTTAGATACAGGTTAGGTTATGTTGGGAATAATGGTCCCCACATAATTCGCGCTAGCCATCCCTGAGCATTCGTGTTATTCACTTGTCCTGTGCCGCCATAGGCAATACGAGCATTAGCCAGACGATCCGAAGTGATGGAATTATCAGCCCGAACATCCTGAGGACGAATAATACCGGATACGCGTACATATTCTTCCCCCTGGTCGATTTTAACCCATTTTTCACCCTGAACTACCATGTTTCCATTGGCCAACACTTGAGCCACAGTAACGGAAATGCTTCCCGCTAACTTATTATTCTGTACTGCCTGTGCAGAACCATTGAACTGTCGCTGATTGTTCAAGTCAAAATCCATACTGTAACCGCTACCAAAGGATATTGGCCGTCCCAAAAAGAGTTTGTTTTTGACTACGTTTGTGTCTGTTTTCATCTGTTGTAGTGTTGCATTTTTTGATGCATTGGTACTTTCAACCAAAAATACGGTAATGATATCACCTGCGTGCCTAGCTCTTGGTGTTTCAAAAAGAGGCAATGCCGTTTCAGCGCTATAAATAGCTCCAGACTCTTTCCTCAACTCCTTTGGATCAGGCGTTGTAGGATATGTAGGTGCAAACTCAGGATCCTTTCCACGCTGGGGAGGATTTAAAAGTTCGCACCCACTCATAAGCATGACAACTGAGCTTATAACAAGCAAATTAAATAATTTCATTAATGAAATCTTCTTAAACAGTTTGATTCAAGTATTGCAACATGTTATCCACTGTCTGGATGCTCTTTGCGGTAATTTCATAGCTTCTTTGTGCTTGAATCATATTGACTAACTCTTCAACCACATTCACATTCGATGCTTCCAAAGAGCCTTGCAACAAAGTCCCTACACCTGAATTTCCTGGATTATTCAATGTGGCAGCACCACTCGACGCAGTTTCTATAAAAAGGTTTTGTCCTATAGGTTGAAGCCCTGTCGGGTTCGTGAAATTAGCGAGTTGGATGGTTCCGAGTACAGTTGGCGTATTGCTTCCAACCACAGTAGCACTCACTACTCCATCAGTACTAATTGTTACTCCTAAAGTTTGAGTAGGAATATTTATTGCAGGTTGCAATGGATACCCATTAATATCAACAAGCTGGCCTGTATTATCTACTGTAAAAGTACCATCACGCGTATAAGCTTGGGTACCATCAGGCATTAAAATCGTAAAAAATCCTTGCCCCTGGATCATTAAATCATAAGGATTGCGTGTATTTTGTACACTTCCCTGTTCAAATATTTTTTCTGTAGCAGCTAAATGGACACCTGCACCTGAATTTATTCCCGTTGGAATTAAAGAGTTCTCTGAAGATTGGGCCCCAGCCTGGCTTGAATTCTGATAAAGTAAATCCTGAAAGATTGCTCTATCTTTTTTAAATCCAGTTGTATTAACGTTTGCTAAATTATTAGCAATCGTAGCGATATTTTTTTCTTGTGCTTCCAAGCCTGATTTACTTACCCATAATGCTGGTTCCATGGAGATCCCCCCGCAATTATTCTTATTCTTCAATTAAATTGGTTATCATTCTTGCAATACTTGTGCCAGTTTTTGGAAATTGTCTTCGATAGTAGATATCAGCTTCATATGTGCATCATATTCACGTCCTGAGGTGATCATTTCGACCATCTGATCAATAGCATTCACATTAGAACCTTCGATGGCCCCGCTTCTAACCTTAACGCTCCCATCAGCAGCAGCCGGAGTACCCCCATTCTTTAATTGGAATAAACCTTCTGAATTTTTAACAATATTATTTTTATCCAACGTAACTAACTTAATTCTATCCAATATGGCCGCGCTTTTAGGATCACCACCCAGTGGAACCACTGTAATTGTGCCATCGGCTCCTATGTTGACTGATTGGGCAGGGGGAATCGAAATTGGGCCGCCATTACCCAAAACCGGATGCCCAGAACCGGTTGTTAATAAGCCATTAATATCCAAACGTAAGTTTCCAGCTTTAGTATAAGCCTCTTTGCCTTGACTATTGCTTACTGCAAACCATCCATTACCCTCAATTGCTAGATCGAGATTACGCCCTGTTGTCATAATCTCGCCAGGGCTCAAATCAACTGCACTCGGGTTTTGTATCGAAAAGGATGGCCCTTTGCCGGATCCATCTGTATTTGCATACATAGTTTGTGCTTGATACATATCCGCTTTAAAACCTGGAGTACTCACATTCGCCAAATTATTGGCGATTATCTCCTGACGTTTAAAGCCAATCTGTCCTCCACTAGCAGCATTATACAAGATAGGATCCATAAGTTACCTCCTAACGCATATTAATAATTGTTTGGGTGATTGCATCACCAGCACGAATTGACTGAGCATTGGCTTGAAAGTCGCGTTGCGCACTAATCAAATCAACTAATTCACTGGTTAAATCAACATTAGATTGCTCCAACATACCTGATTTAATGGCACCAAACCCTCCGGAAGCAGCAGTACCAATTAAAGGTTGTCCTGAAGCAGAAGTTTCAGCCCAACAAACATTTCCCATATTTTGTAGGCCTGTAGGATCAGCAAAATTAGCTAATTGAATTTGTCCCATAGCCATAGACTGGCCATTGGTATAAATTCCCAAAATAAGTCCGCTATCATCAATACTCAGGCTGGCCAGACTTCCTGTTGTATAACCATTTGAGGAAGTAGATTGAACGCCAAAGGGGCTACCAAACTGTGTGCTGTTTGATAAATCAATATTTAAGTTTAAAGGATTAGCACCATTGTTCAAATTAAGTGACAGCGGAATTAGATTATTACCTATAGCAGCCCCTCCTGGACTAGCAACCCCGACAAAGGATCCATCCGAATTAAAATTCACTTCGAACAGATTCGTTGTATTATCTGTTCCAACATTCGCAGGAACATTTTGGTTATCAATTTGAAAAGCAACATACCATTGATTCTCTGTGCCTGGAGGAGTTGACGCATTAGGTTGCCCTGCTGCTGCAGCAGAATCTGCTTTGATAAAATACATGCTAAGCACATGCGAATTTCCTAGGCTATCGTAAATAGTTAATGATGTTGGATTATTATAAGAGCTGCTAAGTGGCGCAGCTCCACCTGTCCAATCGATGGCAGGAGGAGTACTTTGTGAATTCAAATTGACGCCAGTCGTCACTGTGGTACTTGCCTGCGGACTTATATTTTCTGTATTTATCTGTAATTTTCCGGAGGTTCCTGTAATATTTCCATTGCCATCAGAAAGGAGTCCCGTAAGATATTGCCCATTCGCATTGGTAATATAATTTTGGTTATCCAAATTAAACTGGCCCGCGCGTGTATACACCGCCCCGCCATCTGAATTATTTAAAATAAAAAAACCAGAACCATTCACTGCAAGATCCAGGCTGTTTGTACTACTGGATAAATTTCCAGATGCGAATGATTGCTGAACTTGAGTCAGCATCACCCCACTACCTATAGAAGTACTGCCTGCGCCAAAGCTGCCGTAACCACCAAAAGCATAAATATCACCAAAATTGGCACGAGAGCCCTTAAACCCTACAGTCGAAGAGTTCGCAATATTATTACCTATAACATCCAAATTACTTGTTGCTGCTTGAAGTCCACTTAGTGCTGCGTCAAAAATCATTTTAGCCTCCTGCTTTTAAACTGATATTTGTCTTACCTGATCCAATGATATTGGTCCAATCCCTGCTACATTCAATTTTAAGCCTTCTCCATTTTGACCAAGGCTTACACTATCAACATTGGCAGAGGTCATTGTTTTTAATGATACTTCTTTCCCTCCATAAACAGCATGCACCTCAATTTTATATTTACCCTCTTTCATGCGATTATTGTCACCGCCGGTACCATCCCAACTAAATTGAAAAAATCCGGGAGCAGGCTGGCCTAATGGAATCGTTTTTATTAGCTCACCAGATTCTGAATAAATTGATGCACTTAAATTACTTAGACCTGGTGGAATATCAACTGCTGCTTTTGCATCACCCTCAGTACCCAGTTGAAGGGTCTGGCTATTAACCAGAACCTTACGACCCACTAAAGCCGAAGCTTGCAGAGCCTGATTTGATTGCAGAGAAGTTGCCATTTGTTGTAACGATTCTTGCATTTTGGTAACCCCATCATTAGTACTAAACTGTGCTAATTGCGATAAAAACTCACCGTTTACTTGCGGTTGCATCGGATCCTGATTTTGGATTTGAGCAACCATTAAACGTAGAAAGTCCTGTTGTCCCAAACTGTTCTTCGTCGTAGGGTCAATTTGATTATTAAATGATGGGTTAGACGCGTTAGTTCCATTAACTGAATTTGTCGACATTCACTGTTCTCCCTTATTCACCCAACTTTAAAGTCCGTAACAATAGTTGTTTTGTTGTATTAAGCAATTCAACATCCATTTGATATGATCTAGAAGCAGAAATCACGTTTGCCATTTGTTCAACATAGTTCACATTCGGTGTATAAACAAACCCATCCTTATCTGCTAAAGGGTTATCAGGTGCATAACGCTTTCGAGGCTCTAAGGTACTCTCATAAGTTCCTTTAAGCTGAACCCCTCCTGATGCTTGCTCCCCCATCCATTGGTTTGCCTGTGCCTGCACTGCTTTGAATATCGGATACTTTGCTTTGTACGTCTCATCAGCACTCCCTGACTCTACATTAGCATTACTCATGTTCTCGGCGCTAGTGGTCAAACGCGCTGTTTCAGCGGTCAATGCTGAGCCCGCAATATTAAAAATTGCACTTAATGTCATTCTTATTCTCCTTTTAGCGCCAGCATCATGGATTTGATTTTACCATCAAGAAAACTCAGGCTGGCTTGGTAGTTAAGGGAATTGCGTGCAAATTCTGTGGTTTCCAAATCTTTATCCACTGTGTTTCCGTCTAAAGACATTTGCGACGTCACTCGATATTTCAAATTCGCAGAAAAATCAGCGTTTGTATTAATATGATTAGGCGACGTAACCTCCATTTTTTGTGCACCACCAGCCATACTTGCCGCTAAAAATTCGTTGAAATCGATATCTTGAGCTTTATAATTGGGTGTGTTGACATTGGCTAAGTTGTTCGCTAATTGTGATGCCCTTTGATCACGAGCTACTAAAGCTTTAGCATGTATTCCAAAATATGAATCCAGATCTAACGCCATATTTCCCCCCTTAAAGTATGTACAACAAGAAAAGCAAACATTGTGCCAATTTCGAATAAGTGAGAAAATAAGCGGGTTATAAATTGGGGAGCTCAACCACATGTCAAAAAATCATACTCTTCCAGAAAACGCGATTGAACAAGTAAAAACCTACCTCTTAGAATTACAAAATAAAATTTGTTCGAGACTTGAACTACTTGATGACCAAGCTCAATTTATTGAAGATGCCTGGAAACGTCCTGCGGGTGGCGGCGGAATTACTCGTGTTTTAACGCAAGGTTCAGTTTTTGCAAAAGCAGGTGTCAATTTTTCTCATGTATCTGGAGCTCATCTTCCTGCTTCAGCAAGCGCACACCGCCCCGAATTAGCAGGCAGAAATTTTAATGCACTCGGTGTATCGTTAGTCATTCATCCTGATAATCCCTATGTACCTACCTCGCATGCTAATGTTCGCTTTTTTCTTGCGGAAAAAGATGGGGCTGAACCAGTTTGGTGGTTTGGTGGAGGATTTGACTTAACGCCCTATTATGGATTTGAAGAAGATTGCACTCATTGGCATCAAACCGCCCTGCGTGCCTGCCAACCTTTTGGCCAAGAGATCTACCCTAAATTCAAACAATGGTGTGATGATTATTTTTTTATCAAGCATCGCAATGAGGCACGTGGAATTGGTGGCTTATTTTTTGACGATTATAATGAAATAAGTTTTGATCACAGTTTCGCTCTGATGCAAAGCATAGGCGACCACTATATTGAAGCTTATGCTCCAATAGTATTGCGTCGCAAGTCACATCCTTTTGGGGAAAGAGAAAAAGCATTTCAACATTATCGAAGAGGACGCTATGTAGAATTCAATCTGGTATATGATCGTGGAACCTTATTTGGCTTACAATCAAATGGCAGAACAGAATCAATTTTAATGTCCTTACCACCTGAAGTCACCTGGGAATACAATTGGCAACCTGATGCACATAGTGCAGAAGCAAAACTTTATACCGATTTTCTTCCACCACGCGATTGGTTAGCGTAACTTTATGTGGACATTGTAGCCTGGGTGAAGCGCAGCGGAACCCGGGAATGCAGTATTATTGCCGCTCCCCAGTTCCGCTGCGCTTCACGGAAACTACACCCTACTCTATTATTTTTCTGGCAAAACCACCTTCTTTAAATTGATCTTGGCCAGCAATGCAACAACAGCGTTTAATAAACTCAAAATTAAAAAAATTTTCGGGATTGCAGCACTAAAGTGTAATAAGCCAATAACCATAAATGTCCCTATAACCATGAATAGGGCGTTATAAATATTATTGGTCGCAATAATCCTGGCTCTAGAGTGAGGGGGACTGGCAATCTGTAAATAGGTATACAACGGAACTACAAATAAACCTGAGCTAAAAGCTAACATAAATAAATCAAAAGCAATACGCCAATGGGTAAACTGTGTAAAAAAGGTATTTAAAGTAAGTAGTGAACCTTGCTCTGTCAAAGGGGTAGCCCAATATAAATCCATGGTAAAGCAGGAAAAAGCAAACATAGCCCAAGGAACCATAGGCAAACTAATCCGCCCTTGAAAAATAAAATTCACTATCACTGAACCGCATGCAATTCCTACGGAAAACAAGGCAAGAAATAATGCAAAAACCGTATTATTTGCTCCTAAAACATAGTTGGTATAATCAGGTAGTTTTGTCAGGACTACTGTTCCTAACAACCAAAACCAAGATAAAATCAAAATAGATAAAAAAATACCGAAATGTTCGGTAACTTGCGTCAACATCTTATATGTCACTCGCCAAATCTGAATATCAACTTTTATCTTTTCGGAGATAGAAGGGGCTCTTGGGATAAATAGACTTGAAGTTAAACCAGCAAGAGCAATAATCACTGTTAAAAAAACCGCCAAATAAGGCTTGGGATTGTTCATTCCAATGGATAAAGAACCCATGGTAGTTCCTAGCAAAATAGCGATAAAAGTACTCCCATCGATCAAACCTGTTGCACCAAGTAAATCTTTTTTAGGTAAATGATCAGGTAAAATGGCATATTTTATTGGTCCAAAAAAAGTTGAATGCACTCCTAAACCCGTTAAAGTAAGCATCATCAGAAAAATATTGCCCCAATATAGGGCAAAACTACCAATAATCATTAAAAATAATTCTAATATTTTAATCAGTCGGGTCATTAATGCTTTATCGTATTTATCTGCTAATTGTCCAGCAGTCGCTGAAAGGAGAAAAAAGGGCATTATAAACAAAGCACCTGCTATCGCTTGGTAGAATTCAGATTGAGCTTGGTCATGTGTTAAGTGGTAACTAATCAAGGTGAGCATCGCTAATTTGAATGCATTATCGTTGAAAGCACCAAAAAATTGAGTAAGAAAAAAAGGCAAAAATCTACGTTCTTTTAAAAGGCAAAAAGCACCTGTGCCCATTGGCAAGACTCCATTGATTAATATAACCGTTCGCATGTATTCACTAAAAGATGAATACTACACTGAACGGCTATATAATTCTGCACTTGCTATCAATAAAAAACGTGTAAGTCTGATTGATTGGATTTTAATGTTGGAGGAAGAATATGATTATGCTTTAAAATCAATCCTGCAAGTTTATCATGAGCCACTGCCTCACGTACGAGTTGAGACAAGCCCGTTTCTGAAATTTTATTATCTGATAAATCGACGTATTTTAAATTTTTATTTGATTTTAATGCTTGTGCAATAAGCTCGGCGCCACCATCGCCTATTTTATTACTTCTAAGATTAAGATGGGTCAAGGATTTTGATTCAGTGATCATGGCGGCAATTTCTTTGGCACATTTTTCATCCAAATTATTATAGGATATATCTAAAATTTTTAATGTTGAATGCTTCGCCACAAAATGATGCAATGCCTTCATTCCGTCTAAACCAAAATCATTACAGCTTAATACCAACTCGTTTAGTTCAGTATTCGCTTCTATTGCTTCTAACAAATGCTGCACTCCGGCATCACGCAACCAATTTAATGATAAATCCAAAACCTTCAATTTTTTCTTTTGTAAAAAAGAGAAAAAATCAGAAGGAATTTTTTCCCCTATCCAATTATCTACCAATTTGATTTTATTCAATTTTTTTCTGGGTAAAGATTCAAATAAATAAGTAACTTGCTCGGTATCAATATGATTTGAGTAAAATGAAATTTCATTAACTTTTGATGATAATTTAAGGATATCATGTAATGCGTGATAATCTTTGTCATCCAAACTCGAATGATCAACCCTAATTCTTTTTATTGATTTACATTGCTTTGCACCCTTTGATTGTAAATATTTCTTAAGGTGGGGAAGCGCCAAGTGGTGTTGTAACTGAAAAAGTTCTATTTCTTCTAACTTTCCATGCTCATGTTTCAGTCGAATTGTCATAGTGCACCCTCTGTAAATTGAATCACTATTTAAGTGTAGATGATATTTTTCTTTTGGATGTAATGACTTATAAGATTTTCTTTAAAAAGAAAAGGGGTTATTTATGTCCAAGTCAGAGAAAATTCTCTTATAAAATTTTATTCCTACCTGTTGTGCTTTATACCGGAGGACTCCAATTTTTCACGCTACATATCGATAAACCATCCCTTCTGCCACGCTTTATGCCTGAGTGAGCTCCATATTCTGTCATCCATGCGCAGGCAGGGAGCCATTTGCAATGTACATCCTAAGCCTTAATAGGATATTCCATCCCTCAAAAAGCAATAGAAAATTAACTTAATTAAAGGAAACAATCCTCAGTAGATTCATTTGAGTTATGAACTATAACTATTTTGATAGATAGATCCCTGCCTGCGCAGGGATGACCGGACGTTTCCACTGACTGAAATTTTATAAATTTATGGGGCTCACCTAGGCATAAAGCGCGGTAAGTGGGAAGGTGAAAAATCTTGACCCCATCAGGCATGGGTACAGTACACCATAGTCAGTAAGCGTTTTAAAAATTTGAGACTCATCTCTCTGTTTCATCTCTCTGTTCGAAATAATTAGATTTGCGTTACTAAGCGAGTCAGCACATTTCCTGGTCCTACTTCTATAAAAACTGTTTCCCCTTTATTTTTTAAATAACGAATCGTTTCTGTCCACCGCACAGGATGAGAAATTTGCTTTACTAAATTTTCCTTAATCATGTTGTCGCTATAAAGCTCTGCAGTCACATTGGCAATTACCTTAGCCTTAAGTGGGGAGAATTCAAAGGGAGCCATAAATTTTGCAAACTCATTAGCAGCTGCTTGCATATAACGGGAATGAAATGCACCACTGACTTTTAAGGGGACGCACATCAGCGCTTCATTGGCAAGTAACTCATTCGCTTTGGCAATATCTGCAGCGAGCCCAGAAAGAACAATTTGTTTCGGTGAATTAAAATTGGCAAAATCTATAGAATCCAACCCATTGGCTCTCAGTAAAAATTTAATACGTTCTTCAGGTAAATTAATTACTGCCAGCATCCCCCCCCCACTTGCTTGAGCCATCAACTCACCACGCTTTTGCACAAGCTTTAACCCTGTAACAAAATCAAAAGCACCTGCTGCAAATAAAGCAGCATACTCTCCTAAACTATGTCCTATGAGATATTGCGGTGGAGGTTCTTCTGCCGCTCTTGCTAAAAAAGAAAGTGTTTCAATAACGTATAATGCAGGTTGCGTATACTCGGTATTACTCAATTGCTGTTTTGGATCATCTAAGCATAATTCTTTAATGGAATATCCTAAAATCTCATCAGCTTGTTTTATCTCCTCAGGGAAACGCGAAAATAATTCAATTCCCATTCCTTTTATCTGAGATCCTTGTCCAGGAAACATATAGATAGTCATAAGATACTCCTTTTCTGATGCGATCATACTAAATACCACTCATGATAAATAGAACCATGAATAATGTCATCTAATAAATTAAATGCAGGGTATCATGATGAATCCAACTATTTCTAAAATCCTAATATTTCGCCAAAGAATTGACAGGTTAATTATTAAAAAAAGTTTATGGCAAGTAAATGGTGCCTTCTAAATAAAGATGACTCATTCCATAAAGAAAAACTCGTCCTTCTTTTACCTCACATTGCAATTTGCCCTGACGGGTTCCTCCTTGTATCGCATCAATGCGTGATTTACCTAATTGTTCACACCAGTATGGTGCAATCACACAATGAGCCGAACCAGTTACTGGATCCTCTGGAACATTGCACCCTGGATAAAAACATCGTGAATAAACATCAGTATTTTTACCGGGAGCAGTCAAGATCAGGCCTCTATATTCCAACCGTGCTACAGCATCTAAATCTGGATCTGCTGTACGCACATCGTTTTCATCCTCATAAACAAACATTAAATCAAACTGACTTTTAAAGACTTTCAGAGGTTTTTTCAAATTTAATTGTTGCAACTCGGGTGATAATTCAATTGGGTGATAAGATAACTCTGGAAAATCCATCATTAAACCATTCTCATTTTTGTAAACAATAAGCGCCCCGCTTTTGGAGTTAAATTTTATTTTTTTATCCTTAAATCCTAATTTTTCAAAAATAACATACGCACTCGCAAGCGTTGCATGACCACATAAAGCCACCTCTTCATTTGGGGTGAACCATCTTATATAAAATCCATCTCCTTCAGGAACAAAAAAAGCGGTTTCAGATAAATTGTTTTCAGTAGCAATATATTGCATTTCTTTATCAGTTAACCAATGTTCTAAAGGGCAGACTGCTGCAGGATTACCTTCAAAAAGAGCAGATGCAAATGCATCTACCTGATACATAGATAAGTTCTTCATACCCCACCTCTTAAAGTAAAAATAAATAAACAAGAAGAAGATATATGAAGATATTTTAGAAGAATTCAAGAGGCTTTAATACGTTTTTCTTTTGGAATATTTTAGACAAAAAAGAACATTGATTAATTGTTACATCCCTATGATTTAAAATTTCTCGAGCTCAGTAAAGAGCTTACGGAAACAAATCTAGATTGCAACCATAACCAAAAGTCCATTGCATGAAAAGTAACCCGGGTTATGGCAAAACCTCGCCCAGGCTAAACTTAACACGCAGCGATAGCTGAGAATATATTGATTCGTTACCTTACTTATTCAGTAATAATTGTAACGTCTTGTGCTTTTAGTCCTTTAGGCCCTTTATCAAGCACAAAGGATACTGGATCATTCTCGTGAAGGGTTTTAAATCCAACACCTTGGATATCTTTATAATGAACAAAAATATCATCACCATTTTCATTAATGATAAATCCAAATCCTTTTTTCTCATTGAACCACTTTACATGGCCCGTTTCTCTTTGCGACATTAGCTATCCCCTTTGTCTTAAGCTTTACTATCCAACTATTACAGATGTTTATTTTCAGCACAAAAATCTTTACTATTAAAGCGCTGAGTAATTATAAACATACACTTATGCAAGAAATAATTCCTTACATATAGATTAGCATAGCAGTTTTTTATTGATTGTTAAGGATTTTTTAAAAAAATCGATATCTTTATAATTTTTTTTTCTATTGGAAATACATAATGAATCAGATGAAATCAGCTTTTATAAAATTAGCACTTGATTGCCAAGTTTTAAAATTTGGTGAGTTTACTTTAAAATCTGGCCGCACCAGCCCCTATTTTTTTAACGCAGGATTATTTTATCAAGGCAATGCTTTACGGCAATTGGGCCAATTTTATGCCAAAACATTACTTGAGCACCATGCCGAATTCGACCACTTATTTGGCCCAGCTTATAAAGGGTTGCCTCTTGCTACAGCAACAGCTATTGCCTTGGCTGAATTAGGACAAGAAACCACTGTTACTTTTAATCGTAAAGAAGTAAAAAATCATGGCGAAGGAGGCCAATTAATTGGTGCACCCTTAACCGGAAAAACAATTGTCATTGATGATGTGATTACTGCAGGCACCGCTTTTAGGGAGTCGCAGATTTTAATTAAGGAAAATGGTGGTCAATTGACCGGAGTTATTATCGCTCTAGATCGCTGTGAGCAAGGATTAACTCAGGAATCAGCATTGGCTGAAATTAAAGCGCAAGGCATTAATGTATATTCAATTATTACTTTATTTGATTTAATCGATTACTTAAAAAGTACAAATCAAAACGAGCAAGTAAAAAAACTTGAAGCATACCAAGCAGTGTATGGTTGTTAATTCCATATAAAAAAGCTGGCCCCCAGCCGCAGGCAGGGGCGCCATCTATCAAATAGTCCCAACTAAAATTATTTGATTCAATCAAGTTAAATTTTCACAGTGTAAATGGCTCCCTGCCTGCGCAGGGATGACAACTTTTTAGACATTACTGTAGGTTGTAGAAACGTATTTTCCTATTTAAATTTTTGGGAGTCTCTCAGAGACAAACTTAAAGTAGTTTCTTGTCAAATAATAAACTCTCATAACCCTTCTACCTACCCGTTTTATGCGGAATATCCAGAACAATGTTTTAATGTACTGCAGAGCTCTTTTTAAAAAGCAAGATCTCTGGATACGCGCATAAAGCACCCTACCTAGTTTTATTCACTTTTATTGTTCACACATTTTATTGACAGCATTAAAAATAGTCAGTATTATTGAGTTAATGTTATATTACGCTAATACATTAATATGAAAACACATACCACAGTAAAACATTCTGCTCTGCCTGATTTAATGCATGCCATTAGTTTGCTTGAGAATAAAGAAGAAGCATTGCAATTTTTTATCGATTTATGCACCCCAGCAGAACTCGAAGCGATGGCAGATCGTTGGCAAGTTGTTCCTTTATTGCGGCAAGGTATCCCCTATCGCACCATTCATGAACAAACAGGGGTCAGCGTGACCACAATAACTCGTGTAGCACGTTGTTTAAGTTTTGGTACAGGCGGTTATGAGCTAATCGCAAAGAGATTGGAGTTGTCGTGAAAAATCGTTTACGTTTGGCCTTACAAAAGAAGGGACGCCTATCTGAAGAATCTTTAAGACTTTTGCAGCAATGTGGTTTGAAATTTCGCATTAAACCGAATAGCTTACTTACTCATGTTGATAACTTTCCTATTGATTTACTTTTTGTCCGCGATGATGACATACCTACCTTAGTATTCGATGGCTTATGCGATGGTGGAATCGTTGGTGAAAATGTCTTGCTGGAAGCCTCTCTTGCCAATCCACAAAAATTATACAAAACAACAGCAGCATTAGGCACTTGCACTTGTCGTTTATCCATAGCCATTCCTGAGGCCACAGATTATCAAGGGCCAGGAAGCTTGGATGGCAAACGAATTGCGACCAGTTATCCTAATTTGCTAAACCAATATTTACGTGACAAAAAAATATGCGCAGAAAGTCTTATATTATCCGGCTCAATTGAAGTTGCCCCACGAATGGGTATGGCGGATGCAATTTGTGACCTCGTTTCAAGTGGTCAAACTTTGGAAGACAACAAACTCTATGAAGTTGATACTGTGCTTTTCAGTCAAGCTGTATTAATCCAAAGCGATCAGAGCTTTTCATACATGTTTCAGGACTTATTTGCCATGCTTGCACGAAGAATTCAGTCAGTACAACAAGCGCAGGAAAGAAAATACATTGTTTTTCATGCTCCGAAATCAGCTCTTGATGCAATTGCAGAAAAATTGCCTGGAGCTGAGTCACCTACAATTCTCCCTTTACCCGGCAATATGAATAAAGTAGCGGTGCATGTTGTCTCCAGTGAGCGTGTGTTTTGGAACACTTTAGAAACCATTCAAACCCTAGGAGCCAGCTCTATATTGGTTTTACCTA
Organism: Legionella bozemanae; assembly: GCF_001648595.1. GTDB lineage: Bacteria > Pseudomonadota > Gammaproteobacteria > Legionellales > Legionellaceae > Legionella > Legionella bozemanae. Next base: position 102,222 of record NZ_LBAW01000014.1, on the reverse strand, counting down.
TAGAAAAAATGTTGGAGTAGTATGATGTTATCGATTAAAAATTGGCAATCCCTCTCCCAAGCTGAAAAAAAAATTTGCCTGACGCGTCCCATGCAAACATCTTCAGTAAAAAGCAAGGTACAAGAGATCATCAAACAGGTACGAACTATCGGAGATCAAGCATTATTTACATTTACAGAGCAATTTGATGGGGCTCGTTTGAACAATCTGCAAATCCCTAAACAAAGAATTGAAAAGGCATGCATTAGTAAACAGTCTCTTGCTGCCATTACTGCAGCAGTCAAAACCATAACGACCTATCACCAAGCTCTTTTACCAGAAAATAAAAATATAGGTACAGCCAATGGCGTAACTATTCACAGCACCTACAGACCCATTCAACGAGTTGGTTTGTATGTACCAGGCGGCAATAAGACTCCCCTTATTTCTTCATTATTAATGCAAGCCATCCCTGCCCGTGTCGCTGGATGTCCTATAAAAATATTTTGTACTCCTCCTGATGCATCAGGTTCAATTAACGAACATTTATTAGTTGCAGCAAGATTATGCGGCATTGACACCATTTATGCACTTGGAGGAGCGCAAGCAATCGCAGCTATGGCTTATGGAACTGAAACAGTTACTAAGGTAGACAAAATTTTTGGACCAGGCAACAGTTATGTTACTGAAGCCAAAAACCTCGTTGCCTCAGATCCTTATGGCGCAGCAATTGATATGCCCGCTGGACCGTCCGAAGTCATGATCATTGCTGATAATCATGCAAATCCAGCATTTATCGCTGCAGATTTACTGGCGCAGGCGGAGCATGGGGCTGACTCTCAAGTCATTCTGGTTTGCGATTCACTGCACATCGCAGAACAAGTAAACCAACAACTGTATGCACAATTTAATACTCTATCAAGAACACAAATAATCAAACAATCACTGGCAAACAGCTTGATTATTGTATGCGCTGAGAAAAAAGAGCAACTACATATGATTAACTCCTATGCTCCTGAGCATTTGATTATAAACCGCGAAGACGCAGACTCTTGGATTGATGAGATACACGCCGTAGGTACCGTATTTCTTGGTTCCTGGGCAGCTGAAACACTTGGTGATTATGTAACTGGATCAAACCATGTTCTGCCAACCCATGGTTTTGCCAAAAATCATAGCGGCCTTAGTACGCTCGATTTTCTTACTCACTTTAATGTTCAATCAATTAGCAAAGAAGGAATTAAAGCTTTAGGGCCTGCAGCAATTACTTTGGCTCAAATTGAAGGATTGGATGCTCATGCACAAGCTGTAGCAATTAGGTTGAACTCACTGGAGCTTTAAATGTCAGTACTTAATTTAATACGCCCTGAATTATTAGACAATCAACCTTACAGTGTTGGTAGTGTACCCATGAGACATCGATTACATGCGAACGAACTTCCTTGGTCTGCATTAAGTACGAATATCAGTTTAAATTTTTATCCAGAAAAATATCTGCAGGACCAACTGCAAGAACAATTGGCGAAATACTATCAAGTTGAAGCGAAGCAAATTGTACTCACTCGTGGATCTGATGATGGAATTGATTTAATCACACGTTTATTTCTCAGTGCAGGGCAAGACGCATGCATGCAATTTCCACCTACTTTTTCTATGTATTCTTTCTATATCTATTTACAACACGCACAACTTATTGAATGTCCTTTAGATGCTCAAAATAATTTCCAACTTTCTCTACACGACATTCGTAATGCTTGGCAAAACAACTGTAAGCTCATTTTTTTGTGTAACCCCAATAATCCTACAGGGAACTTAATCGATCTCAACTTTATTGCAACACTTTGTAATGAATATAAAAATCGTTCTGTTATCGTTGTTGATGAAGCTTATATCGAATTTGCTCAAACCCAAAGTGCAACATGTCTCATTTCTCAATTCGATAATTTAATTGTTTTACGTACTCTGTCCAAAGCCTATGGCTTAGCCAACCTTCGTTTAGGAATTATTTTAGCTCAAGCACATGTAATTCAGGCCTTGAATAAAATTATGCCACCTTTTCCTCTTTCCAGCGTAGTGATTGATTTAGCACTACGTGCATTAGAAAAAAATGAATGGTTTTTACAGGCAATCAATACAATTAAAAAATCTCGAGCAAGGTTAATAAAGAAATTGCAATTATGCCCTGTTATCAAAAAAGTCTATTCGACTGAAACAAACTTCATTCTTGTGAAAACCAAATATACGGTTGAATTGGTTTCTTGGCTTGCTGACCAAGGCATAGTCATCAAAAGTTTTTCACCTAACTCGTCATTGCATGATCATTTACGAATTACCGTAGGTGATGAGGCACAAAATCAACTTTTGCTACGTGCTTTATCGTCTTTTCAAAATAATGTTTCAGGATATTAAAAATGCAAAAAATCTTATTTATTGACCGTGACGGAACCTTAATTGAAGAACCTTTTGATTTTCAAGTAGATTCTTTAGATAAAATTAAGCTCACACCTCATGTTATTCCCGCCCTACTGCAATTGCAAAAGGAGGGCTTTCGCTTTGTTATGGTAAGCAATCAAAACGGTATAGGTACCTCTGCTTTTCCTGAAGATGATTTTATGATTTGTCATGAATTTATCCTAGATATTTTCTCATCACAAGGAATATTTTTTGATGAGATTTTTATTTGTCCCCACATGCCCGAAGACAATTGTTTGTGCCGAAAACCTAGCACGGGCTTGGTGGATCAATTCCTCAAAGAAAGAGCACTCAATAATTCATGTACCTGGGTCATTGGGGATAGAGAAACTGACCGACAATTTGCTGATAATCTGGGGATCAAATTTTTGCCTGTCTCCAAAGAGCATGGATGGGAGCAAATTACCCAAACAATACTGAACCAAAAACGAACGGCAATAGTCCAAAGAAAGACAAAAGAGACAGACATAAAGTTAACTCTGATTTTGGATACTGACCAGAGCAGTTCCATAAACACACCATTGCCATTTTTTAACCATATGCTGGAGCAAGTAGCTAAACATGGCGGATTCAATCTTGAATTATATGCCACCGGTGATATAGAAGTTGATGATCATCATTTAATTGAAGATACCGCAATCGCTTTGGGTGAAGGGCTAAAAAAGGCACTGGGCGATAAATGGGGGATTAACCGCTATGGCTTTACTTTACCTATGGATGAATCTTTAGCATCGATAGCCATAGATATTAGTGGTAGAGGTTTTTGCAATTTTAAAGGTCAATTTACTCGAGAGTTTGTTGGAGGTCTGGCAACCGAAATGGTACCCCATTTCTTTAATTCCTTCGCCTCCTCCCTTGGCGCAACCATTCATATTGAAGTAAAAGGCCAAAATCATCATCACATGATTGAAGCCTGCTTCAAATCGTTAGGACGGGCGCTAGGCCAAGCCTGTATGAAAACAAACACTATTCTACCATCAACCAAGGGGGTATTATGATTGCCATCATTGATGTTAGCGGCACCAATTTAACCTCTTTAGTTAATGCATTAAAAAGACTGGGTTTTAATTATCAATTAACACACGATGCAAAAGAAATTAAAAAAGCAAGCCATGTGATTATACCAGGAGTAGGTACTGCAGCTTATGGTATGAATGCGCTGCGCCAATATGAGTTGATCGATGTCATTACTTCGCTAGAACAACCCCTGTTGGGTATTTGTCTTGGCATGCAACTATTGCTTGAACATAGCGAAGAAGGTGATGTTCGTTGTCTTGGTATGCTTCCTGGAAAAGCCCAGCGTTTACGCCAGCAAGAAGGTTATCCAGTGCCTCACATGGGCTGGAACCAATTGCAGTGGTGCACAGAAACGTTCTTGCAACAAGGATTAAGGGAGCACGATTATGTTTATTTTGTTCATAGTTATGCACTAGGTGAAAGCCAGTATGCTTTAGCCCATTGTGAATACAATGAACCATTCACAGCAATAATTCAAAAAAATAACATTTGGGGTATGCAATTTCATCCGGAAAAATCTGCTGAAACCGGAATGACTTTGTTAAACAATTTTTGTAACCATTAGAATTCTTCGGCAATTCTACTATAAAGGGGAATTGCCAAAGAAGTTGTTAACTGACTTAAAATATGGAGGCTCCTATGATCCTTATCCCTGCAATTGACATTCAAGCAGGTCGTTGTGTACGTTTACGACAGGGACAATTTGATCATGTCACTCAATTCGATACCCCGCCAGTAGAACGTGCTGCTTATTTTGCCGAATTGGGGGCAAAGCGTCTGCATGTTGTTGATTTGGATGGGGCGCAAACAGGAGCGATGCAACAGTTGCCTTTAATTTGTGCCATGCAAAATACAGGAATTATCGTACAAGCAGGTGGAGGAATTCGCTCTTTAGAACAAGCCCTATTATGCTCTTCAGCTGGAATATCCAATCTGGTTTTAGGAAGTATTGCCATTACCAATCCCAAACTGACCGCACTCATTATTAAGGAAATCAGTCCACAACACATTATCCTGGCTTTAGATATTCGCATGAAAAATAGAATCCCCATCTCTGCCATTCATGGTTGGCAAACAACGACAAATAATAATTTGTGGGATGTTACGTCTTATTATCTGCAATTAGGAGTTAAACAAGTACTTTGTACTGATATTGCCTGTGATGGAATGATGCAAGGACCAAATTTTGAGCTTTATAAAGAAGCAACAGAACGTTTTCCTCAAATTGAATGGCAAGCTTCAGGAGGTATTCGTAATACAGAGGATATTAATCGATTGGATGCCTTGGGAGTTACTGCAGCGATTTTGGGATTAACCCTTTACCAAGGTACTTTTGACCTGAAAGCAATGTTATCGTAGTTTACGTAGCCTGGGTGCAGCGCAGCGAAACCCAGGTTTTTGTTAGATGAGATCCCCGGGTTTCGCTGCGCTGCACCCAGGCTACATTATTGAGTATAAGTTATGTTAACCAAACGCATTATTCCATGTCTTGATGTACGCGATAATCAAGTAGTCAAAGGCATTAAATTTCGTAATCATCGTGTTGTTGGCGACATTCTCGAACTTGCTGCTGATTATTCTGCAGCGGGTGCAGATGAGTTAGTATTTTATGATATTACTGCAAGTTCTGAACAACGCTCAGTTTGTCCAGACTGGGTCCATCAAGTTGCAGAAACAATTAATATTCCTTTTACTGTAGCAGGTGGAATTCGCTCACTTAATCAGGCAAAATCGGTACTAAACTCTGGAGCCGATAAAATATCCATTAATAGCCCGGCATTAGAAAACCCTGACTTGATTAATGAACTAAGTCGGAGTTTTGGGAGCCAATGTGTTGTAATAGGAATTGATAGTCAATGGATAGATAATGATTATTATGTCTATCAATACACCGGAGATGAAAAAAAAATCCTTAACTCCAGACGCAAAACAAGAGAATGGATCAGAGAAGTACAAGACAGAGGTGCAGGAGAAATTGTACTAAACTGTATGCAATCAGACGGTGTACGCAGAGGATATGACTTATATCAATTAAAACAGGTACGGCCTTTATGTCAGGTACCATTAATTGCATCAGGAGGCGCCGGATCACTGGATGACTTTACTAAAGTATTTCTTAAGTCTCGAGTAGATGGAGCGTTAGCTGCCAGCATTTTTCATGACAAAATTTTGACGATACACGAAATTAAATTAGCGCTTAAAAAACAAAAAATTGAGGTACGATTATGATTCATATGGAAATTAATTCTTTAGATTGGAAAAAAATGAATGGTTTATTACCAGCCATCATCCAAAATGCTGAAAATGGTAATGTTCTTATGTTAGGTTATATGAACCAAGAGGCATTGATTGCCACATTGACTACTGGTCAATTGAATCTCTACAGCCGCAGTCGAAAGCGTTTATGGCGTAAAGGAGAAAGTTCTGGTAACAGCATGTCCGTACAACATATCAGTGTGGATTGCGATAGTGACAGCCTTTTAATTCAGGTTTTGCCTAAAGGGCCTGCTTGCCATTTAGGATACACGAGTTGCTTTCAACCTCAGCATCATACAAATCTTGGTTTTATTCATGAATTGATTGAACTGATTAATGAACGTGCAAACTCAAAAAATGAAAACAGTTATACCGCACAATTATTCGAATCTGGACTCTCTCGATGTGCTCAAAAAGTAGGTGAAGAAGCCATTGAAACAGTAATTGCTGCAGTGAATAATAACCGCGAAGAACTAGTTAATGAATGTGCGGACTTGGTTTTCCATTTGTTTGTTTTATTAAAAGCATGTGAACTGAGTTTTTATGATGTATTGCAATGCTTGCAAGACAGAGATAGAGCAGTTCATACCTAAACGGAGTCGTTAGCTATTGCCTGGTCAGGTACAGCTGAATCTTCTACACATATATATCTGAAAAGCCAGTCCAGCTCTATCCCAACGTCCCGCCCCCACGACTTGTTCGCGGGATTGTCCGTGGGATCCAGGAGATCTGCCCTAAAAACACTGGATCCCGTGGACAAGCCTCGGGGCGTAGGCACAGATGTGCTCAAAAAACAGTGAGCTGCACCCAGGCTACATTGAAATCTATTATACAACAGCCAACAAAATCGCAGTAAGATAATTTCCTTCTGGGAAAGCAGCTAAGGTAGGATGACAGCTTGCTGGACCATACACACCTAAAATACGTGCTTGTTTCCCCACTGCTCCAGCTTGAAGACCAACCAAAGAACAAAACTCTTGAGATGAAAGCGCTGAAGAACAATTACACGTCATTAATAAGGAACCAGATTTCATGTACTTAAATACCTCTCGATGTAAAAACCGATAATAGTTTTTAGCTCGCTCAACATGTTGCTTTGATGGAACTAATTTAGGAGGATCGAGAACAACAAGATCATAACTCCCTGCTTTTGTTAAATATTCACGCGCATCAGCCTCGATAAATTCAATTTGAGTCATACCATTTAATGCTGCATTCTTTTTCGCTTGCGTTATAGCTTGAGCAGAGCTATCCACCGCAGTTACCTTTAAGGCCCCAGCTTTCGCAGCATGTAATGCAAAACCACCACTATAACAATAAAGATCTAATACACTCTTTCCTTTGGATAACTGGGCAATACGTTGGTGATTCTCGCGTTGGTCAAGAAACAAACCTGTTTTCTGTGCCTGGGCAAATTCAACCTCATAAATAACCCCAGCCTCCAGAACCTGAGTACTATAATATTTCCCTTGTGTGCTCATTTGTTTCCAGCCATCTTGGCTCAAGGGCTTACCTTGTGGCATCCATATAATTTGATCTTCAGGAAACAAATTTTGTAATATTTGAATGATAATTTCTCGATTGAGCTCCACCCAATAAGCAGAACTTGCAACAATACACGTTTGATTAAATCGATCAATCGTTAAACCAGAAAGACCATCTGCTTCACTATTAAATAACCGATAAGCAGTAGTTTCCTCATTAGGCAGATTTAAACATTCCCTGACTTGTTTGGCCTGGCTTAATCGATGTGTTATCAGGGCATGCAAATTACGGATATCAAGGGATTCATTCGCAAGAGCTAAGACCCTGACTCTATAAAGAGAATGTTCATTATAAACACCGACACCAATAAGCTCTTCGTCCGCATTATAAATATCAATCAAATGCCCTGTAACTAATTTTCCATGAGTTTTTGCAATAGCCTTAGGGAATATCCATGGATGGCCGCGTAATACAGTATTTTGTTTTGCTGCAAGCAAAATAACTTTTGCATTCATTTTCTATTTCCCAAAGAACAAAAATGGGCTAATCTACACAAAGAACGCTAGACCTGCAATAGTTCATAATTTTATAAACCTAAAAGAGCAGTTTCCACCCCAACTGGTGGAAAAGAACAAAAGTTAGGGACAGTATAACAAATATGAAAAAACCCTTTATCCCCCATTTTGCTATTATATTTAGCAATGCATTCTGGTAATAGATATGGAAAATACACACAAGTTTTCTTATGGTCTCACTCTTGGGGCATTAGGCGTTGTATTTGGGGACATTGGTACCAGTCCATTATATGCTTTAAAAGTAACATTAAATAATATCACTATTACTCAAGCACATATTTTGGGGGTACTGTCACTTATTTTTTGGTGCTTGATTCTTGTTATTTCATTCAAATATCTGATTTTAATTTTGCGGGCGGATAATGATGGTGAGGGAGGGATTCTCGCCCTTTTAGCTCTAATGAAGCATAAAAGTACTAAATATACGCCTTTATTTTACATTATCGCAATTTTTGGAGCCGGCTTACTCTTAGGGGATGGAATGCTGACGCCAGCTATCTCTGTAATTAGTGCTGTAGAGGGCCTTGGCACTCTTTCAAATGAGTTTATTCCCTTTATTCTACCCATAGCTATAGTTATTTTGATTCTTCTTTTTACATTACAAGCAAGAGGAACTGGAAGTATAGGGAATTTATTTGGGCCACTTATACTAGTTTGGTTCATCACGATTGCTACTCTTGGTATCAGACAAATTGTTGATGCTCCTATTGTACTTACTGCGATCAATCCTTATTACGCCTTCGATTTAATTCGCGATACGGGACTGAAAGGATATTTGTTATTGGGCGGCATTTTTCTTGTTGTAACGGGTGGTGAAGCACTTTATGCAGATATAGGCCATTTTGGAAAAAAACCTATTCGTGCTGCTTGGTTTGCAGTTGTTCTTCCTTGCTTGTTATTAAATTATTTTGGTCAAGGAGCTAACTTACTCATAAACCCCAATGCAATCAGCAATCCTTTTTATATGATTGCACCTGAATGGTTTTATATTCCCTTGATTATTCTTGCTACTATTGCCACGATAATCGCCTCACAAGCTGTAATTTCAGCTACGTTTTCTTTGACAAAACAGGCGGTATTACTCAGCTTATGTCCCCGTATACCTATAGTCCAGACATCCAAGGAGTTTTCCGGGCAGATTTACGTACCACAAATTAATTTTATTTTGTTTATTGGAACCTTAACTTTCTGTGTTGCCTTCCAAACTTCAGATAGACTCGCACATGCTTATGGAATCGCTGTGAATGCAGACATGCTTCTAATTGATGCGATGGTTGCCTATGCTGCAATATCAATTTGGAAATGGTCAAAATATAAGGTCATGATTATATTTGGCTTTTTTCTTATCGTAGACTTTGCATTCCTTGGTTCAAATTTACATAAATTTTTGACTGGCGGTTGGGTTCCAGTTATTTTTGCTTTACTCATCGCGACCATTATGTACACCTGGAAATTTGGCTTGGAGTATTTACGCGAAAATTATTATATGAATAAAGACGACATTTCCAAGATTCTCAAGCAATTAGAATATAAAAGTTTAAATCAACTCACTGATCTGACAGCGGTTTTTATCACCGATGTTTATGATAAAAGCGGAGGCAGCTTCCTTCATTTTCTTAAATTAAGCCGTGCTGTTCCTGAGCGAGTACTTATTGTTAATTACGTTGTAGATAACATTCCACATATACATTACAGTCAACGTTATGAAATTACATGCTTGCATGAAAAGGTGTTCAATCTCACCTTGCATTATGGTTTTATGGAAACTATTTCGATACCCCGAGCTTTGGAACGCGCTTCCAACAAAAATCTTTTTCCCTTTAAGTTAAATGTGGAACGCGCTACATATATGGTAGAAATTCCTAACATTACCGCGTCAAAATCAAAAAAATCATTAACCTTTTATTGGCAAGAGAAGTTGTTTGCCTTCCTAATACGCAATTATTCAGCCAATTTAAATATCGAATTTTATAAGCTACCGTACAATAGAACGATGGCAATCGGCACCTATTATATTATGTAATAATCTCAGGAGTTTTTTATGTGGTTTAACAATGCACTGATCTATCAATATGAGCTGGATGAAGCGAGTGATTTAGCAGCATCTCTAGCTGAAAATATTCTAAAACCCTGCCCTCCCCATGCTCGCTTTGTTTATGGCTGGCTTCCGGCTTTTGCAGATGAAATGGTTCAGGAGGTTGCTGGAAGTTCTCTGGTTTGTATGGGTAAAGAAGAGCGTTTACTGCCAAGAGGCGTGATCAACAAAATGCTTGCCGAAAAAGTGCAAATGCTCGAGACCCAACACGGTCGCTCAATTAAGCGAGCAGAAAAGGCGCAAATGGCCGAAGATATTGAGTTTGAATTATTACCTAAATCATTTTGCATCCAAAAAAAGATGCTTGCTATTCTTGATAGTGCCAGCAAAAGAATTATAGTTAATGCCTCCAGTAATAATCAGGCATCACAACTCACCTCTCTTTTGCGCAAGTCTGTAGCAGGCATTTCGATTGAACCACTAACACATACAGAAAATCTGGCTTTACGATTCGCGGAATGGATTCATTCGCCCAATACACTCCCCAATCATTTTCAATTAGCATCTGATTGTCTGCTCTTTTCTCTTGATGATGAAAAAAAACGGGTGCATTGTAAAGGTTATGAGCTACCAGCAGAGGAGGTTTTAACTTTATTATCACAAGGTATGGCAACCGCAGAAATTTCTTTAATCTGGAAAGAAAGAATTCAGCTTACTCTAACTCATGACTTTGCATTCAAAAAACTCAAAAGTCTTGATTATCTTCTTGATGATTTCAACGAAATTAAACAACTTGATGAAGAATATCAACAACGCGATGCGGCACTCACTTTATTATCCGGAGAATTACGTGAGTTAACTCATGATCTTTTAGCGGTACTTGCAGTAAAAGAAAAAGAATCTGAGTTAGTAGAGGTTGTATAAAGGGCCATACATAATAAAACCTGGGTATTATAAGATTTACTCAGGTGCGATAAATGAAACAGTCAAGCTTGATTGTAATTGTTTAGAGAGTGTATTTGAGTTTGAATCTTGGTGGACAGCCATATTTGAACTCAGCTCCAAATACGGCTTTCCAGTCACTTCTTACAGTCAATTAATTAGATACTATGTGCTCCATTTTAGACGTATTGTAAGTCGCCTTATAAACCGCTAAAGCTTCCTCAGCAGCCTTGTTGAAACCTAAAGCCATATTCGCATCATACATAACAACTAGAGCTTGTTTTACGCTCGGTGCTTGCGGGTAGTTTTTCACTACATAACTCGCTCTATTAATTGCTGCTACATACATCTTGCGTTTAAAATAGAAGGTGGCAACATTCAATTCATGTTGGGCAAACATATTGCGTAAATAAATCATACGCTGTAGCGCGTTTGCTTTATATTTACTTTCAGGGAATTTTTGAATCAACACACCGAAATCAGAATAAGCCTGGTTTTGTGTACCAGGATCTCTCCAGGATTCGTCTAAAGGTAAAAATTTTGCAAAAACCCCACGACTTTGTTGGAAATTGGCCATACCCCTCATGTAATAGGCATAATCCACATTCTTAGCTCTTGGGTAAAGATGAATAAATCGCTCTGCAGTAGCGGCGGCTGAAGGATAGTCTTCATTTTTATAATAAGCATAAATTAATTGCATCTGTGAATGCTCAGTATAATCACTGAATGGATACATCGTTTCTATCGCTTCAAGATGTTTTATTGCCGTTGCATATTCTTTTTTACGTAAATCTTTCTGAGCCTCCGTATAAAGTTGCTCAGCAGTCATTCCTTTGTAAGGGTTATTATCATCATCTTCTTTACCCCACCACGTCTTGCATGCAGATAAAGATACAATAAGAACGACTAGGAACAACATTTGAATTCGTTTCATAAACTACACCTATCTAATATATATACCTGTTGTATCCGCGACAACAGCCACAAAAATTTGGAACATTATACCTAGGACTATTCATTTTGCGAACATTCTTCTATTTTTTTTGAAAAATGAAAAAAATAGAAACAACATCAAAAAATATTGCTCGTATTTGCGCAGAATATTAAAAAAATATTTGCAAAACCAAGGCCGTTAAGATAGTATTCACGCCTGGAGAGATGGCAGAGCGGTCGAATGCGGCGGTCTTGAAAACCGTTGAAGGGCAACCTTCCCAGGGTTCGAATCCCTGTCTCTCCGCCAAGCTTCATATCCCACCCATTGGCAACTTTAATTCACTATCAAAGTAATCCGCAGCAAATGAGTCAGTGTTGAAATTATTTAAGTCGTTGATATAGTAGCATTATCTAGGAATTAATGGAGAAACCTCTATGATAAGGAATACACTGAAGCGTTTTGGCAGTGTAACGAAATTACTGCACTGGTTAATCTTTATTTTAATTATTGCTCAATTTTATTTTGTCTGGTCGATTAGCCACGATTCACCACTCGCACCGCGATATATAATGCTGCACAAATCAGTAGGATTGACTATTTTATTACTCGGAATTTTATTTTTTATTTGGCATATTATAAATATCAAACCACTACCACCAATAACTCAACCGAGATGGCAATACATTACTTCCAAAGCAGTCCACCACACTCTTTTTATTCTTATCATACTCATGCCGATCGTCGGCTATTTATTAACTTGTGCGGATGGAAAACCCATTGATTTTTTTGGTTGGTTTACAATCCCTTGCCTTATCTCAAAGAACGATTACCTTGGCGGTATTATGTTTTCAACGCATCAAACGATTGCCTATTTAATCCTCATTTTGGTAGGGATTCATTTCCTTGCAGCTTTGTATCATCATTTTATTTGCAAAGATAATGTATTAAAACGCATGCTTCCTTTTATTTCTAGTGAATAATCTTACTATCTAAGACAGTGAAAATGAGTCATTAAACCAATGATTTTGACCGAGTAAAGAATTGCTCTTTACTCGGTTTATAAAGACATCTACGCGTAATATTGGGGAGCTGAAGGCGTATACATTCCAGGATATGGAGGTGGAGTGTCAGAGTAGGTGGGTTGAGTTTGAGTATAGTAAGTTGGAATATATATCCTTTGAGGAAGTCTGCAGTCAAAACTCAACTCCCCTACTTCAACCATATTTATATCCCCTTTACGTAAGTGTCGCAGTTTTTCTAATAGCTCCTGAACCTTTCCATTCTCTTTATTAAAATAACGAGAGAAAAAGGAAGGTATCGGTTTCTCATTCCCTAATAATTTTGCCATTTCCGCACGCAAGGCAACCATTGCACATCTTACAGCTATAGGATCCATACCTTTCTCATCGCGCAAATAAGCTTCTTCTGAGGCAGTTAATCTAAACCGCTCTGGGTCTGATGGGTCCATAGACTCTTTATTAGCTGACTTATTGAGGGAATCATACAGTATATTCATTGCAAAACACCCAATACCTGCACCAATGATAGTAAGGAGTACAGCTCCAGCAATTACTACACCAACAGGATTAACCCCTGCAGCTACAGCAAGAGCAATTAATGGTGCAGCGCCAAAATTAAGTGTTAAAAGTGTCGAACCCGCTCCAAATCCAATAGAAGTAGCGAACATTAATGCGCCCTTCATCCATCCTTCGCCATAGTAAAAACGCTCAACACTGTTTGCAAATTCATTAAGCATGTAATACAAAGCAATAAAAGCTAAAACGACGGCGATCAAAGCTAAAAGGATGAGGAATAAGGCTGCCAACAATTTAGCCAAATCGTCATTTGAAGATGAATCATGGCCATGGTGGTTTGAAGGCCAGCAGCAATCACCACCACCATGATTGTGATGATATGAATGATGATGAGAGTTGATTATAGAGCTCAAAATTAACCAATCAAGAAGCGTTGGATTTTGATAACTATAATAATTATACTGATTAATTACATACTTAGCCTTTGGATTAAACTGAGGCGTAGGCGGATTAAATGCGCTTCGTTGAGAAGACTGCATCCGTTGATACAAAGGTGTTGCGTTAAAAAGTGTATTAAAAGCGGCATATGCTTTTAATTTCTCTGCTGGATCCAGTTGAGCTAGTGGGCTTTGGCTCCATGGCGATTCTATAGAATATTGCACCGCCAGAAACATTTCGTTGTACGCAGCATTCACATCTAAGCCGCGGTCAACACAATTTTGATAATGACTTAATATATGACCATATAATTGCTTTAATTTAAGATCAGTAAACTTCTTGCTTAAATCAGGCATAGCGATACTCCTATATATTGGGTTATATAGGCAAACTCTGCTACCTCAGCGTCTAGTATATTGATTTTTAAAAATATAAATAAAGCAGCCCAAGTTAGCGCATTTGTCTATAAAACCTAGTGCCTCACAATTTGTGCGCGGTTAATTAAACTTTTTACATACAAGTCATAATCCATCATGCCATAGCTTGCTTCTATTTGTTGAATTAAGCTATCTTGCTGCTCCCTGTCTAATGTATTTAATTTCCCATCATGAATTTGCTTCAATCTCACTACGACATAATCACCATTCGGCATAACAAGGCCATCACGGCTTTCTGGTCGTAATAAATTGAATGCCATATCATTAATATCCGTATCTACCTTATCATTGTCACGAGTGGACTTAGCTACTGATTTCCATGATAAATTATTTGAGCGAATCAATTCTTGTTGCTGCTTATCCTCAACTGGACTCAATAAATTCTTTCCAATTTCTTTTGCTTTGGCTTGAGCAATTGTTTTAACCAAAATTTTGTTAATTTGATCACGAACAGCTTCTAAAGGTTGCTCCATTTCATCCCAATGTTGATTCACTCTTACAACTACCAGCGAATCATTATCAATTTGTATTGGCTCACTGTTATTGTTTAAATCAAGAACATCATGACTGAATGCAGCATTTATTACTTGTTTATTTTTTGTAATATTATCTGTACCACCCGATCTTGAAAAAGGTTGAGTTTTTTCAATTTTTAAATTTAAGGCTTCTGCTACTGGTTGGAGAGAGTCTGGAGATTGATAGCTTAAATCAGATAATTGCTCCATGGCTTGGGTATATTTTGTTTGAGCTGCCTCAGCAATCAATTGCTCTTTAATTGATGAAGCTACTTCGGAAAAAGGTTTTGTTGAAACAGGCTTATATGCCATTAATTTAAAAATTTCATATCCATGTTTTGTTCTTTCAGGAGGAGAAATCTGTCCTGGTTTAGTTAAATTAGATAAAATTTGATTATAATTATTTTGTCCTGCAGTAATCCAAGGGAGCACTCCTTTATCTGCTATTGAAAGTTTGTCATCTGACATCACTGAAACAAGATGTTCAAATTGTTCTGGGTTTTTCTGTAATACTTGGTATGCATCGTTTGCTTTTTTCTGAATCTTTTCCAAATCAGATTGACTCGCATTCTCTGGAACAGCAAATAAAATATGTGCTACTTGCCAACTTGCGGGGATTAAATAGCTATTTTGGTTGTCTTCATAATAGCGTTTCACATCATCATCAGAAATTTTTATCTTACTTCTAATGTCACGCATCGATAAAGTAACATAATCTAAACTGACTTTTTCTGGTGCCATGAATTCTTTTTTATGCATTTTATAATAATTAGCAATTTCTTCTGGAGAAACATGAATATCTTTTTCGAAATTCGCTACTGGAATAGTTAAATAATCGTAATCCCTACTTTGCATATACAAGCTCACAAAGCGATCAATTTCATCTGGTAAAGCAAAAGAACTCCCCATAAAAGCAAAACGTTGTTGGTTTAGAAGCATTCCTTGTTTTACTTCATTTTGAAAACTTGATTGAGTGAATAAAGCAGCATTTAGTGCTTGCTGATATTTTTGAGCTGAGAAGTGACCGTCTTCCTGAAATTGAGGGATACTCAAAATTGCTGCATCTGCTTGGTTGGAGCTCACATCAAATCCATTATTAAGAGCAGCTTGCACTAGAACCTCATTAGTAATCATTTGATCTAAGACTTGGTTTTGTAATTTTTTTTCATCAGCAGCAGTCATTTGCTCAATATCTTGCATGGAACGAGCACGTCTGTAATTATTTTCAAATGATTGTATTGTAAGTGGAGTGCCATTGACGACTACCTTGGAGTTTGTCGTTTGATGTGATTGCAGATAATAATCTACACCAAAAAGTGTAAACGTAATACCGATTAAAATAACCACCAACCAAGCTACAACACCCTGTATACGTTCATTTAACTTTTGTAACATGTCCCGAGATCCATATTATTAATAAATAAAGCATTTTTAATTTAGCGAGGGCTGATTATAACCCAGACTGAAAAAAATCAAAACAAAAAACATTCACCTATCCAGCAAAATTTTTCTTTTCTGAATTAGCTAAAAATCAGAGTGAAGTGAGTACGTTACTTCTTTTCATAACTTCATCTAAATCTTTCTCTTAAAGACAAGCAGAAATGAGAAGGAAATAAAATGTTGAAGCAAACATTCATTCCAGATAAAAAAAACGCGCCTTACGGCGCGTTAATCTGGCGGAGTGGACGGGGCTCGAACCCGCGACCCCCGGCGTGACAGGCCGGTATTCTGACCAACTGAACTACCACTCCATTTCTTGGTGGGTGCTGTAGGGATCGAACCTACGACCCTCGCCTTGTAAGGGCGATGCTCTCCCAGCTGAGCTAAGCACCCTGAAAACTTATGCTTCTTGCACCGCTTCTTTCAGGTTTTTACCCGCTTTAAACTTGGCTACTCGTGACGCTTTAATTTGAATAATTTTACCAGTTTGTGGGTTTCTACCTGTTCTTGCTGAACGATTGCCTGTTGAAAAAGAACCGAAACCAGGTATCACTACTTGATCACCACTTCTTAAAGCATCAGTAATAGTACTAGTAAAAGTTTCGAGAACTCTGCTTGCGTCAGCTTTTGTTAAACCCGAACCACTTGCTATAGCATCAACTAATTCGCTCTTATTCATTGCTTCCCCTATACTGTTAATCTTCCATACTTCTAAGTTAATTTAACCAAACTCATCAAATTAACCGGTCGAGTAGTTACTTCCTTGCAATGCCCGCTAGTGGCGGGCTACGAAACGAAATATACCTCTAATTAATGGGTATGTAAATCATTATTTTTAATTTTTTTTGATCTTTTACCCACTAAAGCCTCAGATTGTACATTTGTTGGCTTATCTACCCAAGGACTGCGTTGCAAAGCCAGTTCTAGAACCTGTTCTATGCTCTTAACAGGATGAATTGTTAGCTTACGTAAAACGTTATCTGGAATTTCTTCCAAATCTTTTACATTTTCCTCAGGTATAATGACATGCTTAATTCCACCTCGATGAGCCGCCAATAATTTTTCTTTGAGACCACCTATCGGCAACACCTGCCCTCTTAGCGTTATTTCGCCTGTCATCGCTACATCCGCTTTAACAGGAATCTGGGTCACGACAGAAACCAATACGGTACACATACCTATTCCTGCGCTTGGACCATCTTTTGGTGTAGCACCTTCGGGCACGTGAACGTGAAAATCGTTCTTATCATAAAAATCATCAGGTAAACCAAGTTTTTTAGCACGACTTCGTACAACCGTCATCGCCGCATGAATGGACTCCTGCATGACTTCACCCAATTGACCTGTATGCGTCACTTTACCTTTACCAGGCATCATTGATGCTTCAATCGTTAGCAATTCGCCACCAACGCTTGTCCAAGCCAAACCGGTAACCTGTCCCACTTGGTCAAACTCTTCAGCCAAACCATATCGGAATTTTTTCACACCCAAATATTTTTCAACATTGCTTGTGGTTACAGTCATTTTTTTAACTTTTTTATTCGACAAAATTTCTTTTACGACTTTTCGGCAAATACTAGCAATATCGCGCTCTAAATTACGCACGCCTGCTTCCCGAGTATAGTGACGGATAACATCTCGAATCGCACCCTCACTAATATGTATTTCATCGTTACTCAGACCGTTCAAGACGACTTGTTTAGGAACAAGATATTTCTCAGCAATACTTACCTTTTCATCTTCTGTATACCCTGCAAGTCGAATCACTTCCATTCTATCTAGTAATGGAGCAGGAATTTCCAGAGAATTTGCCGTTGCAATAAACATAACGTCACTCAAATCATAATCCACTTCAAGATAATGATCGTTAAACGTATGGTTCTGCTCAGGATCCAATACCTCGAGTAACGCTGCAGCCGGGTCTCCTCGGAAATCCATAGCCATTTTATCCACCTCATCCAACATAATTAGCGGATTTTTTACACCAGCCTTGCATAGTTTCTGAATAATCTTTCCTGGCATTGACCCGATATATGTTCTTCTATGACCGCGGATTTCCGCTTCATCGCGAACACCACCCAAAGCAATACGGATAAATGTACGGCCTGTAGCATTTGCAATAGATTGTCCTAATGAAGTTTTACCTACTCCTGGAGGTCCAACAAGACAAAGAATAGGTCCTTTTAAGCGTTTTACACGTTGCTGAACAGCCAGATATTCAATAATGCGTTCTTTAACCCGCTCTAGACCATAATGTTCTTTATCCAATAATTTTTCTGCTTTAAGCAAATCAAATTGAATTTTAGTTCTCTTTTTCCAGGGTACTGAAAGCATCCAATCAAGATAATTGCGGATAACGGTCGCTTCAGCAGACATGGGTGACATCATTTTCAACTTATGAAGCTCTGCAAGCGATTTTTCTTTGGCTTCTTTGGGCATACCGGCTTTATTAATCGAGTTTTCCAGTTGCTCAATTTCATTGCCTTCTTCGCCTAACTCGCCCAATTCTTTTTGAATCGCTTTCATTTGTTCATTGAGATAATACTCTCTCTGACTTTTTTCCATTTGCCGCTTAACACGCCCTCTCACACGTTTTTCAACATGTAATAAGTCAATTTCATTCTCGATAGCAGACATTAAACGTTCAAGACGAGTTCCTACATCTTTTGTTTCCAATAACTCTTGCTTATCGTCTACCTTCAGCGTTAAGTGGGCAGCAATGGTATCTGCTAAACGGCCGGGTTCTTCTATACCAGCAAGAGGCGATAAAACCTCAGGTGGAATCTTTTTATTCAGCTTAATGTATTGCTCAAACTGCGACATTAAGGAGCGCATCAAAATGCCAATATCCGGTTCTTGTACCGCAGTATTTTCATCTTCAATTAACTCGAGATCAGCTTCTAGATATCCTTTAGTTTGATTGTATTCTTTTGCTCTAGCACGCTTTTCACCCTCGACTAAAACTTTTACAGTTCCATCAGGTAGTTTCAGTAACTGAAGGACGCTAGATAACGTACCTACTTGGAAAATATCAGCAGCAGTCGGATCATCATTCGATGATTTTTTCTGTGCTACCAAAAAAATTTGTTTACTATCAACCATTGCCGCTTCTAGGGCTTTAATTGATTTTCCTCGTCCAACAAACAAAGGAATAACCATATGAGGGTAGACCACTACGTCTCTTAATGGTAATACAGGTATATTAGACAGATTTTCTGTCTCATTCGAAGTCTCTTTAATTTCAGTGGACATAATGAACCCTTATTTAAACGGAAAACTTATTATTATTCTCGTGACTACTAATTTATAATTTAAAAGGAAGGGAGAGTTATTGCAAGAAATTGAAGCGTTATAATTAAGAAAGTTCCTTAAAGATCTCTCCCGCAATGCAGGAGAGATAAAGAGTAGAAACTCTACTCTTGACCACCTGCTGCACTCTTCATCCCATCCTGTTCATAAATAAGAATGGGTTTAGATGAGCTATTCACGGCATTCTCATCAACCACAACCTTAATTACTCCTTCAAGAGAAGGTAATTCATACATGGTGTCTAAAAGAATATTTTCAAGTATTGCACGTAACCCTCGTGCACCCATTTTTCTTTCTAGAGCTTTTTTGGCAATGGCTGTCAATGCTTCTTCTCTAAATTCAAGTTCCACTTCTTCCATTTTGAATAAAGACTGGAATTGTTTGGTCAAAGCATTTTTAGGATTAGTTAAAATATCAATTAGAGCTGATTCATCCAACTCCTGTAATGTGGCAACTACAGGTAATCGTCCAACAAACTCTGGTATTAATCCGTATTTAATTAGATCGTCAGATTCCAATTGATTCAATACCTTGGATATTTCATCATTGGTTTCTTTTTTATTTTTTAATTGAGCAGAAAAGCCAATACCTGACTTATCACTTCGTTCTCTTATCACTTTTTCTAATCCAGCAAAGGCTCCACCACAAATAAATAAAATATTTGAAGTATCTACTTGCAAAAATTCTTGTTGTGGATGTTTGCGACCACCTTGCGGGGGAACTGATGCGATTGTACCTTCTATCAGTTTTAAAAGTGCTTGTTGAACTCCTTCACCAGAAACATCTCGGGTAATAGAAGGATTATCAGATTTACGTGATATCTTATCAATTTCATCAATGTAAACGATACCATGCTGAGCTTTATCTACATCGTAATCACACTTCTGTAGAAGCTTCTGAATAATATTTTCTACATCTTCACCTACATAACCTGCTTCAGTAAGTGTGGTTGCATCAGCCATAGCAAATGGAACATTGAGGATACGAGCCAACGTCTGAGCTAAAAGTGTTTTGCCGCTTCCAGTTGGACCAATAAGTAAAATATTACTTTTACCAAGCTCAACTCCATCTTCACTTTTATGTTGTAATCGCTTGTAATGATTATATACAGCTACGGACAAGACTTTTTTTGCATGTGATTGTCCAATGACGTACTCATCCAAAAAAGTTGAAATTTCTTTAGGTGATGGTAAGCGTACGTCTGTCTCTTCATGCGATTCATGGGTTTCTTCACGGATAATATCATTACACAGTTCAACACACTCATCACATACAAACACAGAAGGGCCAGCAATCAATTTTTTTACTTCATGTTGGCTCTTGCCGCAAAAAGAACAATACAAAACTTTATCGCCACTTCCGTTACCGGATTTACTCATAACCAAACCCCTTCTTACAACGATTATCGGAAAAATAGATAATATATGTAAAATATTAGTCAATCAGAAAAAGATATGCCACTGTTATTCAGGGCAATTATTTTTTTAAATAAAGCAAAAATACGAAGAAGTAATAATGAATCAATATAAAAGGGACCCCTATCGCATTCCTAGCCTGGGTGCAGTGAAGCGGAACCCGGTAAGCCTGAACCTCAAACCCAGGTTCCGCTTCACTGCACCTAAGCTACGATACATTATAGTTCAGTTCTTTAAATTTAATGAAAAATAATTACTCTGATTTACTTACTGACTCTCGATCATAAAGCACTTTATCAACCAAGCCGTACTCAACAGCTTGTGTGGCGCTCATAAAATTATCACGCTCAGTATCGCGCATAATTTGATCTGGTGTCTTTTTAGTATGCTTTGCCATAATAGTATTTAACCGCTCTCTTACAGCTAATGTCTCGCGAGCATGAATTTCGATGTCAGTTGCTTGACCTCGATACCCTCCTAATGGCTGGTGAATCATCACTCGTGAGTTTGGTAAACAGAATCTCTTACCATCAGCTCCAGCACAAAGTAACAAGGCAGCAGCACTTGCTGCTTGTCCTATACATAAAGTACTTACATCAGGTTTAATAAACTGGATGGTATCGTAAATTGCCAAGCCAGCAGTTACGACCCCTCCTGGTGAATTAATATAGAGAGAAATATCCTTTTCAGGGTTTTCAGACTCAAGAAACAACAATTGAGCAACCACCAAATTAGCCATATGATCTTCAACTTCACCCAAAAGAAAGATAATACGTTCTTTCAATAATCTTGAGTAAATATCATACGAACGCTCACCTCGTGAGGTTTGTTCAATAACCATTGGGACTAATCCACTGGCATTGCGAATTATGTTCTCTGAATAGCCCGACATATAATTACTCTCCTTTTTTCTCTGTCGCTTCAGTTGCTGGTTTAGGATTCATGACTGAATCATAATCTTTATTTTTATATTTAACTTTTGCATCCTCAGCGATTTTATCTGCAACCATTTCTTCCATAACAAGTGCTTCAATTTCAGCCATGTGCTCTTTGCTGTTTTGATACCAAGCACGAAGCTCATCAGGATTTTCATAAGCACTGGCAAACCGTTCAATTAATGCATTCACTTTATCTTTATCAGCGACAATTTGGTGTTTTTTAACATACTCTGAAAAGAGTAAACCAAGATGAACACGTCGTTTTGCTTGATCTTCGAAAAGCTCTCGTGGGAAATCAGGAATCTTTTCATTCTCATGATGTTCATGTCCAAAAAGACGATGATACATATCGTGCTTCAGATGTTCGATTTCTTTGTCAATTAAAGCGATTGGCAATTCAATGGTATTTACTTCCATTAATTTATCAAACAACTTTTCCCTGTTCATCATGCTCACACGACGCTCTAACTCACGAGTCATATTTTCTTTAATGTCTTTTTTCAGCGCGTCGATACCACCTTCCTTGATATTAAACTTCGCAGCAAACTCATCATTAAGTTCAGGAAGCTTTCCTTCCATGACATTATGAATCGTAATTTTGAAAACAGCTTCTTTGCCTGCTAATTCTTTATGACCATAATCTTCAGGAAAAGTTACTTTAATATCAAAAGGCTTCTCTTTTTTATTGCCAATAATTCCATCTTCAAATCCAGGAATCATTGCTCCAGAACCAATAATTAATTCATGCCCTTTAGCGCTGCCACCATCAAAAAGTTTATCATCGAGGTAGCCTTCAAAATCGATAACGACTTTGTCGCCTTTTTTGACAGGTCGAGATACATCATGCCATTCTTTATTTTGTTCACGAAGTTTATCCAACATGCTTTCAACATCTTTATCAGTCACTTCTGAACGAGCTAGTTCAACTGCTGCTTGATTTAATTCAGCAATCTCAAATACAGGCATCACTTCAAATGTTGCGGTATATTTAAAATCCTTACCTTTCTCTATTTGCTCAGGCTCTACAGAGGGATAGCCAGCAGGAATTAATTCATTTTTTTGCAATGCTTCGTATAATGTGGATTGAACCATCTCGCGCGCAACCTCTTCACGAACACTTTGAGAGTAGCGGCTGACGACAACATGCATGGGTACTTTACCGGGACGAAAACCATCAATTTTAACTTTGCGAGCAAGACTCTTGAGACGTAAGCTCACTTCTTCCTCAACTTTCTCTGAAGGTACAGAAACTGTTACCTTACGTTCCAAACCTTTTAAGGTCTCAACAGAAACTTGCATCAATTTCACCTCTTGGAATTATAATATAATGGTGCGAAAGGAGAGACTCGAACTCTCACGGGTCGCCCCGCTGGAACCTAAATCCAGTGCGTCTACCAATTCCGCCACTTTCGCAAATCAGGTTGGATTATCAATCAGTAATTCGGTCTTGTAAAGACTCAGATAAAATCTTTAGCGATAAACCATTTTTTCTCAAATGGGGTGAACGATGGGACTCGAACCCACGACAACCGGGATCACAACCCGGGGCTCTACCAACTGAGCTACGCTCACCATAAAAACTTTTTACCAGAAATTCTTATGAACAAGATCTGGGCTGGCACGCCCGGCAGGATTCGAACCTGCTACCCTCGGCTTAGAAGGCCGATGCTCTATCCAGATGAGCTACGGGCGCATCTTGGTCGGGGTGGAGGGATTCGAACCCCCGACATCCTGCTCCCAAAGCAGGCGCGCTACCAGACTGCGCTACACCCCGTAAAACCCGTCCCAAGGACAGAGCGCAGATAATACTAGGTGCTTTCATCAAGGTCAATATCTTAATTCATTTAATTTTCATTAATTTTACTTTATGTGTGAAGATGCTTATTTAGCTTGAACAAATCGACATTTTTTGAAACATATAGCTGAGTGTACATCCAAATACTTAAGCTCATGCTCCTACTCGTATCTTCATCACTTTTCAGCTAGCATTAGTGATTATAATAAACTCCCAATAAATATTATGAAATTAAAACTGCTTCCTATCTTCGACAATATGAATTACTTACATAAAAATCATGAGCATGTCGTATTGCCCGATCTGCGCTTTCAAAATGATTTTAATTACGCTTTAAGTTTTCTGAAAAGTTATACCGGTAGTCAAGGCACATTTAACAGTTACCGCAGAGAAACTGAGCGTTTATTACAGTGGTCCTGGTTAATTAAAAAAGCAACAATAAACGAATTGAAACGTGATGATATAGAGCAATACATCCATTTTTGTCAAAATCCACCAAAATCCTGGATCGGTTTAAAAAAAGTACCCCGTTTTATTGAAAAAGAAGGAAAGCGCACCCCTAATGAAGAATGGAAGCCTTTTGTAGTTACATTAAGTAAATCTGCAATAAAAAATGGACATAAGCCTGAAATTGAGCAATTCAATTTATCTCAAGGCGCTATTCAAGAGATATTTGCTATTTTAAGCACCTTATTTAATTTTTTAATTGCTGAAGAGTATTTGGTCTCTAATCCGATTGCGCTAATTCGTCAAAAAAGTAAATTTATTCGCAAGAAACAACATAATGCTCCTATACGCAGACTTAGCCTGGTTCAATGGGGCGCGGTATTGGAAGCTGCCGAATCCCTTGCAGCAGAATCCCCTTTGAAGCATGAACGCACCCGGTTCATGCTGAGCATGTTATTTGGTATGTATTTACGTATATCTGAACTGGCAGCAAGCGATCGCTGGATCCCGAGCATGAATGATTTTTCCAAGGACAGTAACGGCCACTGGTGGTTTACCACCGTCGGTAAAGGAAATAAAGAGCGACAGATCGCAGTGAGCGATGCCATGTTAGAGAGTTTAATGCGATGGCGTTGTTTCCTGGGTTTATCTCCTCTTCCCTCTCCGGCGGATAATAGTCCGCTTATTCCCAAGATTCGTGGTAACGGTCCTATAAGTGATACAGCACCAATACGAAGAATCATTCAGCGTTGTTTTGACTTGGCTGGTGAGCAACTGAGAATAAAAGGGCATATTGAGGAAGCCGATAATTTGGCTGCAGCTACTGTCCACTGGCTAAGGCATACTGGAATCTCTGAAGATGTTAAAATTCGCCCTCGTGAACATGTCCGAGATGATGCGGGTCATAGTTCCAGTGCAACAACGGATCGCTACATTGATATTGAGAAACAGGCTCGTTACAAATCAGCCAGGAAAAAAACTATAGAGCCCGAACCAAGCTAGATATTTTTGTGTTAAAATTAATTCATTTGTAGCTAAAGATTTATCATGCTTACTCTTCGTCAAATTACGCTTAGTCGTGGTACTAAAATTTTATTGGATAAAGTTAATGCCACTCTATATGAAAAGCAAAAAATAGGTCTTATCGGTCATAATGGTTGTGGTAAATCAACGTTATTTGATTTTCTATTAGGAAAGTTAATTCCTGATGCAGGTGAATTTTTAATTAATCCTCAACTCACCATCAGTCATTTATCTCAGCAATTACCTGACAGCGATGAAAAAGCATTGGATTTTGTCTTAGGCGGCGATGACGATTATATGAAGTTGCTCCATCGCTTGCACGAAGCAGAAACTATGGGTAATGATGCGGAAGTACTCGCATGTCATGAAGAATTAAGTCATACCGGAGGCTACAGTAAACCAGCTCAAGCAGCTACGATTATGTCCGGACTTGGTTTTAGAGGCGAACAACAACACGCCTCAGTAAATAGTTTTTCGGGAGGCTGGCGCATGCGTTTAAGCCTTGCTCGTTGTTTAATGAAACCGGCTGATTTGCTTTTACTGGATGAGCCTACCAACCATTTGGACATGGAAGCAATTTTTTGGCTGGAACGTTTTTTAAAGCAAAGTCCCAGCACGATTATTCTTATTTCTCATGATCGAGAATTTCTTGATGCTTTTGTGACCCACATTTTACATATCGAGAAACAAAATCTAACTCTTTACAGTGGCAATTACAGTTGTTTTGAAAAAACACATGCACAACAATTGGCATTACAACAAGCCATGTATGAAAAACAACAAACAAAAATCAATCATATGATGTCCTTTGTAAATCGTTTTAGAGCAAAAGCAACTAAGGCAAAGCAAGCGCAAGGACGTCTTAAAGCCATAGAGAGAATGGAAATTATTGCTGCAGCGCAAGTTGATTCACCTTTTTCTTTTGATTTCTTCCCCTGTCCGCGGGCAGGAAATCCATTAATTCAATGCAATATGGTTGATGCAGGCTATCAAACGGAACAACCGATATTAAAAAGAATTAATCTTTCACTCAATCCTGGCGACCGAGTAGCCCTACTCGGGCCCAATGGTGAAGGAAAGTCAACTTTAATTAAAACATTAACCGGGTCTTTGAGTCCTTTAAATGGCACAATTCACCGTTCCGCACATTTAAAAATTGGCTATTATGCGCAACACCAATTAGAACAATTGAACTGTAATTTAAGTCCCGTAGAAACAATTCAAATTTTGTCGCCAGAAGTGCGTGAACAAACGATTCGTGATTTTTTGGGCGGCTTTAATTTTACTGGTGATATGGCAGTACAACCTATAAATCACTTTTCTGGTGGTGAAAAAGCACGCTTGGCTTTAGCAAAACTTGTTTGGCTTAAACCCAATCTACTCCTGCTTGATGAACCAACAAACCATTTGGATCTTGGGATGCGATCTGCCATTGAACTTGCATTACAAAGTTATGAAGGTGCATTAATTCTGATTTCTCATGACCGCCATATGCTCAAAACCAGCGTGGATAATTTCTATCTGGTATACCAACAAAAAGTTCAGGCTTTTGATGGTGACTTGGATGATTATTATTCCTGGTTACAAACTAAAGATGCAATTAAGGAAAATACAATTACTGCACCTGTAAATGATTATAAAGAAAAGAAAACATTACAAAATCGCCTGAAAAAATTGGAACAATTAATTGAACACTATCAAAGTGAAATTTCCAAACTGGATGCCCAACTGGGCGATTCCACTCTTTATGAAGACAATGCGCAACAAAATAAACTCAATCAATTGGTACAAAAGCGCAGCTCCACCCACTCCTCTTTAAATCAGGCCGAAGAAGAATGGCTAGAAATTAGCAGTAGCCTGGAAGATTTAGCGTAATGCTCGAAATAACAAAGTAGAATCGGGAAATTAGTGTAGCAATTCATTCTGAGTTCTATTTCGCTGATATCCAGGCTAACGTAATTTTCAATCAAGAAAAACGCAAATAATAGGTCTGTTGGCAATTCTACTATCTTGGCCAACAGAACCTAATCAAGAGTGATTATAAATTTCAATGGCAACCCTGCTCACGTCTTGTTGGATTTGAAAGGCATCATCAAGCGTTTCTAAAGGCGTATTAGATACTGCAATGATAAATGCAAACAAATGCCCATTTTTCGCGTCAATATATCCTGACAATACTTCCGAAAAGGAATAATAACGTTGGTTAGCGAAGTCATAAGACAGTGATGTGCCTGTTTTTCCATGA
The DNA here is from genome assembly GCF_001648595.1 of Legionella bozemanae. Taxonomy (GTDB): domain Bacteria; phylum Pseudomonadota; class Gammaproteobacteria; order Legionellales; family Legionellaceae; genus Legionella; species Legionella bozemanae. The sequence continues at coordinate 74,990 of NZ_LBAW01000014.1, read as the reverse complement.
ACTTTTCCTACTGCAGGAATATTCTGAGCTGCTTTAGCAATACTGCCATCTACACCCAGTATTGGTAATGCATTATAGAAAAGTTTAAATTGATCTTCAGGAAGTTTGTGCATATAGGTTAATAACTGAATAGCAGCGTTGGGAAGAAGCCTGTTTGTATCTCCACCAGCACCATCACCGAATACAAACTCGTTTTTAGTTAATCCTACTGTACCAAGCAAAAATGCCGCAATATGGGACATGCCTTCAGCAAATGATGTTTCCTTATAGTGTTGAGCCAATAAAAGTGGTATTAAATCGGCACCTATATTATGACTTAACTTTAAAATGACTTTAATATATTCAGAAAATGGTGGGGAAATATATTGGGCTATAGGCGTAAGTTGTTTATAGACATCGGCATCAGGTAGCTGACTATTTTTATTGTCAAAGTTTATTACAATACCTTGTTGTTTTAAAGCAGCAATAAAAGCTTGTCTGGCAAAAGGGGCGGGTTTAAGGATAGGAGATACTCTTAATATTTCCCCAGCATTGGCAGCAATTTTTCCTTTTAGAGTCAATGCGGTGTTGTCATTATTTGCTGAGATTTCAATATTGGTTTTTTCACCATTGCCAACGGTCATAACCTGATTCTCAATTGAATAACCAGGAGCTTGCGGGCGCCATTTTATTGAGGCTTTCTGTCCCACAGCAGTAGGTTTAATTTGAAAATCAAACAGGTTTTCATTAATCATGACGGGAGAAATAGTGTAATTACGCAAATATTCCGTTGCAAACAAACGATTATCTACTAACACATCACCGTTAATTTGTTTAATACCTTTTGCTTTGATTTGCTGAGCAAGACTGATAAGTCCATTGAGTGGATTTTCGGGAGTAATGGATGCGCCCGGCAAATCATTAGCATAAATATGATCAATATATCCATAAGTGAGTTTGTCATTATGAACACGGCCGCCTAACTCTAAATCGCCTTTCCCGACGAGAATTAAGTTACCATCTAATGTGCCATTTTCTTGTTGTCCAATAAAATAAACCGGTGTTTTAAAACGATAGTCATTACCTAAAATGTGCAACGCAGTTGCAGAAGAAAATAATTTAGTTACAGAAGCAGGCATTAATAAGTAGTTGTTATTTAATTGATAAATGGTTTCTTGGGTATTCAAATCCTTAACTTCAATCCACCATTGTGCATTTTTATAACGTGGTTGGTGCATCACATTGAGCATATCCTGAGGCAACGATTTAGCTGCGTTGGATGAAGAAGAAAATAAGAAAATAAAAATTGCGGCGAGCTTAAAAACTATTTTTGTTGTTTTTTGTTTCATTTGCACGGTAAGTTCCTATCATCTAATGATTACCTTGAGAATAATAAGTTGTCAGATATAGATAATTATATCAAGTTCACTGAAATTTCTTTTTCATTAGGATAAAACGCTTCAGCCTTCCTGCAACATCAACGGGATAAGCTGCCCATTTGTCCAATCAATTACGTGCCCTTCCACAATTGTTTCGCGTAATTCCCCGCGGCATCCATGAATGACCATCGAACTGGAACCCGCGGACAAGCCGCGGGATGTAGGCAGGAAATCGCAATATCCTACATTCCGCACTTTATATCGGAGAGAGCCTCACAAAATTTAAACAGGAAATACGTATTCTACAGCCTAAATGATTTCTAAAAGACTATTATCCCTGCGAAGGCACTGAGGGAGGCCGCAGCTTATTTGAAATCTCACCATAAGGAGCGGTGAGTTCAGCGCTTTTTTACTGCTTTGGAGAACGTAATAGTTCCAACATCAACTTCGCAGCTAATTGTTCTGCTTTTCTACGGTTAGAGCCTTGGCCAAAAGTTTTTTGTTTTGCTCCTGTCACCGTGCAGGTTATATAAAATATTTGATTATGCTCATCACCTTCAACCTTAGTCAAGGTATACTCTGGAAGAGCCATTTTTTCAGCTTGCAAATATTCCTGCAGCTGAGTTTTTGCGTCTTTTAAACAATCATTTAAATTAGAGTCTTCGAGTCTGGAACGATATAGTCCCAGAATGACTTTTTTTGCAGGCTCTATTCCACCATCAAGAAAAATTGCTGCAAAAACAGCCTCCATAGCATCTGCAAGGATTGAGGCGCGACGAAAACCACCACTTTTTAGTTCTCCTTGCCCTAAAAAAAGAAAATCACCTAAATCAATTTCTTTAGCCAATTCAACCAACATCTCACCTCGAACCAAAAAAGAACGCAAGCGACTTAATTGGCCTTCACTTTGCATAGGAAATCGATGAAACAGTTCATTGGCAATTACAAAACTTAAAATTGAATCTCCAAGAAACTCGAAACGCTCATAGTTTTCACTACCTACACTACAATGCGTTAAAGCTTGCTTGAGATAAGCAATGTGATTAAATTGATAATTTAACCGTCTGCATAACCTTTCTAAATCAACTTTCACTGCCTGTTACAACCTCTTCAGTATGATCAAATAATCCTTTTATCGACTTGATAACAGAGTAATACTGCAAGTAAACTGAAATAAGACGCATTACTATCGTTACCGCCATAGACAACCACAACTACTGTAAATAACATTCCCTATAAAAGTCATTCCCTTTTGCTTGTGCATTCGTCATTCCTTTTTTCTGGGGCCTATTACCATTTTGAGGCATCAAATTGCGAGGAGCCCCTAATCGAAGTATTTTGCTTGAAAATCAATACTCCAAATTTATGGGATTAATTTTCCTATTCTTGACCAACGCACGTTATCAGTCTTGCCATTCCAACTCATCCAAACTAAAAATGCTTTACCTCGTAAATAAGATTCAGGTACATAACCCCAGAATCTACTGTCTGCACTATCATCTCGATTATCACCCATCATGAAATAATTCCCCTCGGGTACTACAATATCAAAGTCCACAGCAGGAACATCCGTTCGAACGAAAATATTATGCACTGTACCATTTAAATCTTCTTTATATTTAGCTACAGCCTTTCCAGAACTTTCATCAATAGTGTACCCAAGAAAAGTCTGCTTTGCTTCCTTTCCATTAATTGTCAATACCTTATTGTGATAACTAATTTTATCTCCAGGGACTCCTATTACCCTTTTAATATAATCGAAGGAAGGGTCAGGCGGCCATCGAAATACAGCAACCTCTCCTGTTTTAGGATCAGAAATTGAAACAACTTTTTTTTCCCAAACAGGAAGTCTTAACCCATAAATAAATTTGTTTACCGCTACGAAATCACCAACAAGCAATGTAGGCTCCAATGAGCCAGAAGGAATGCGGAAGGGTTCGATAAGGAATGAACGTAAAATTAAGACAATGAAAAACACAGGAAAAAAAGATCGTGAATATTCGATAATACGATTGGGCTTTTGATTCTCAGTGCGTTTTTTTGACCAGAATATGATGTCTAAAAGATAAATAAACCCACTGACAAAAGATAGGACAACCAATATTAAAGCAAAATTCATAAATTTATATCCTAATCAAACTTAATTTTATAATGAGACATCACTGGCATGGGTATGCCGCCCTTATATTAGACCTCTTTTTTCAAACTCTATTGAGGGATGAATTGCTTCGTCGGTGCAGTGCTCGAATCCTGCGCACCTCACTCCCTCAACGAGCTTCAAAGAGTCTATTTCTTTTTATCTGTTTGAAAAACAGCCATAAAAGCCTCTTGAGGTATCTCCACATGCCCCACTTGTTTCATGCGTTTCTTCCCTGCCTTCTGCTTTTCTAATAATTTTCGTTTTCGGGTCACATCACCACCATAACATTTTGCAGTAACGTTTTTACGTAAAGCCTTTACTGTTTGTCTGGCAATGATATGACTGCCCAATGCCGCTTGAATTGCTACATCAAACATCTGCCGTGGAATCAAATCTCGCATTTTTTCAGCAATTAGTTTTCCACGACTTTGTGCCGAAGAGCGATGAACAATAACTGAAAGCGCATCCACTCGTTCGCTATTAATCAAAATATCCATTTTCACCAAATCGGCTTCTTGAAAGCGTAAAAAATTATAATCCAAGGAAGCATAACCACGACTTACAGATTTTAAGCGGTCAAAAAAGTCAGAAACCACTTCACTCATTGGAATATCATAGGTCACAGAAACCTGGCGACCACTGTAAGTCATATTAACCTGAACACCACGACGTTCAATACACAAACTAATAATTGAGCCAAGGAAATCTTGAGGCACCAGTATATTTGCCCTCACAATCGGTTCGTACATTTCTTTAATTTGTGGGAGCGGTGGCAGAAGTGATGGATTATCAATCAACAGCGTCTCGCCTTTTTGAGTCAAAATTTGATAAACTACAGTAGGAGCAGTAGATATTAAATCAAGATTGTATTCCCTCTCCAGACGCTCCTGTACAATTTCCATATGCAGCATACCTAAAAAGCCGCATCGGAAACCAAAACCTAACGCCTCAGAAGATTCAGGTTCATAAAATAATGAAGCATCATTGAGACTTAATTTAGCTAAAGCTTCGCGAAATGCCTCAAAATCATCCGAACTTATAGGAAATAAACCAGCATACACTTGTGGTTTTACACGCTGAAACCCAGGAAGTGGTTTATCTGCAGAATTTTTTTCCAGAGTGAGTGTATCACCTACTGGAGCCCCCTGAATTTCTTTAATTCCTGCTACCAAATAACCTACTTCGCCAGCATTTAACACATCCAGCTTGGTACGTTTGGGAGTAAATATGCCTACTTGATCGACTTCATAAGATCGGCCGGTAGACATCACCCTCATTTTGTCACCTTTACGTATTGAGCCATTTACAATACGCACTAATGAAACCACACCGAGGTAACTATCAAACCATGAATCAATAATCAATGCTTGCAAAGGTCCATTGATATCACCTTCTGGCGGTGGAATATGAGTCACTAAAGCTTCAAGTACATCTTCTACACCCAAGCCGCTTTTGGCACTAACTCTTATTGCATCATGGGCATCAAGACCAATAATGTCTTCAATTTCTGAAATGACACGCTCTGGCTCAGCTTGTGGTAAATCAATCTTGTTGAGTACCGGCAAAACAGATAATGATTGATCTATGGCAGTATAACAAACCGCTACCGTTTGTGCTTCCACACCTTGAGCTGCATCAACAACAAGAATCGCCCCTTCACAAGCCGCAAGTGAGCGGGATACCTCATAGCTGAAATCTACATGTCCTGGCGTATCAATAAAATTCAAGAGATAGGTTTTACCATCTTTTGCTGTGTAATTTAATGAAACACACTGGGCCTTAATCGTGATGCCTCGCTCTCGTTCTATATCCATAGAATCAAGTACTTGAGCACTCATTTCACGCTCAGTTAAACCACCACAAATTTGGATAAATCGATCTGCCAAGGTTGATTTACCATGATCGATGTGGGCAATAATTGAAAAATTGCGAATTCGCTTTAAATCACTCAACTGAAATAACCTTTTTGCAAATAGCGCATTCTAGCTTAAATATGCGTAGCCTTAAAGTATTTGCTAATACACTGCATTTTTTATAAAATTTATCGTTTCGATTTATATTATTAGGAGGGGCTATGCGACGAATACCATGTTTTGGGTTTATTGCAATAATACTGCTGCTTCTTTCATTCTCAACTTATTCAGATACCGCATTTACTCAAAGAAAAGAGGTACAACTTTTTATCAAAAATATGGTCAAAGAGCATCATTTTAATGCTAAAGAGCTTACAGCAATAATGAATCAAGTTGTTATTCAACCCGATATCATCGAATCAATGGAAAAGCCTTATGAAAAGAAAAATTGGGATGTTTACAGAGATTTGTTTCTGACTCCTTCGCGCGTAAAAGGCGGATTGGATTATTGGGTTGCTAACAGAAAAGCATTAGAAAAAGCACAAAAAAAATATGGTGTTCCTCCAGAAATTATTATTGCGATTCTTGGTGTAGAAACATTATATGGAGAACGACAAGGAGAGCATCGAGTTCTTGATGCCTTGGCGACATTGGCTTTCAACTATCCCAAGCGTGCACCTTATTTCACTAAAGAATTAAAAGAATACTTGCTTCTTTGCCGTGAACATGGAGTACCAGCAACCCAATACAAGGGCTCTTACGCTGGCGCCATTGGCCAACCACAATTTATGCCAAGCAGTTACCGTAATTTTGCGGTGGACTTTAATAATACAGGCAAACGCGATCTCGTATCTAACAACGCTGACTCCATAGGAAGTATTGCTAATTATTTCTACCATCATGGTTGGAAGCCCAATGATGGAGTTGCCCAACATGCTAAACTCATAGGGAAACACTACAAACGCATTCAAGTCAATCCTAAAAGAGCAAATTATTACTATTCACAATTAATTGCACATGGAGTTAAACCTGTAACTGCAGCACATAATCATCCTTCACGTGCCGCATTGATTGAGTTGGTAACCGCTAAAGGAAATGAATATTGGATAGCTTATCCTAATTTTTTTGTAATAACCCGTTACAATTCCAGCCCCCAATATGCGCTTGTAGTTTATCTGCTGGCACAACAATTAAAACAACAATGGACGGCAATGAATATAAAAAAACATAGAGCCTATGCTTAGGAATGGATACCCTTTTTCTTTTTGCAAAACATCTTGATGAAGCAGGATGTTTCTGCCTCAAAATGAATGCGGATGGAGTATTAATTGCTCCACCTGCACAACGTAGTTTTGACGAAATCAAATCATTACAAACTGAGTGTAAAACCTTAGTTATTGAAACATGTGAACATGTTAGTCTTCTTAATCTGGAGCTTTCATGGCTTCCAGAAAGAAAAGCAAGAGCTGCAATTCCTTATGCTTTAGAAGAGAAAGTAGCACAACCTGTAGATGAACTTCATTTCGCTTTTGATAAAGTACACTATCAAAACAATCAATACCTGGTAACTGTTGTAAGCAAACAGCGAATTCGATATCTGATGCAACTACTCAATGAACAAAATATCGAATTTTCAGCAGTTACTGTAGATTGGTTTGCTTTAGAACCACAAGAGTTATGTATTAGTGAAAAAACATTAATCATCAATTCAGATGATTTCAAAGGAGCGCTTTCTGGAGAATTAGCAGACATCTATCTAAAAAACCATCCACAATATCAGCCCCTACTTTTTGCAGACAGCGCAATCCCAATTGATCCATCATTACCTAAAAGCCAGGAAACATCACATACCTGGATTGCTCAAAGAATACTTAAATCTAAGTTAATGAACCTCTGCCAAGGAGAAATGCAACATGGAAATAAAGGAGATTTAATTAAAAAAGGATATCAGCTCGTCGGGGTCCTTTTTTGCTTTTGGCTCATTTCTCTACTCGTAGTGAATGGTATCAAATTGCATTTATTAAATAAGCAAACTCAAAAAATTGATGAACAAATTGCAGTGATTTATCATGAGTTTTTTCCTGGTGCAAAACAAATTATTAGTCCTAAATTTCGCATTACACAACTTTTAAAAAGTAATAATACAGAAGAGCAAAATCGCTTTTGGTTTTTACTAAATCAATTTGCTAAAGTAATGAAAAATGATCACAATGCTCTTGAGCAATTACGCTACCAAAACAAAACGTTATCTGTGACAATAATCAGCACAGATTTTGCCAGCTTAGAAGAGTTAGAAAATGAATTAAAAAAACTGCAACTCAAGGTAAAACAAACTCAAGCATCGACTCGTGAACAACAAGTTGTGGCAACTTTGGAGTTAATGTGAAAGCCTATTTAAGCACACTAAATGAAAGAGAAAAGTGGATGTTGATTGGCACTGCACTGTGTCTTTTCCTTTATGTTTATTATTTATTTTTGTATAGCCCATTGAGCCAACGAGTCACCCAAAAATCAACTCAGTTAGCAGAGAAAACGGCTACGCTGAATTGGATGCAAAAAATAAGACAACAAAATCATGTGAAGCAAACAAAAAAGAAAGCTGTTGATAATAGCCAACTTTTAACAACGCTGGCAACGCAGCTAAAAGATGATCCAACTCTAAAATTTCCCTATCAGTTACAACAAACTGGCTCAGGGGATATTCAGCTTACTTTTGATGCTGTTGCTTTTAACCTATTTATTGCTTGGCTGGAAAGGATAAATCAACACTATGCGATTACGGTAAAACAATTTGAGGCGGATCGCTCGAAAACTCCAGGTATAACTCGATTAATGATTCTAATTAGCTCAGCCTCTAAAACAACGTAGTCTCGCAATTAAGGATTTCATAAAAAATAAGGAAGTTTCATGTCACATTCATCGGTTAAAATCGTTCGTTTTCATTAAACTGGAAGTCCAGAAGTATTAAGGAGTCAATGAAATAACCAAGGGAGTAAATATTGTTTTCGATCCAATTGCCAGTAAGGGCATTGAGGCTCTTGCAGAAACGCTTACTCCAGGCGGGATACTTTTTGTTTACGGGAATTTATCTATGGAACCAATCACACCGCTCCCTCTTTTTACTGCTTTAAAAAAAGGAATTTCAGTACGTGGCTATACGCTTTTTGAAATTTCTACTCAGCCTGATGTTCGCGCAAAAGCTGAAAAATATATTGTTGAGCATTTGCAGAATGATTTATTTGAACCTCAAATTGCTAGAACTTTCTCCTTGGGGCAAATAGTAGAGGCCTATAAATATATGGAATCAAATGAGCAAATCGGCAAGATTGTAGTAACACCTTAATGCCATAAGTTCCCGGGGTTCGGTTTTGTCTAAACGCGGGAACTCATTGCGCTCTATTGTTGCACACTGCTCCAGTTAATCACTGAAGCACTGCTTTTAATTTCGGGCGGTAATGCGTTTAATGCCTTTTGTGCTTCTTCTGCTGTGCTGTAGGTTCCATATACCCCCTTATAACGCGTTTTACCATCCCGATCATATTTTACCTGCGCTATTCGATCATTTTTTGGCGCTTTATAAAGAACTTGCGCTACTCGAGATGCCTTATCCCCTTCTACCAATTCAATAGTATAACCTTGTGGATTTTGACTATTTACCCAATTCTGATCTCTATCCTTAAAAGTAGTTGGAGAATGCAATTCGCCAACATAGTATGAATTAGGAACCTTAACTTCCTGTTTTTGTTGGTATCTATAGTCGTAATTAACCATATTGTAACTATTAATAGCATAAGGTTCTGTGATATCAGTATATGAATACGCTGGATACGTCATATAGTTACTTTCTTTAGTACAAGAAGACATTGTGAAAGCACAAATTGCTATGAGTGCCAAATTTATGTTCTTATTCATTGTCATTCCTCTATTTATAATTCTTCTTGTTTATTCCTATATCTACAAATTTAAGAAAAACTTTAGGAAATTGTGTTGTTAACGAACAAATTATGCCTTACAGTAATTGTTTTTTATTTTATATTGCAAAACTTATGTGGACACATCGACGCTCTGGACAAACAAATCAAAGAGGAAATCAGGATCATCGAGACCCTTATGAACGAGACCGAACACGAGTAATTCACTGTCCAGCATTCAGGCGACTACAAAGAAAAACACAAATTTTAGGGACTGATGAAGGAGATTTTCATCGCACTCGCCTCACACACTCCCTGGAAGTTGACTCAATAGGCCGCAGCATCGTACACAATCTTCTAATGAGCCAAGAAAAACATATTGGACTTGCTGGTCTATTACCTAATGATGATCTAATTTCTGTTATTTGTTTACTGCACGATATTGGCCATCCCCCTTTTGGCCACGGTGGCGAGGTCGCTCTAAATTATATGATGCGCGATTATGGAGGGTTTGAAGCCAATGGACAAACTCTGCGATTGCTGACCAAAGTAGAAAGCAGTTATGGAACCTACGGTCTTGATTTAACTCGGCGTGCGTTACTCGGTATTTTAAAATATCCGGTGAAACGTTCTGCTGTTGTGGCACCCCAAAAACCTCCAGTTCATGAGTCCATTCATAAAACCATCAAAATTAATGACTGGTTACCACCTAAAGCTTATTTTGATTGCGAACAGCCCGAGATTGATTGGTTGCTATCGCCCTTTTCCAATAGTGACAAAGAATTATTTCAATCGCTGTCACAAATGCCGCATAATACTAAATCAGGAAAATCAGCCTATCATAGTTTTGATTGCTCCATTATGGATATTGCGGATGATATTGCTTATGGTGTTCATGATCTTGAAGACGCTATTCATTTACGTCTTATCAATCCCTCTCATCTAGATACATCTAAGTTTAGAGAATTATTAAACAACACCTTATTGGCTGATCGACAAAATCAGTTAATAGATTCGTTATTTTCTCCAGATCTTTATTCAAGAAAACAAACTATAGGGGAAATGGTTAATTATTTTATTACTTCGACACAAATCATAATAACCAACGAAAAATTTGAAAATAATTTGCTTAAATACAATCTGGCACTCACTCCTGAGGCAGATGCCCTTCTGAACTATTTAAAGCAATGCATCTATGATAACGTTATTGATTCCCAGGAAGCACGTACTTTTGAATATGGAGGTCAAACGGTTGTACTAAGACTCTTCGATGCTATTAGTTCAAATCCAGGTAGTTTATTAGATAACAAAAATAGAGTTTTGTTTAAACAAGCTGATGATGAAACCTCAGCCTATCGAATTGTATGTGATTATTTGGCCAATATGACGGATGAATATGCCTATAGAATGCATGAGCGACTGTTTGGATTTAATACAAGAACAATTTTTGAAAGACTTTAAGGATTCATCAGACAATCAAAAAAGAGGATACAAGGTAACTTATATAGTGTAAGTTACTTTTTTTACAAATGGATAATGAGAAATCGAATAACCCGAAATATGCAGAATGCATTCGAATTCAAATCATTTGAGCTATAACAGAAATTTAGTGATTATGCTGAACGTCTTAGGTATTGGTTTAAATGTTGCTATCGATAAAAACAATCAAATCTGAAGTGGCGTCCCCAAGGGGGTTCGAACCCCTGTTACCGCCGTGAAAGGGCAGTGTCCTAGGCCGCTAGACGATGGGGACCTGGATCTTTAACAACTTACAACATTATACTACAAACTACAAACACCAACAATGGCGTCCCCAAGGGGGTTCGAACCCCTGTTACCGCCGTGAAAGGGCAGTGTCCTAGGCCGCTAGACGATGGGGACCTTGAACGTTTTCCCATCAACATCAAAGATGTTGATGGTGGAGCTAGGCGGGATCGAACCGCCGACCTCTTGCATGCCATGCAAGCGCTCTCCCAGCTGAGCTATAACCCCAAAATTAGGTTCGCAGTTTAATGAGCCACCCAGGATCTGTCAAGTAAATTTTACACTTTTCCTAAAGAAGTTTATCTCATAATGAAAAAATACTGAGAAATAAGTTTTTAAACCATCTCTTTTATAAAAAATCAATGCCGGTGCTATTTCAAAGAAAAAATAAAAAAGAAATTACTGAGGCAATAAAGTCTTTAAAAAATGCTCATTATATGAATAATTTATTTACATATCGCATTGTATATATTCTTTTTTTTTCATTATAATACGGTTCACCATTAGCGAAATTAAGAATACATTCATTGCATTTTTGACGCTTAATCTCCTGTTAAGAATTACGATGTATTATCTTGATTTCTTTTGATTCTAGGAGTTTTGCTGTGCCCCAATACTCACAAAATAAATACCTTCAATCCTTACTAGAAAATCTAATTACTACATACGAAACTGAAATAAACTACACGCCCTTAGAAATTGAACTTGATCCACAACAGTTCTCTGAAAAAGATATTGATAGCCTATTACACTTTATTAACGACAATCGTAAACGTCTCTTTATTTTTAAAATTCCAGAAAGCCAGCAGACATCAAATCGACTCGCGTTACTTGCACGTCGGACCGTATTAGATAAGACAGCAGAAACCCTACTTAAAAGTACTTCCAACACACCGAAAATTAACCCATTAAAGTATGTGCTGAATTCTAAGTCACCTGCTGTTCGTGCACGCATTCAAATTCAAAGAAGTATTCTTTTACCTAAACCACCAAGCGTTCAAAAAAGCATTCATCTTGAACAGAGTGAACTTATAGGAAGCCCTGATCTCAATCTGGTTCCTATTGAATTACCTGATCTTCCTGAATTGCTCAAACAACTCAGGGCATTAGGCATTGAAAATCTACAAAAATCAGCCATCCCCATCATAAAAGAACATGGTTATGCCTTTAATGATGGTATTATCCCCAGTAATCTTCCTAAAGGATTCTATATTAACAAAGATAAAAAAGCGCTTTGTTATACTGATGCACCTAAAAGGCTCCCTTCTGCGTTGGCCCCAATACTCAAAAAATTAGAATCCTTAACATTACCTTCGCTTGAAGAAGCAACAACGATACTTCCTAATCTCTCTCGACAAACGCTTTCCCTCCTATTGGAAACTAAGTACTCATCCGATCAAAAAAATATATTGTTCAGCTTGTTACGCGCACATGAAAACGATGTTAAAACGTTCTTACTTCAATTGTACCGAGCAACAGAACCGGCTTTCTCGACACAACAGCATGACGAATTCATTATTCCATTGCTTTGCAAACAATATCTACTTGGAGGTGAATCACATACTGTTTTATTAGTGAGGCTGTTTCATGCCTGTTTGAATAAAAAAATTAATCTTGAGTTTCTCAAAAACCCTGAAGTACAAAATTCATTATTGAGCACTCGCGGAATTAAAAATCTTCAAAAATTAATCCAACTTCCAGCAGAACAAAGAGAATGGTGGAACAAACTGGTTGCTAACCATCTTAAATATGACAAAAACAGCTTTGATTTTAATACTTTTTTTGATGCCTATACGCAAGTTTTTCTTCCTCGAATTGCAGAAAAAAATCTGACTTTACCCAATCCGTGTCCGATTAACCATCAAGGACATTTGCTTATTACCTTAAATCGGGTGGTGGATGTTATAGAGCATGCTAAAAACCCACAAGAACAGTGCCTTTCTTTGACGGAACTCAATTGGGGGGCAACCGGCGTTCATTATGCCATGGTGCAAAAACCTGCTTCAGAGCAATTTAAGCAAGTTGCTTCATGTATGAAAATTGAAAATCCTGAAGACACCATTACCGATCCGGAGCTCATTTATCCACAAATCAACGACGAACACCTTGAGCTTAAGCCCTGGTTATTTCGATACATGGGACGGCATTGGAAGGCTGAGATCAGATTGCCCGACATCCAGGAGCAGCTTCTTGAAATAGAGAAACTCGTTTCTTGGTCCACAGTTCAAAAAAATCAACTCACGTTTATTTTAACGTGTGCTTTTACAGATAAGGCTGTTCTAAGTTCCGCACAATGGAAAGAAACTTTAAAAAGCTGCATTCATTCACTGCAAAAGTTGGATCCCAATGATCGAAGTGATTTACTGCAAGCATTTTCACGAGGCTTTAAATTCAAGCCCAACCCTTCATTTGCACAACTCAATGCATTAATGAATCAATGTATTGAGTTCAAAACTGCATTTCCCGATAAAAAATTTAAAGAAGATTTCATTGCTCCACTTGTTTCATGTATGGAAAATGAAGGATTTGAACTACTCAATACACTGCAAGAACGTATTCAAAAAACAGATCCTGCTCCTGAAGTAAACCAGTTTTCTCTGTCGGTTATTGCATCTTTTGCAGCGATACTAGAAAAAAATCGCCGAGCCTTAACTCCAGAAGTTATCAAATTACTCGCAAAACTTAATGAACCCAATGTAACTCAAGAGAATATTGATAATTTATTATTAGCAATTCAAAACGTACAAAATAAAAAAGGCGAAGTTTTTCTGCACGTCGTATTAAGTACTTTAAGCCAAATCAATCTCTCAAAATCACAAACATTACCTAAAATAGAACAAATCCAAGGGCTATTGGATAGGCTCGCAAATGGAGTAGAAATTATTCCTGATGAATGTAAAACTTTAGAAAAACAGGAAGCCTGGTTAAAGGCACTCATCATTGAAATGAACCCTTTCCCGGGCTGTGTACTTGGAAATGGTGATATTTCCAAGCTTGATGATTTAATAGTTGATGCTCTAGTTGATGCGATTAAAAAAAGAAGCGCGATCTTTGACATAAAAACATTAAAAAAAACACTGCAAAGACATCTGCAAAGTATCATTGTCCCAAAAGCATTGCGCGATCAACTGGATCAAGAATTGATGCCGCTTTTTGATGCAGTAGATGAATTAGTTACTCTATTACAGAAGCCTCATCCCCAATTTCCACAAGTCATTGAAAAACTTCGTTTTTTTGAGGAAAAAAAGCCTATATTGCTCAATGGAATGTATCGCCTCGTCGGGGAAACGAAAGGAGAATATATTTTAAGCTTTTTGCTCACTGGGAAAAGAAAAGAAACCGATCAAACTACAGGAAAAACTTTAGCTGCCCTTTTAGCTCCTGTCCATAACTTAATTGCCTCTCCAATGAAGGCTTTCTTTGAGAATCCTCAGAATAAACTCATTGTTAAAGACCTGGATTATAATACCTGTCTTTCCTGGATGGCAGCTTTTAATGAGACGCATTCTTTAACATTCTTTTTCAAAGAAGAACTGGTCCAGAAAAAAGTATTGCCTGCTTTGAGAAAGACATTATTACAGCTAAATACACAGGATCCTGAGTTTGACAAAAGCGTCCTTGACGATGCTGCAGTACTGGATGAAAACGCCCCTTCTGATCTAACGCTCCAAAACTATAAAGACAAAATTGAATCGATTGCAAATTATCTCAACTTGCTCATTGATCTTCATGACCGGCTTCCTCAGCAATTCAATAAAATCTACAAACAACTTAACACTGGAAATTTAGCTCGTCTAAGTTACAAACAAAAACAAATTTTAGTTAATCAGCTCATCAAAGAAAGCCCAGACAGACTGGATCTCTATTTAAAGCTGACAACCCAAGCTTTAGAGGAGCAACCCCATGCAGATAATGCTGCGATTGAACGAGCAGTCAAGGGTATAACTGAACTCTTTAAATTATCAGATCTTGAGTTAGATACGCAAATTATGTTTTTCAAAATGAGTATGGCTCATAATTTGAAAAGTACTACTTCTTTCCCGCTTGCTGCATTAAATGAATTCAAAAAATCGGAACTACTGCAACAGACCAAGTCATTAATTATTAAACAAATTATTCAAATTTTAGGATTACCAGATACAAATTCAGAGCACATTCAAGAAGTCATCCAAAATATTCAATCATTCTTAACTCACAATCCAGAACAAACTGAACTTTGCATTGCCTTACTCAATAAAGCCGTTCAGGATCATTCAAATCTGAATACCTATCCTCAAATTCTTCAGCAATTAGAGCAAATCAAACCTGAAAGCAGGATAAAAATTGCCGCAATTCTAACTGGATTAGCTAAAAATAAAAAAGACTCCACGGTAAATTTACGCGCTTTGCTGGAAGTCACTAAAGGTTTAGGAAGACGCTCTGCGGATGATGTCGCTCGGGTCTTTAAGTTATTTGCCACCTCACCCTACCCCAACGCACAAAGTCTTAACACTGCATTACGCGCGCATGACTCTGAAAAACTTCATGCTTATTGTTTAAGCTTTGACACAAATCCTTTTGCTAAAAATGGTGAAGAAAGGGACTTAGCTCAGCAATTTGCAACAGATCGGATAAAATATGCTTTAGAAAATTTGCGAGATTTATTGCATGAAACAGATTTCCCTCATGCGTTGCAAATGAAACTAGCACGCCAATTAACTTTTATTGAAACATTGGGTTACACTGACCCATTAAAACCTGGAGATTTTACAGGTTTAAAAAATCTAACTACCTCCTCACGTCAGGATTTAAAAGAAAATGCGAGCATATTGCTGCAACAACTGCGCTCAAAATCTAGTCCTGAACAAAGAGAAGTAACCCATCTGAAGCTTTTAGCTTATTTAAGAGAAATCTACTTTCGAACTACAGGTTTATTTCCGAATACCACACAAATGCTCATCCTGTTGCTTGCATTAGAAGATCCGTCATCTAATTTATTAATGCGTATCAAAACTGGGGAAGGAAAAAGTCTTAATACGCCAATGCTTTCTGTTCTGCAGTGGGCGCAAGGCGGCACTGTTGTTCAATGGACCGCCAATTCAACTTTGTTGACTCGGGATTATGAGAACAATTGTGAACCTTTTTTTAATTTTTTGGGAATTCCATCTGCACTCATTCAAGGTAATACCCCTACTGAAGCATTTCAACCTAATGGAATCAACTGCTCCACCGTTGAAGATATGGCCAGTTTCCATTTAGCTGCTAAAATAGCCAAAAAAGAAAAATTACTTGCAACGAATGGTCCTGTGCATATTGTTTTAGATGAATCTGATGATGCACTTTTAGATCAATTAACACTTTATAAATTAGTTGCAGAAGCCGAATCCACTCATGCTGACAACCCTGCTCAATGGATTTATCCTCTAGCCTACCAATTCATCAATTTACCAGCATTCCGTAATAATGACCCAGCACGCGGGAAGGTGTGGGATGAAGATGAGGATCTGGAGGAATTCCGATTGTTTCTCAACAAACAAATTAACGAGCAATTTAACGGCGATATTGAAAAACTAAATCATTTAATGGCTTCAAGTAACACACAATTGAAACAATGGATACATGCCAGCTGTATTGCCGCAACTCTTTCTGAAAATAAGCATTTCATAATGCAACCTATCAAGGAAAAGGATGAAGCAGGTCAAGAAATTACTAAAAAAATTGCCTGCGTCCCTCTAATTCGCAGTACTCCTAAAGCAGGTTCAATTTTCACTGAAGAAGTACAACAAGCGTTACAGGCCCGGCTAAAAGCTGAATCTAAAGATCAAGCCCAGTATATTGTTATTGATCCTGTTCCTTCAGTACTTGCCAGCCAATCTGCGCAAGGACTAATTAAATTTTTCCAAAAGACCTTAGGGCGTTTGCTTGGAATTTCAGCAACCCCGGGAGATAAACAGGAGCTGGAAAGTTTAGATACATCACTGGGAACTCAAGCGCTCAGTATAGCGCCTCATGCTGGAGACAAACGCATCGATCATGATCCGATTTTTACTTTAAATCGCGAACAAACCATCAAAGCAATACATGAGACATTTGCCAAAATCAAATGTCCTGTAACACCAACCATGATGAAGATTGATCCTACTGAAGATATCCAAACCAACGATGAATATGAACGTTTAATTACTGAAAGAAAAAATGCCATTGAAGAATGGAGTCGTACTCAAACTCAACCTATCCTTATTATTAATGAAGATTTTGATGAAGCACAAGCAATCGGAAAAAGTTTAGAAATCTATAAAAAACAAGGACTTATAATTCAGACTATTACCGGAAAGGAAACCCCTGGGGAACTGGATAAGATCATTAAGCAAGCAGGTCAAGTCAATACCATAACTGTAGGTACAGCAATGCTTGCAAAAGGAATAGACATCAAGACAGATCATCCTAAAGGTTTATTTGTAATACAAACTTATCTTGATACAGTGAGAATGACCACCCAGATTCCCGGTCGTACTGCTCGTAATGGAAAACCCGGTGAATGGTTACCAATTTATCAAGTAAAACCACCTGAAGATTTACTCAATAAGTTTTTTTATTATGTTTTTCCTTGGACTCGGCAACGTATTAATGAACATACAGTCGAAGTATTAAGAGAGAAAATCCAATTACAGGAAACAGTTGATAGAATATATACTCAGAGCATCGATGAAGTACAGCAAGTCTTGATGCAACAAATTGAAGCATGGGAAAGCTTACTCCTTGAACTCTATCCTGATGATCCTCAAATACAATTCGAGTTCTATCAATGGCGTGAAATGCTTTTGAGTGAACTGACTCGCTCACAAGATCCAAATGTATCGCAAACTTCTCTTAATGAAAGTATCGCCCAGTTTAAAAAATCTACCTGCAAACTTTGGGAGTCTGCTCGAGAGGAAAAATGGGCTACTAAGGCAGAAAAAGCAACTCATATAAGCCATGAGCAATCCCTAAGGCTTAAGTACTTAAAACAATTGGACTTCGTTCAAGAATTAAATATTCAAGTAAAGCTGCAACAAAAAAGCAAACCATTTACCGCTGGAATAAAAGCATTAATGCACCAAAATCTTGAAACAGTGATTGCTGATAAAGCAGGTGCAGTTCTAGAATATGCCAAGCCCACAGGCCAAGAAAAAAGTGATTTAGAATTAGCGCAAAGCAAACAAATTTTACCTCATTTGATTGGAGATTTTTGCGTTGTTTATCCAGATGCTATAAACATATTTTTTCCTAAAAATACATCACAAAATCCCTCCTTTATCCCTGAAATAGTTAGAACAGTAATTAATAAGTTAATCGAACAAAAAAACAAGGTATTGCACCGCAAAGAAAAACAAGAAGTTACTGAAAGTATCATTCAATTTTATCAAAAAAAATTAATGAAAGCCGATGGTAAAGAAATTGAGGAATTATTAGCCCAGATCAGTCCCTTGCTTATAGAGTACTGTGCTGATTTAACGAAATTTCCGCTCGTTGAACAATTTAAAATTCAAGGCTTAGTTCTTACTTTTTCAACCCTTTATCGAAATTTAAGCTTACCCGAAAATCCAAGCTTAAGTAGCTTGCAAAAGACATATAACGAAGAAATTATGAAGAAACTGGCCCAACATTTACTTAATGAATTTGCTTGGGTACATGAAAATCCAGTTCCCTTTCATGCTCTCGTTGAACGAACTGTAGCCAAAAAAGCTGCTTTGAATATTTATACCTTGGCTGAGGATTTAATTAACTCACCTCAGGACAAAGACAAAATTCAGAAACTCTATGCTGCCCTTCAACAACACAGAGTCATTTTAAAAGATAAATATCTGTTTTCAATAAGGCACTTATCCCCTCGAAATGTGATTAATGATGCGTTAGATGCCATTGATTCATTAAATAATGCGCCCTATTGTGATCTTGACTTTAGGCAAAAATGTCATGATAAGGCAGTTTCAGAACACCAAATTGCTGCATGCCGTAGATTGGTGACAAATACCTCGCCTTATTTTTTCAATACTTATGATCCGACTTGGGAGCATATGAAAAAAACACTACTTGAAATAAGCCATCAAAGCGAAAACAATCCATGCCATATTGTGCAGGAGTTATATGAAGCAACCGTACGTTTTAGCTCGTATAAAGCATATCATCCCTATTTAAGCCAACTTAATGCTTTAAAAAAACAACTTTTACACTCTCTCGAGGAATTGGATAAAGCCGATGGACTTACTCAAGACATTCAAGAAAGTCTATTTGCGCAAAAACAGACCCAATTGGCTACCTTATTAAAAATAAATCCAAAGCAGGTACGTATTCAAAGTGGTAGTGATGGCATGCAATCCTATATAGAACTACAAGTTGAGGATGCACCGTTGCAAGAAGGATTTACTGGATATCAATCCTCTTTCCTAACCCGAGTAGAAGCAGAACGAAGTGATCTCAGAAAAATTCGAGCAGCTCTTGAGGAAAATAAAGATGCTCTTCTTAAGTTAGCTAATGCTGAAGTAATTGAAATACTGCCCGCGCGAAAACGCCCCGCATTTGAGAAATTATTTAGATTAAAAGAACTTTTAACTCTTGATTGGAGTAGTTTAGATATTGATCGCAGTGAGTTACCTGATTTAATGAGACAAAAATTGGAATATGTGGACGAACTGAAGCGTTGGAATTGGAAACTAAACCCTGTAGATCAAAGTCGACTCAACACAATTTTAGGTAAAGAAGCTGATATAGGTATTATCGTTTCTATTAATGAACAATCAAAAATCCAAAGCGATCTTGATAAAATTAAAGCAAGGATACAGGATGCTAATGAACAAATTCGTCTCAAACAAGAAGAAATATTAGACACTGAAAAAATCATTACTGCAGCAGACAAACGTATGAAAGAAAATGATTGTAGCTATATGGAGGGCATTAAGTTAAGAGGTATAACTTATCTCCGACAAAGAGAAATCCATTCCTTTCAAAATCAACTTGCAGAACTTAGAGAAAATTTATCTTTTATTCAAGAAGAAGAAAGTGAGTGTATGGATGCATTAAATGACCATAATGCCGGGTTAGATAGAAAAAGAACTGAACTTATAGCAAAACTTCTAATCCAAATCAAACAAGATCTTGCATCTTATCTTGATGAAGCATCCAAACAATGCGTTGCAGGAATAGAGAAAGAACTTTTGGAAACGGCTCCGATTATTGAGAAAATTGAAAAAGAAGAGCGCCAAAAAACACGTTATCAAACACGACGATTCTTCAAAACAAGCGAACTGTTATGTTATGAAGCGAGCTTAATTGGTGAAGAAGCAGCGATCTCAGAAAAAAGAGATGTGGCTGCGCCCTCTGTCGTGCATGATGAACATGAAGTTCAAGGCACAGGAATTTTAGTCTATTAGGATCAAAGCTCAATAAGAACTGTGACATGTTGTGCGTACGAATAATGACTTTCCCGGGTGCAGCAAAGCGAAACCCGGGATACATTGTTAAAAAGTCCCCATGTAATCGGCTTTGCCAATATCCACTCCTAAACTTCTTAAGATGTCATAGGCAGTAGTAATATGAAAGAAAAATTGCGGTAACCCGTAATGTAAGAGATAAGTTTGTCCAATAAGTTTTCGCTCATTTGGAGTACCTGGACGAAGAATAATCTCATTTTCTTCACTACCGTTAACATCTTCTGGAAGAATCTTAGAAAGAAAGAATAGCGTTTTTTCAATACGGCCACGCAGTTCAAAAAAAGTTTTTTCATTATCTTCATAAACTGGGACTTCCATACCTGCCAAACGAGCAGACACACTTTTAGCAAAATCAGTTGCAATCTGTACCTGGCGTGTGAAATGAAACATATTCGGAAAAAGGCTTGCTTGCAGGAACGTATCGGGATTCATTTTATTATGATCAATATGAGCCTGCGTTTTTTCTAAAATTGCATTAAGTGAGGTAAGCATTTGTTTAAAAACTGGTATTGAAGCCGCATACATTGAAATTTTTTGTTTCATTCTTTTTTCCTTGTTAATATTAAACAATCTATTTCGAATCATGAATAAAAAAATATGATCCAAAAAACTCTAATTATTACAGGCATTATTTTACTAATAATTGGTATATTTTGGCCGTTTATAAAAAAAATCGGCTTGGGTAAATTGCCGGGTGATATCATAATCCAGAAAAACAACTTTACTTTTTATTTCCCTATCACTACATGCATCCTAATTAGCCTCATCATTATGCTCATTTTTTGGTTTTT
Organism: Legionella bozemanae; assembly: GCF_001648595.1. Taxonomy (GTDB): domain Bacteria; phylum Pseudomonadota; class Gammaproteobacteria; order Legionellales; family Legionellaceae; genus Legionella; species Legionella bozemanae. Next base: position 53,724 of record NZ_LBAW01000014.1, on the reverse strand, counting down.
CAATAAGTAACTGTTTGTTTAAAACCATTGACAACAATTTAATAATGATGATAAAAAAATCTCACCCAAACTGATTAGGCATAATAATGATTAAATTTTACACTTTTCTTTTGATGGGTTTAATTGCTGGAGCGAGTTTTGCAAAACCGTGCACCAGTATACATAGAAGTTGTTTAAAACTCAAAAATCAACACTCTCTATCTGCTAAAATTGAGTGTAATTGGCTGAATGAAGTCACTTCTTCAGGTCACTCACAGGGCTCTACCCAATTGGATTTAGGTTATGGTGACGGCCTTGGAGCTCCAGAACCGCGACAAGTTTCTTGCAAGTTAACGACGGGACAGACTAAACAAGTTTTTGAATTCCATAATCCTTATTGGGGCTCATTAATCGAATTTAATCTAGTCTCTGAAAAACAGCTTGAAGTACATATCACGGATGGGTGGAGTCCCAGGGAAACACGATATACTTTTAGCTGGTAATTGTAATAGTAACGTAGCTTGGGTGCAGCGCAGCGTAACCCGGGGCCTGGGATATAAGTAAACATCTCAACCCGGGTTACGCTGCGCTGCACCCAGACTACAAACCCCCAGTGGATCCTGACGATAAAATGTAACGAGTAAATCATAAATTTCAGAATAATAATTTCTGATTATTTCAGGTTTTTCAAAAAATAATTCAGAAAATACAGCAAAAAATTCAGCTGGAGATGTAATCGCATAAGGATCGATTGGAATAGAATCATCTCGTTGAATACGGCTTACCAAATCATTATAGCCCCTATTAAAAACCTCAGTCCAATGCTGCGCAGACATTCCTTTATGAAGAGGAGGAAACCCATTCGCCCCGCCGTTTTGCATATCCAATTTATGAGCAAACTCATGAATTACCACATTTCGCCCATTCATTCCACCATGATGTAATGCATCGTCCCAAGAGATAATAACTGGCCCGCGTTGCCATGATTCTCCGCTTAAATGCGATCTTTCCAAATGTTCTATCCCAAATTCGTCGATTACCTTGTTCTCATGGGAGTATGCTCCCGGATATACTACGACTGACACCCAACCGTCATACCAATCCAATCCAAGATTCAGAATAGGAAGACATGCCTGCAAAGCGATATTTAATTGCATAGCCACTGTTATTTGCAGCCCGCCAACTCCTTCCAACGATTTGTAATAAAGAAATAAAATAGCTAATCGCTTAAGCCTTATTTTTTCTTGCTCATTCAAGCGGTGCAGCAAAGGTAAACTTTGAAATGCGTCAATCCATTCTTCATCCGTTACAAGGGAATGGCGTACAATGCGTTCATACCGCCACTCCTTTAACCAGTAAAACATGACTATGACCTTAGACTAAAAGAATAAAACTAAATTAACATCCTGTATCCATCTTCTCCAACTTCATGTTCCGCTACGTGGTCAAGATTTAATTCTTTAGCTTGACTATTAAAATGAGCCGAATCATTTCTACCCAAAACATAAGCGGTTAAATCAGAGTATTCAATGAATTTGCCCTTAAATTGTATTAACTCTTGAATTGCACAAAACTCAGGTTGATTTAATGCCTTAACTAAAGCTAAACCAGAAGTTGTCGTACCATAAAAACTATAGCTGTATCGGTCACGTTGTAACACGATTGTCAAAATATCCCTGAGTATAAAACTCAATTGTTCTTCACTAAAAGATACATCTTTGTCCAAACCTTTTTTAATATTAGTCAATAATATTCCCTTTCTGCCCCGCTTGCTTGTATCCGTCATTTTATCTTCGATAACGTTAACCAAATTCAATAAAACTTCTTTTGTTAAGGGAATTTTTTTCTTTTCAAAATAAGTTCGTTCTGGTTCTACTTTTAAGCATAGTTCTTCGGGATCCTGAGACTCCATGTCAATAAGTTCACGATGCGTTTTATTAAGATATTTTGCTGAATTCTTAACTGTAATCTTAGAATTATCTTGAGAATGTAATTTTCTATTTTTTGGAATAATATTCCTAATAATTCCAGCGAGAATACTTGTCCATTTCTCTCGTTCTCGCTCAAACTCTCTGATAATCTCAGTTTGCGCAATGTTCTCTCCCACCTCTGTCAAACTTCCTACTCGACTCAAGAACTGATACATAATTGCTCTGCTCAGCTTTCTGATCACGGGGATTACATCAACGCCATAGTAGTTTATTTGGGCTGTATCCTGCTCTTTATCAAGATCTTGAAAAGCTTTTAAATGCGCTCCTAAAATAACCTCTTCTCTAACTTGACAATGTTTTGGATAAGTCGGCCTTATGGGGATGTGGAAATTAGCAAGAATCTGATCCAACCGTTCTCCTGTGTCATCACCGACTTCGAGATAAGGATAGAGCGTCTCAACGTAATTTAAATTTTTAGAGTGCGACAAATCAAGAGTGCGATTAGTCAATGTATATTTGAAAAAATCCAATAAGGGAACATAAAATAAATTACCAGGTACAGGATCCAAAAGAAGTAAATTCGTTTCCAAATGAAATCGGTCAATATGAGCTAATTTAATCGCCGCTAAAATTGCAGCAATTCCACCCCGGCTTAAACCAATCCCATTTAACTTTACTTTATACCCGTCTTGAATTAGCTTTTTGACTACTGCTACAACTTGATCACTTTGTTCTTCTACGCCCGCCCCGAATAAAAGTCCTTTTACACCATAGTCAACACCACATCCATTAAAACCCATTTTAAAATGGGTGGCATCTGGATGTTGGCTAATCTCCTTAGCAGAACTAATGCGTATCCCATCACAATCTTCCTGCAATACTCGATGCAAATGGGTTTGGCGCTCTTCAATACTGTAGATTGTTCCTTCAAATATAGCGGTTAGAGTGATCTCTTTCATTGAGTAAACCTTTTTATAAAACAGCAGTGACGCAGGGTTTGGGTATTCTAACAACATCACCTGGGATGAGCAATTAACAAACAAATTAATATCTTTTTTTAACTCAAACAGGATCTGTTTAGCCTTTTTTTATCGCCCGGTTGTTTTAATTTTATAAGTTTGTTTTAATTGGACTTGTATTTTAAATGACAACTATGACAAAAATACAACCTCTTACTTAATCCAAGCGAAATTCATAAACGTTAAAACCAAATGGAAACCAAAATTTTTTTACAATGAATAAATCACTAACTACTCTGATGAGCAAATTAAACAAACAGCTTAACGAGCTTAATTTGAATTTAGATGCAACGCTGCATAAAAAGCAAGAATTCGCACAGCAAATTCAACAGATAGAAGAACTAATCAATCAAACCAGCTCGAGCTCCCTTACCATCAATCCAACAATTGAGATTAATAGACTTAACGTCATGACACAGCAACAAGAAAGAAAAGATGCAATCACTTTGGATCTTAAAAATTACCAAGAAATAGAAAATAAATTAAAAGAAAAAATCAAGCGCGTAACAATGGAATTGAACATGTTAATGCATTATTTAGAACGAGAAGAAACCAATCAGAAAAAAGATCTCTGGATTTCACCTTAATTTAATTCAAGAAAATAAACGCCAATGTTCGATGAATAATGGAATAGTAAACGTTTTATTTAACTAAATGCATCGAACAACACACTCTTCCTCATTCATCTCAATATCTATTTCCCCGTCCAATGTCTCAGCATCCTTAGAAACAGCTGTACCTGCAGCAACTAAAGTGGCGCCAGAACGAGTAACCACAGAGAGCACGCTGTGAGGGAAACTAATAATCGCCAATAAAGCACTAATTGCAGCGGTTAAAAGAACTATACCGGAATAATACAATGCAGAACCAGCAAATTGTAACGCATCATCTCGAAGTTCTGGGGCACTAAATAATGCACTCCCAGCAGCAACAAGCAAAGCTCCAATACAAAAAACACCCGAAACAACTACAGCAAATGCAGAAAATCCCGAGGTAACAATGCCCGCTAAAGGATATACACCTGGAGCAATTAACTCGCCTATAAATTCATAGCCATCTTGATATGGAGTGAAAAAACCTGGACGTTTCTTGTAAGTTTGGATTGCTCTACGGGTGATTTCTTCGAAAGTTCGTCCATCAAAAATGTAATTTAATTCTTTTTCGCCAATCAAATAAAGCATACACTTACTCCATCAATTTTGCATATAAAAGCGGGCCATCACGTTTTATTTTTACTCATATTAAAGAGAGGAGTAATTGGTGTCAATTAATTTGAACGAATAGACCAACCGAATCTTTAACGCTCCTTGAGCGCTGAAAAACTCTGCTTTTTCTCATGAAATATTAAAAATAAATACTCCAAATACACATCGAATATTCACAACGGTAACTTCACTTATAAAAAGTCCTGAGTGTTTCATAGCAGTGTTATATATTAAATTTGAAAACCATCTAATTGAAGGTTTCTTGTTCCAATATATTAAGCTTTAGGTAATTTAGGTGGTATTACAGCAACCCAGCCACCACCTAATGCTTTGACCAAACCCACAGCAGAAGTCATTTGTAATCCATCTATCTGCGTTGCCGCTTGTTCAGCCGCAAGAGCACTGATTTGAGCTGTAAGCACATTCATGTAAGGTACTGTTCCCGCTTTATATTGGTTCTTAACAATTTTAAGTGCATAAAGTGCATCGGTTGCTTGTTTATCTTGGGTTATACCTTGTTTTTCCAAAAGACGTAATGAAATCAGATTATCTTCAACATCTTGAAATGCAGTCAGTACTACTTGACGATAATTGGCGACCTGAGCGATATATTGTTCTTTTGCTGCCCTTACCCCTGCTGCACGATACCCTCCATCAAAAAAAGTCTCTGCCAATTGCATACCAGCAGACCAGCTGATTGCCGGTTTATGAATCAGTTGATGAAAACTACGACCTGCTGCACTTACAGTTCCATTTAAAGTCAAATTAGGAAAATAAGCAGCAACAGCCACTCCAATCAAGGCACTTGCCTGTTGCACTAACCGCTCCGCTTGCGCAATATCCGGTCTGCGTTCTAACCAGGCGGTAGGTACCTCCAAGGGAATCGCCGGTGGTTTCAATTTTATAATGGCAGGTTTTAACGAAAAGTAAGCTGGAGGGCGCCCCATTAATACAGCAATGGCATGTTCATATTGGCCACGTAAAATACCATTATTAATTGCTGATGCCTGCGCTGATTCAAGTTGGATTTGTGCCTGGACCACTTCAGCACGTGATACAACACCTGATTTATATTGATTCCGGGTGAATATTAAGATTTTTCTGTAAGCAATGACTGTTTCATCCAAATATTTTTGAGCTTTATCCAGTGTACGTAATTCAAAATAATATTGCGCCAAAGCGCCTTGCGCAGATAAACGAGTCACACCAATCAATGCTTCATTGGATTGTGCTAAAGAAAGATCAGCCTCAATAGTTCGGCGAACAAGCCCCCAAATATCAGGTTCCCAGCTTGCATTCAAAAATGCTGAATAAATTGTTGTCGTTGTTGCGGCTGGGGCAATGTTTGTCGTTGCAGTTCCTGAAGTACCCGAAGTACTGATAATGGATGTAGCCCCTCCTGCCTGGCGTTGTCGGAACAAACTGAATGCACCTACTACTGTTGGATATAAGTTAGCACGTGCCTGATCGACAATTGCAAGTGACTGCCTGAAATTTGCCTCTGCATTGACAATACTTTGGTTAAAGTGATTCAACTGATTTTCCAAGTCATTCAATACCGGCTCATTGAAAATCTTCCACCATTCACCACGATCTATATCATCTTGAGGTTGGATGGGCTTCCAATTTTTACGCACAGTCCCCATTATTTTTTTGCCTTTAGCTTCTTTGAATTGTGGCGGTACCACAAGTTTTGGAGGTACGTAATTAGGGCCAACCATACATGAAGAAAGTGATAAAGAAGCCAGTGCTAGAAATGAAAAAATTTTGCGTTTCTTAATAGATGATAGCCTGGGTGCAGCGAAGCGGAACCCGGGAGTGAAGCGGTATAATATTCCAGGGTTCCACTTCGCTGCACCCAGGCTACATCGAGATCTTAATCGATTATGAGTGGCCATAGACACCTCGTAACTTAAACTGTTTCATAAAATTGCGGAAACGTATCCCGGCAGTATCCATTGCCAAATAAATAACTGGCGTCGTGTACAATGTTAATAATTGGCTCATAAGCAAACCACCCACAATTGTAATGCCCAATGGGCGGCGTAGTTCTGAACCCACTCCAAAACCAATAACCAAAGGCATGGCCCCTAATATAGCCGCCATTGTAGTCATGATAATTGGACGAAAACGCAATAAAGCAGCTTCATAAATCGCCTCACGCGGCGATTTATTGTCCAGCCGTTCAGCTTCCAAAGCAAAATCAATCATCATAATGGCATTTTTTTTCACAATACCAATGAGAAGAATCATTCCGATTAAAGCAATAATGCTCAAATCAGACTTAAATAACAATAAAGCCAATAATGCTCCGACACCCGCTGATGGCAAAGTAGACAAAATAGTTATTGGATGAATCAGGCTTTCATAGAGCATTCCCAGTACGATATAAACTGCCAAAATAGCGGTCATTATCAGATATTTTTCGTTTGCAAAGGACTCCTGAAACGCTTGTGCTGTTCCCTGAAAAACACCACGCATGGTCGGCGGTAAATTCATTTTATTGACTGCAGTAGAAATCTTTTTAACCACAGCACCCAACGAGGTACCAGGAATTAAATTAAATGAAAAGGTTGCTGCAGGAGCCTGGCCTAGATGGTTTACTGACAATAAGGTAGAACCGGGTTTAAAACTGGCAAATGCAGATAAAGGTACTTTGTCGCCTGCTGAAGATTTAACGTAAATCTCGTCCAATACAGCAGGAGATTGCCAATATTTCTGTGCCACATTCATAACCACAAAATATTGGTTCATTGGCATATACATAACCGAGATCTGACTTTGACCAAAAGCATGATATAACACTTGATCAATCTGTTCTGGAGTAATTCCAAAGCGCGATGCAGTATCATGATCCACATCCACATAGATTTGCAAACCATGATTGAGCTGATCATTATTCAGATCGGCAATACCCTGAATCTTAGCCAGTTCTTCCATAATTCTCGGTGTCCAAGTAGTAAGATCCTTTAAATTATCCGCAGTCACTGTATACTGGAATTGAGCAGCAGATTGCCGGCCACCTACAGTTAAATCCTGTGCTGACTGCATGTATAAAGTTGCCCCGGTAATTAAAGACAATTTACTGCGTAATCTTGCTATCACCTGATCGGTAGTTGTATTATTTTCCTGGGATGGCTTGAGAATAATAAATACAGAACCTGTATTGGCTGTATTATTGCCTGGACCACTGCCAATAAAGGCTGCAACATTGGCAACAGCTGGATCTTTATAAATTTCCGCAACATATTGAATCAATTTTTTTTTCATCGCTTGAAATGAAATATTTTGATCTGCTTGGAGAGAGCCTGCTATCCTGTCCGTATTTTGTTGTGGGAAAAATCCTTTCGGTATTACAACAAACAAATATGCGGTCAATAAAACTGTCGCAACAGTGAGAATCAACATCAATCCTGGATGAAGCAATGCCCAATGCAAACCATTTGCATAACGCAAACGCACCCGCTCTGTAAAGCGCATAAAAAAATTGCTTTTTTCTCCTTCATTCTCATGCAACATCCGAGAACACATCATTGGTGTCAGTGTCAATGAAACAACGAGTGAAATCAGAATTGCGATAGAAAGTGTCACCACAAATTCACGAAATAGACGGCCTACAATGCCGCTCATAAATAAAACTGGAATAAATACTGCAATTAAGGAAATACTGATCGATAACACGGTAAAACCAATTTCTTTTGACCCATCAAAAGCAGCCTGCATTGGTTTTTTGCCCATGGCGATATGGCGCGAAATATTTTCCAATACAACAACGGCATCATCAACCACAAAACCTGTGGAAATAGTCAAAGCCATAAGCGATAAATTATCCAAGCTGTAATTTAATAATTTCATTACCGCAAAAGTACCAAGCAAAGACAGCGGAACTGCAATACCTGGAATCATCATCGCTCTAAGACTTCCAAGAAAAAGATAGGTAACAAAAATTACTAGACACATCGCAATGAGCAGTGTAAGTTCCACATCATGTAACGAAGTGCGAATCGTAGTTGTTCTATCCATCAAAATATTTAATTTAATATCTTTGGATATAGAAGCTTCAAGTTGCGGCAAGATTTGTTTTACATGATCCACTGTTTTAATTACATTGGCACCTGGCTGTTTAAATAAAACCAGAAGCACCGCTGGTTTCCCATTGGCCAAACCTGCAGCATGAACATCAGCAACTGAATCGAACACATGAGCAACATCAGAAAGACGTATAGGCTGGTTATTGAAATAATTAATAATCAGCGGCGCATATTCACTTGCCTTATGCATCTGATCATTATTATTGATGATTGAAACAGTATCATTATGAATCAATTGTCCTTTTGCCAAATTCACATTGGCATTGGCAATTGTTGTGGCGAGTTGATTCAATCCAATTCCATACTGATTTAATGCTGTGGGATTAATTTCAATACGCACAGCAGGCAATGAACTTCCTCCAACATTCACCTGCCCTATTCCTTCAAGACGCAAAATTTTTTGCTGTAATATAGTTGATGCAACATCATACATCTGTCCTGGAGTATATTTGTCCGAGGTCAATGCAATAATCATAATTGGTGCATCAGCAGGATTTACCTTGCGATAAGTAGGATTGTTAGTCAAATTAGTAGGCAATTGGCTTAATGAAGCATTAATCGCTGCTTGGATATCTCGTGCAGCCCCATCAATATCACGCGATAAGTTAAATTGCACGATAATATTAGTTTGTCCTAACGTACTTGATGACGTCAGTTGAGTGACCCCCGCAATTCGACCTATCTGTCGCTCTAAGGGTGCTGCAACTGAAGTTGCCATAATTTCAGGGCTACCTCCTGGTAATTGCGCCTGTACTGTAATTGTCGGGAAATCAATCTGTGGCAATGGAGCAACAGGTAATAAATTAAATGCAAGAATTCCCGCGCAACTTAATCCAAACGCTAATAGAATAGTGGCAATAGGTTTTTTAATGAATAAAGAGGATAGATTCACAATCCCACCTCCCTGGCACTGGGATTGCGTTTGCCATAACTCATTACTTTACGCGATATACGATCAAACGTCAGATAAATAATAGGCGTTGTATATAAAGTCACTAACTGACTTACTATTAACCCGCCAATAATCGTGATACCCAAAGGCCGTCGCAATTCCCCGCCAATCCCGCCACTGAATGCTAAAGGAATAGCACCAAGCATAGAGGCCATAGTAGTCATCAATATGGGTCTAAAACGTAATAAGGCCGCTTCAAATATTGCGTTTTCAGGTTTGAGTTTGTATTCACGCTCTTGTTCAAGCGCAAAATCGATCATTATAATGGCATTTTTTAATACAATACCAATCAACAGAATAATTGCAATCAAAGCAATGATACTCAGTTCATTTCTTGTTATATATAATGCAAGCAACGCCCCCATTGAGGCAGATGGCAAGGTAGATAAAATAGTTAATGGATGAATATAACTTTCATAAAGTACGCCCAATATAATATATACTACGACCACAGCGGCGACTACCAACCATCCCTCATTGGCAAGCGATTTTTGAAAATTTTTTGTTGTTCCCTGAAAATCAGCTTCTACATTGAGCGGCATATTGAGACTTTTTTTAGCAGCCTCAATTTGGGTCACCGCATCACCTAAGGACACATTATTGCCGAGATTAAATGAAAGGGTTGCCGATGGAAATTGATCTTTATGAGTAATGACTAACGGTCCAACTGCTCGCTTCCAACGAGCAAAAGTCTTGATTGGTACAGAGCCGCTTAAAGTCACAGCTTCAAAAGAACCCAAACGCGGTGAATTGGCTGAGGACGAATTATTCATGAGATAATTTGTTCCGTTATTATTTAACACTGAAGAATTCATCGAGGAGCTTGTTGAAGAATTAGTCACTGAGGAATTAATATAAATATTATCAAAAGCAACCGCCTCTCTTTGTAAAAAAGGCAATACTTCCAATACAACGCGATATTGGTTTCGTTGGGTAAACATAATGGATATTTGCCGCTGCCCAAACGAATCATATAAAGTATCGTCTATCATTTGCATACTAATGCCCAGTCGGTATGCAGTATCACGATCAACATCAATCGAAGTGACCAAACCCATATTTTGTTGATCTGTATTGACGTCTTTTAAAATGGAGAGCTGGCGCATTTTTTCCAACATCAAATTGGACCACTTCGTCACATCTTCTCTATCAGGAGCGCTAATGCTGTACTGATATTGTGTGCGGCTGGCTAATGTATCAATAGTTAAATCTTGGACAGGTTGCATATATAAAGAAGCACCAACAACCTTATCAATTTTTGATTGCAATCGACTCATCACCTCTATGACACCTGGGCGTTGTTCTACAGATTTTAAGTTGATCAAAATGCGCCCGCTATTTAATGTGATATTCGTGCCATCAATACCTATAAAGGATGATACATTTTCAACTGCGGGATCAGAAAGCACTGCACGCACCAACTCTTGCTGTCGCCTGGTCATTTCTTTAAATGAAACCGATTCGGAAGCTACAGATATTCCTTGAATGAGCCCAGTATCCTGAATGGGAAAAAAACCTTTAGGAATGAGATACAATAAAATGCCAGTGATTAACACGGTAATAAAGAAAATCAGTAATACTAAAGAGTGTCGTGAAAGAACCCAATGCAAAGAAGCTTTATATCGACCAATGAGATAATCTAATTGACGTTCCAAAAATCGCTCTAAATCACTCACTTTGCTTTCACTCTGTGGCTTTAGGATCCGAGAACAGAGCATAGGGGTTAATGTTAAAGACACAAAAGCTGAAATGGCAATGGTTATGGTTAAAGTCAGTGCAAACTCACGGAATAATCTACCAACAATATCTCCCATAAAAAGCAAAGGAATCAATACCGCAATAAGTGAAATCGACAAAGAAACAATAGTAAAACCAATCTGAGCTGCTCCTTTATGTGCAGCATCCAAAGGTTTTTCACCCATTTCGATATAGCGTATGATGTTTTCAATCATCACAATCGCATCATCAACCACAAAGCCCGCAGCAATTGTTAATCCCATCAAAGTAAGGTTATTAAGACTAAACCCAAGCAAGTACATGAGGCCCAAAGTACCTACAAGTGCCAATGGCACGGAAATACTGGGAATTATTGTCGCTGATAATTTACGTAAAAATAGAAAAATTACCATAACAACCAATGCTACCGACAAGAGCAATTCAAATTGCACATTTTCTACAGAGGCGCGAATACTTGCCGTACGATCTGTAAGTATTTTTATATGAATCCCCGCAGGAACTGCCGCTTGCATTTGCTTTAACAAACTTTTGACTCGCTCTGCTACCTCGATTACATTCGCTCCGGGCTGACGTTGCACATTAAGAATAATTGCCGGCTCTTTATTCATCCATGCAGCCTGCATGGTATTTTCTTCACCATCAATCACATGGGCTACATCCGATAAACGAACTGGAGCACCGTTCTGGTAGGAAACAATTAATGGGCGATAATCCTCAGCGGACAACAACTGATCATTTGAATTAATCGTATAGGCCAGACGCGGGCCATCAAAGTTTCCTTTAGCAGCATTCACATTTGAAGCCATCACTATAGAACGTATATTTTCCATAGTGAGTCCGTATGCGGATAATGCATTAGGATTAGCCTGAATACGTACTGCAGGCCTATGTCCGCCACCAATGCTGACCAAACCCACCCCGGATAATTGGGACATTTTAGGAACAATGCGGGTTTCTGCGTAATCTTCTACTTGAGTTAAAGGTAGTGTATTTGTAGTTAATGCTAAAGTTAGAATCGGCGTATCTGCCGGGTTTACTTTATTGTAAATTGGAGGATTAGGAAGATCAGCCGGCAAGTAACTGCTTGCAGCATTAATCGCTTGTTGTACCTCTTGCTCGGCAACATCCAGGCTCATATCCAAATTAAATTGCAAAGTAATTATGGATGAGCCATTCGAGCTGTTTGAAGTCATTTGCTCCAAGCCCGGCATTTGCCCGAATTGCCGCTCAAGCGGAGCAGTCACTGTGGTTCCCATGACATTTGGACTTGCTCCAGGATAAAAAGTTGATACTTGAATTGTGGGGTATTCCACATCAGGCAAAGCAGAAACAGGCAGCAGCTTGTATGAGAGAGCTCCGCTTAGAAAAATAGCAAACATCAATAATGAAGTGGCTATGGCTCTTGCGATAAATGGACCCGAGATACTCATGTGACACTGTATACTTTGTGATTATTACCTTTTTTTTGAACTGGAGCACTGGATGAATGCTCATTTTTGACCACTATCTTAGATCCATTCATTAATTTATCAGCGCCATTTATTACTACATTTTGACCAGCTAATAAACCACTTTTGATTACTGTATCATCCTCGCTGGCAGGTCCTGCAATAACTTTTTGAGCTGTTACTGTGTGATTAGGATTAATAATATAAACAAAGTCTTCTGTTGTTGAATGTTGAACAGCAGCTGTCGGCACAACGATTGCTCGATGCAATGTTTCAACCAAAATTTTTATATTAACAAACTGATTGGGAAACAATTTATTTTTTTCGTTATTAAAGATCGCTCTAAGTCTTACGGTTCCAGTTGTAGTACTAATTTGGTTATCCAAAGCTAAAACTTTTCCAGTTGCAAGTAAATGTTCTTGCTGCCGATCATAAGCTTGCACTTGCATTTCTTTGCCAGCATAAACTTGTGGTGCAATTTGCGGTACATAATCTTCTGCAACAGGGAAAATAACGGTAATTGGATCATGAGTAGTTATCACTGCAATACCTTGGGTATTTGAGGTTTGAACAAAATTACCAGGATCAACCAACCGCAAACCGATCCGTCCATTAATTGGTGAAATAATATCGCAATAAATAAGATTGACTTTAGTGCTCTCAATCATACCCAGATCTGTTTTAACATTACCTTCATATTGCTCCACAACTGATTGCTGTGTTGCTAAAGTTTGTTGCGAAACCGAATCTTCTTTCCATAATTTTTGATAACGTTTTAAATCAATTTTTGCATTCGCCAATAGCGCTAAATCCCGCTTTAGATCGCCTTCATATTGAGTCAATAATGCTTCATAAGGGCGTTTATCTATTTGAGCAAGTAATTGGCCTTTTTTAACCAGTTGGCCTTCTTTAAACAGCACCTTCATCAATAAACCATTGATTTGGGTTTGCAAAGTCACAGTATAAACCGGTGTTACTGTACCTAGTGCTGAAACATAAATAGGCACATCATGAATTGTAGAAATCCCGGCAACAACAGGAATAGGTTTAGGGCCAGCATTTTTTGATTTTTTAGTGAAAATATAGAACCACACTACAACAACTAGAATAATTAAAATGATGAGCAGGATTAACAAATTTTGTGTAGGGAAGCGTTCTCGCCATAATTCAGTAATCACCGTTTTTTTACTCTTTGGTGATTTTTCCACTTCCATAAAAACTACGTTCCTTGAGAAAAATGGTGAAGTTCATGATAACGAATTTTCGTGTGGGTAGCAAAAAAATCAGAGTAAAAATAATTTTAGCCCACAAAAATACGCAATTAAATAACAATCTGATTAATAAAAAATCTGAAAAATCATACTATAAAACGCTTTTTCATTTTTTCATTGTACTATTCAATAAGTTTCATCCAGGAAAGATATATAGAAATCAAGAGCACACAATTTCCTCTATTAACCAGATAAGTAATTGGCCATACGCTAAATGACCGAATTGCTAAATTAGAAAAATGCACATTACAACGTTATATAACTAACAAAAATTTAACTCAGGTCTAATTTTCTTCCATTGATTTAATGGTGAATAATCCGGAGTTGTCATTTTATTAACCGGCAGATAGAACGTTTGTTCTAACAAATGCTGGCCGCTCAATGCTGCATGCGACACATGATCGGTAAAAACTATCCAAGTGCTCTTGGCAGGAAAATCAATTTGTACCTTTTCAACACTTGCCTGATAAGCATCATCCAACTTCATCGTGTCATGTAAATGCAACATATAATGATCATAAGGAGAACGCAAAGTTTTTGTTGCTTTAACGAGATTCAGCATTTTTGCTTTCATTTTACTGTATGGAGCAATTTTAGGTGCAAAACGATTAAGAACATCGGTAAATGGTTCACCAAGATTCCAAACTCGTGGTTCATTATGAGGATTAATATTACAAAAAACGCGTAAAATCCTTAATCCATGTACCGGGCTTGCCGAAAATGAATCGACATGCAACCGAGTATCATCTTTACGTTTCGAGGAAATACGTCCATTAATTTGCGCAGGCCTGAAACTCGTTCTACCCCATTGTAAATGGGCCACATAAGAAGGGAGAACTGTTTGAATTAATTGATGTGCAAACTCTGCATAACCATGCATCATATGACTAAGCTTGGAATCCAAACTGTTAATATCCTTTTTAAAGGCACTTAACTTTTTAGTACGAATATCGTAACTTACATTTTTACGACTGCCATCCAACACGTTTTCAGACAGCAAAAGCGGGTCCACATCAGCGAAAAAATATTCCGGAAAAAACAGGACCTTGCCCATCTCTAATAGATTCACACTTTTTTGTTGATCGATTTGCTCTATGTTTTGTGTCAATAAATAAGAATTCATTATTTTTACCCTAAATAATGTGTAATTCAGTAAAAATTTAATGCTATATCGCATATAATCCAAAATCCAATTTTTACTTTTAGCTGGATCATATCATGTCATCTTGTCCTTGTGGATCACAAAATACATATGAACTGTGTTGCGGTTTATACATCGACAACAAGCAACTTCCAGAAACTCCTGAGCAATTGATGCGCTCAAGATATACTGCTTACAGTATGGGCAAAATGGATTACATCAAAAATACAATGAAAGGCAAGGCGTTAACAGGCTTTAATGAAATAGAAGCAGAGCAATGGGCTAAAAGTGTGACCTGGATTGATTTAGAAGTAATGCATCAAAGTATGTCTGGTCCCGATAAAGGCTTTGTTGAATTTACAGCACGTTTTTCCGAGCATAACCAAATAAAATTTATTCATGAGTTAAGTGAATTCCATAAAGAAAATGGTCGTTGGTTCTATATCGATGGCGTGCATAAAGAAAAATTAAATAAAATCAGCAAATCCAAAGTTGCACGTAATGCACCCTGCCCTTGTGGAAGCGGCAAAAAATTTAAAAATTGTCATGCAAAATAACAATTAGAGTTAAATTATGAATGGTCACTTATTACTTAATGTTTTCATCTTTCTTGCTTCAGCTTGCATTATGGTTCCTATTGCCAGCCGTTTCAAACTAGGATCGGTCCTGGGCTATCTTATAGTTGGTATTCTTATTGGTCCATTTGGATTAAAACTCATAGGAAACACTCAACAAATTATGAATTTTGGTGAGTTTGGCGTAGTTATGATGTTATTTCTCATTGGTTTGGAATTGGAACCGGCCATGTTATGGAAGCTTCGCAAACTCATTGTAGGCTTAGGTGGTTTACAAGTCCTCTTAACTACAAGTATCTTAACAGCAATTGGACTTATGCTCGGTTTTGATTGGCGAGCAACTTTGACAGTAAGTATGGCGTTGTCCCTTTCGTCAACAGCTCTTGTATTGCAAATGCTCCAAGAAAAAAACCTGCTCAAAACAGCAGAAGGTGAGACTTCATTTGCTGTATTGTTATTTCAAGATATTGCTGTAATTCCTATATTAATTATTATCCCATTACTCGCACAACACGGAAACATCCAAGTTAATATCCATGAGTCTGCATTCATTATGCATCTACCAAGATGGTTATATGCTATTTTTGTTGCTGGCGTTATTGGATCCGTTATTTTAATTGGTCATTATTTATCTAGACATTTATTTTTAATTATTGCCAAAACCAATTTACGTGAAGTATTTACCGCTTTTTCGCTTGCTTTAGTAGTTGGCGTTACTTTATTAATGGAATCTATAGGCGTATCTCCTGCTTTAGGGGCATTTATTGCGGGGGTTGTATTAGCTAACTCTCAGTACAAACATGCAGTTGATGCAGACATTCAACCTTTTAAAGGAATTTTGCTTGGATTATTTTTTATTTCTGTAGGAATGGCAATGAATTTCTCTCTTTTTTCACAGAAAGCAATGCTGATCCTCATCACGGTGTTTGCTTTAATTACGCTTAAGGCTGCTATTTTGTATTTTCTAGGATTTTTGTTTGATTTAAGCAAGCTGCAAGCTGTAGGTTTTGCTTTTGCTTTATCTCAAGGAAGTGAATTTGCCTTTGTACTCTTTGAATATGCCGGCATAATTAAAGTAATCAGCCCGGAATATGAAGCTTTTTTTACTCTTGTTGTTGCATTATCCATGCTTGCCACTCCCTTTTTAATCCTTCTCTATAAGCGCTTCATCATCCCCAAGTTTATGAGTTTCTTACCTGAACGTGAATATGACTCCATCAATGAAAGAAATGGAATTATTCTTGCAGGTTATGGACGTTTTGGACAAATTATTGGACGTTTGCTTAATGGTGAAAATATAAAAATTACGGTATTAGAAAAAAATGCAGAACAAATTGAGTTACTCAGAAAATTTGGTTATGTAGGATATTTTGGGGATGCCAGCCGATTGGATTTGTTAAAAAGCGCTGGTGCGGAACATGCCAAACTTCTCATAGTTGCTGTTGGAAATCCAGATGCAAATTTAAAGATTGTCAAGTTAGCGAAACAACATTTCCCTCACCTCAAAATCTTTGTTCGCGCTCGCAACCGTCGTCATGCTTATGAATTATATCGAGTAGGTGTTGATTATTTCATTAGAGAATTATTTGATTCCTCTTTGAGTATGACCAAGGAAATTATGAAATTCCTGGGTTACAAACATGAGGACATACAGAAAAAAGCAATAGCATTCCAAAGACATGACGAAGAGACATTAATTCAATCCTTTGATTTTTTTGAAAAAGAAAGCGATCTCATCAATTTCTCACGGCAAGCAAAAGGCGAATTGGAACGCATTCTGCAATCGAGTTAAAAAGTACAACTCAAGCTTATTCATTGTAGCCTGGGTGCAGCGAAGCGAAACCCGGGGAAAAATAAGGCTCAAAATCCTGGGTTTCGCTTCGCTGCACCCAGGCTACAATAATCAGATGTTTTTTGGGAGTATTAACACCATATGATCAATTTTCAGCAAATTTCTTTAAAAACCTTTCTCAGTGAGTATTGGCAGAAAAAACCTCTAGTGATTCGTAATGCCATTCCGGATTTTACTAATCCATTATCTGCTGATGAATTGGCAGGCCTTGCACTTGAAGAAGATGTTGAAAGTCGCCTTGTCTTTGAAACACCTCATGAAAAACCCTATTGGCATTTAAAGCGCGGACCATTTTCTGAAAATGACTTTAAACTCCTACCCCCAACCCATTGGACCATACTCGTACAAGGCGTGGATAGATTAATTCCTGAAGTATATGATTTACTCGATCATTTTGATTTCATTCCACAATGGCGGATTGATGATATTATGATTAGCTATGCTGCGCTCCACGGCAGTGTCGGACCTCATTACGATAATTATGATGTTTTTTTATATCAAGCTCAAGGACGCCGAGAATGGTCGCTTACTACTAAAAAATGCAATAACGAGAATTACATCAAAGATCTCGAACTTCGTATCATGGAGCAATTTGATGTCGAAGAGCGTTTGACTCTTGAAGAAGGAGATATGTTGTATCTTCCACCACATATAGGCCACTACGGCATTTCACTTTCCGAGGATTGCATGACCTACTCTTTTGGCTATCGTAGTTATCAAGGACAAGAATTATTGGATAGTCTTGGGGATTATTTGGCTGAAAAAGGAACATTCAAAACATTATATCAAGACCCTGATTGGTCTCATTTGCACAATACCTCTGAAATCACCCGCCCTGCCTGGCAAGCTGCACAAAAACTATTACAACAATTAATCAGTGACGATAAAATAATGCAATCTTGGTTTGGATGCTTTGCAACACGCCTGGATCAAGGGGCAGAAATGCAATTACCTTTGCCTTTAGAAGAAAATGAACTCATTGATTTATCACATTTTATTGAAGAAATAAACACAGGATCGGATCTGAACAGAGATGCAACATGTCGTTTTGCTTATCAAAACTCAGAGGAACAATTCGAATATCAGTTTTATGTTAATGGCGGTGAATGGGATACAACCGATGTTTCTCATGATTTGCTAAGCTACATTGCCAATAATCGTCACCTATCCCATCAATCTCTTGCTGCTTATTTAAATACTACACAAAATCAAATATTTATTTATAATTTATGGAAATTGCAATGGCTATACATTGCAGAAAACTAGGGTCTGTTTCCAAACCCTAAGACTTATTGACTTTTTACCGCTAAGACAAAAAACTTGTGTGTAAATTGGTTAAATTCAAAAACATAGAGTATAGTTAATATACATACCATAATAAGGACAGGTAATGAAAAAAATAATACTGGCTGTAATCTTGGTGTGCTCAACTGCCTTTCTGGTCAACTGTGGCGGTAATCCCTGTTGCGGAACTTGTGCGACTGATTGTGGTGGCTGTGGCGGTTGTAATGGAAGTTGGTATTAAAAATATCAGCTAACTGTTCGCACAATAAAAATGCTGCCTGGGCAATAGCGCCCAGGTTACGGTTCTAATGCATTCATAAGAACAGTTACCCCGCATCTTCACTGCGTACGAGCTGAAACTTCAATTGGCCAATAGTGATTTTATGGCTAAACAAAGTAAGAAGCGCGCCTGTTAATACGAATACAATACCTGCAGCGCCCCAGAAGTTCAGTTCTTCACCTAAAAGCAATACACCAAAAATGACCACAAATACCGGCTCTAAAACGGATAAAATAGAGGCTTTTTCTGAGCTGATGTATTTTAAGCTATACAGCAACAAAATTATGGGAGCTACAGTTGCAATAACAGAGATGCCAAATAAATGATACCAAACGTCCGTTGAAGATGGGATGGCAAAAGAGTGATTAAAAAGAGAAACGAATGAACTGGTTACCATACACCCCAAACAAACCATAAAAGTAGACATATTTGGAGAGAGTTCATTTCTTTTGCTGCCTATTACATAGCACGCATAAAAAAAAGCAGAAGCAATCCCCAGTAAAATACCCCATAAGTTAAAAGACAATGCATCCAAGTCCACCATAAGCGTCATTCCCATTAAAATCACTAGAATCGCAAAATAATAAACTTGTGGTATCGATTGCCCGTAAAAAAAATAATTGAGCAACATAATGAGTACCGGATAGGTAAAAAAGATAACCATCGCCAGTCCAGAACCTATGTAATTAGATGCTAAAAAGTAAAGCCAGGTTGATATACCATAAAAAAAAGCGCCTGTTAAAAAGGCAAGAAACATATTTTTATAAGAATCGTTGTTTTTTTTAATTTTTGGCAACATGATAATTAAAATAATCATGCTGGAAATTAAAAAGCGCCAAAACAACATAGTGCTCGCGGATAAATTGCCATTCATTGCGCTTAGACCAAAATAACCAATAAACCCGTAAAGAAATCCAGATAAAATGGCATAGATAGAACCGCGATATTCTTGATTTATCATCATGATAATACTGCCTGAAAAAACTGACTTACGAAAAAGCAGGTTAGATTTTTAATCCTACCTGAAAGCATGAAAGTAAAGTGTACCTAACATAAAAAAATAAGAAGTTAGTGTATCATTTTTTCCACATAATATCATATTGAAAACAAAAGATACATACTGTATTATTTGTCTACTTTTAATTGAGATTGTAACTATGTTTCGTTTTTTACTCTTCATCTCTTCCTTCTTTGTAGTAGCCCCTAATATTTATGCCGACGCTGCTGCATGTGCTGAACATCAATGTATTGCCGTTGTTGATGCAGGGAGTACGGGATCAAGACTTCATGTTTTTGCTTATGATCTTGATGAAACAAACACGCCTTCTCGTATTACAGAAATATGGTCTAAAAAGATCAGGCCTGGATTTTCAATGATTGAAGCCAATCAAAATACTGTAGATGCATACTTGACAACGCTTTTCTCAGGAGCCCCTGCCCAGCACATGCCCGTTTATTTTTATGCAACTGCAGGAATGCGTCTTGTGCCACAAACCAAACAAAAAACTTATTATCAGGAAGTACAAAAGTGGTTTAACCAGAAATCTGAATGGCAACTTGTAGAAGCAAAAACCATTACAGGACATGATGAAGCTTTATATGACTGGCTTGCAGTCAATTATCATATAGGAGCCCTCAAATCATCTTCTAATGAGCCAGTAGGTGTTATGGATATTGGTGGTGCATCAGTACAAATTGTTTTTCCAATACGCAACAAAACGGATAATAAAGGAGCGCAAGTTGAATTGGAGCTTTACGGCCGCCGCATCAATTTATCTGTTCATAGTTTCCTGGGTCTTGGACAAAATGAAATGGCTCACCAACTTCTGGATACAGCCTCCTGCTTCTCGGATGGCTATCCTCTTTCTGATGGCAGTCATGGGCAAGGTGATGCATTGGCTTGTGAACAAGAAGTGACTCCCTTAATTAAAATGCATAAGGTCAGTAATGAAGTGCAGCCAGATCTTTCTGCCAGCCATA
Organism: Legionella bozemanae; assembly: GCF_001648595.1. GTDB lineage: Bacteria > Pseudomonadota > Gammaproteobacteria > Legionellales > Legionellaceae > Legionella > Legionella bozemanae. The sequence continues at coordinate 32,979 of NZ_LBAW01000014.1, read as the reverse complement.
TTAATTCTTGGTACGCCATTGGTGGTTTTCCAAATCTTGTAGAAAGCAAACCGTTTCAGTTCCAAAACAATCAATTGACCATTCAGGATTTACTGCAACAAGCAAATGCTCTGATTTGTCATCAACAATGGGAAAGTCTCAGCGATCAATTTCCAAACAATGAATACATCGAGACATATTGCCTCTTACCCGCTTTTTATTATGCTTTAATGGTAGAAGGCTATGGTCTAACAGTAAATCAACCAGTGAACTATATTCCTGCAGAGCAAAATCTGGACTGGACTTTAGGTGTAGTACTGCATCATTGATGCCAAGGGCATTTAATGCGCCTGCAATCTGGTGCAAGTCCCCACTGCTATTCCCGACGTATTGCGCTTTATGCGCAGTATCCAGAGATCTTGTTAATAAAATCAGGAGTTCATAAAATGTTATAATTCATCTAAAGAAAAATCCTCCATCCTTAAAGCACTTGGTTGACCATAGAAGGAACATAAAGCATCGCGAAATTTTTGCGCACGTTGTGATAACCCATGTTTACAATAATGTACCACTTGCTTATATACTGACTGTTTAAAAGCAATAGTATCTGATTCCATACCATTTAAATTGTCGATACTGATATAAAATTTATGCCCCGCTGCCTTTGAAAGAATCCATTCCATTGCCTGCGGTTTTACTTCAACTTGTTGAAATAACGCCTGTTGCTCTGCACTACGTCCATCAGGCATATACCAATATCCAAAATCGACTTGTTTTCTACGCTCTTCGCCGGCAATGAGCCAGTGGGAACATTCATGCAAAGCACTGCTAAAAAAGCCATGGGCAAAATATATAGCGTTGTAAGGGTGCTGTTCACCAGCAGGGATGTAGATAGGCTCATTATCGCCTTTAACTAGCCTGGTATTAAACTCTTCACCGAAGCAATTATAAAAAAGCGTGATTAAATCTTGATATTGATGCACTAATAGCTTTTCACTCATTAATTTACACATAGTGGCTAATTTATACTAATATAATTAAAGAGTCATTATTTTTTATGAGTTCCTGGATTTGGAGTTCCGACGATAAAAATGCAAAAAAAAGCACTGTCGTACCGATTAGGAAGATTGATAAATAAGCTTCGTTGGCCAATTATAGGCTTATGGGTGCTTGCTATATTACTCTGCATCCCCTTTTTACCGCACATTGTTGATCCATTTAAAACTACTGGATTTATTGATGAAAGTTCAGCAAGTGCCCTTGCTGAAAATTATATGAATAAAAAATTGGGATATAACGATAAGAATAAATTTCTTATTATGTATCATAGCGATAAACTTTTAGCGACCCAGGCTCAATTTAAGAAAAAAATTAAAGCATCATTATCCGATTTAAACGATTTTCCAATTAAACACGAAATTATTTATCCTGACGACACCCATCAAATTTCCAAGGATAAACATACAGCTTATGTTGTGGTGATCATCAAAAGCAATAAACAGCTTAGCGATGACTTATTAAAACAATTTACAGAATCAATAAAAAAACCGTCACGCATGACCGTGCAAATTGGCGGAGAACCACTTTTTGTACAAAATGTGAATCAACAAACACAAACAGACCTTTTTAAAGCAGATATGGTTGCCACCCCAGTAGCAATTATCACTTTAATTCTTGTATTTGGATCAGTAATTGCAGCAGCACTCCCCATTATTTTAGGAGGCGGATGCGCCATAATTATCCTAACTACACTCTATTTTTTAGGACATCTGTTTACCCTTTCTATTTTTACCGTCAACATTGCCTTATTACTCGGCCTGTGTCTTTGCTTGGATTATTCATTATTTTTTATTAGTCGATTTAGAGATGAATTAAAGAATGGATTAAATATTGAAAAGGCGATAGCAACCACTCAAGAAACCGCAGGTAAAGCAATTTTCTTTAGTGGTTTAGCTGTTTTTGTGAGCCTCAGTGCATTATTTTTATTTCCAGTCAATATTCTTTTTTCAGTTGCAGTCGGCGGCTTAGCTGCTGTTTTTTTCGCAGTACTCATATCCACTATATTTTTACCAGCAATTCTTGCCGTTCTGAAATCAAAAATTAACTTGCTCTCAGTACGTCTATTTAAGAACAAAAATAATGCCAGTTGCTGGCGCTGGCTTGCAGAGCGAGTAGTTCATCATCCTACTCTCTTTTTCTTCCCCATTCTTATTTTTTTATTGGTACTGGGATACCCTTTGTTAGTGTCAAAGTTTGGTATTTCAGATTATCGCATTTTCCCAGAAAAATCAGAAAATCGAGCATTCTACGATACGTATGCAAAGAAATTTCAGATTGAACAATTAAATCCTGTAATATTGGTTATCGAATCACCGTCTTCATCAATTTTGTCACGCCAGAATCTTTCTAAAATATATAATTTAGTCCAAAAGCTAAAACGCAATCCACTGGTCAAAGAAGTCAATGGCATCATCAGCAGTAATTCGGATCTAAAAAAGGGACAATATTACACTCTTTATCATTTAGATAAAAAATTACTCGATCCGAGCGTGAAACAATTGCTTAAAACAACGACAACCAAACATATGGCAGTCATTAATGTGATCAGCAAATATCCAGCAGATTCCGAAGAAACCAAAAAGCTTATTAATGAGTTGCAGGAAACAAAATTAGGCTCGGGATTAAAGGTACAAGTTACTGGAGTAGCTGTGAGTAATATTGATGTGCTTCATAGTATTTATCATTATCTCCCTTATGCCATCCTTTGGATAATGGTGTTTTCTTATCTGATACTCCTTCTATTATTGAGATCTTTATTTTTGCCATTAAAAGCAATTGTAATGACCTTATTAAGCCTAAGCGCTTCATATGGAGCCCTGGTTTTTATATTCCAGGAAGGGTATTTCGCTGAAGTGCTTAACTTCCAGCCACAAGGAATGCTCGATATTAGTTTATTAGTCATCATATTTTGTGCTCTTTTTGGTTTTTCAATGGACTATGAAGTATTTTTATTGACTCGAATTAAAGAGGCACATCAGTTAACTAAAGATAACAACAAGAGTATTATTTTTGGTATTGAAAAAAGCAGCCGTATTATTACAAGTGCTGCACTGATTGTCATCGTGATTTGCTGTGCTTTTTTGATCGCCGATGTATTAATGGTCAAAGCATTTGGCCTTGGCATCGCAGTTGCTATTTTCGTAGATGCCTTTTTGATACGAAGCTTTTTAGTTCCCGCAACAATGGCTCTCTTTAAGTCTTGGGTCTGGTATCTCCCCAAATGGTTGGATCGAATCCTGCCTAAGCTGTAATCCATCACTTAAGTTGAATATACCGGGAGTGTTTACTATACTGAATTTAAAGGTTTTTTAGCTATTTTGTGGCAGAAAAGGAATTTAAATAACACTGAGCTCATGAAACTTCATAATAACTAAAAACCTTTAGCTTCAGGATAAGATTTTAGTTTTCGCATTATTCCTTAACTGCCGAATATGGGATAAAAAATGGCGAATAAAAAAATAATACAAGCCTTATTTGAAGAGTATGCTCATCATTTTCCTCACCATATTGCCGCTCTAAGAGGAAATGATAAACTGACTTATAGTGAGTTGAATCGAAGGGCAAACCAACTCGCTCATTACTTACAGGACACAGGTTTAAAGCCAGATACCCCTATTGCTCTGTGTTTAGACCGTTCATTTGATTTTCTAATAACACTTATTGCTGTTTTAAAAGCAGGATGTGCTTATTTACCTATCGATTCATCGCAACCTGAAGAACGTTTATTATTTTTGCTTCATAATAGCCAGACGCCGATTTTAATCACAAAGTCCGCTTTCAAAGATAAATTTACAGCATATCAAGGAACTGTAATTTTACTTGACTTAGAGAGTAAGAATATCCAGAAACAAGCAAGTGACAATCCATCTTTAGCAAATAATCCAGAGAATTTAGCTTATATCATCTATACTTCTGGATCCACCGGAACACCTAAGGGCGTGCTTATTGAGCATGGTTCCGTCGTCAATTACTGTCATTGGTTTGCCGACTACACCCGCTGCAAGCCGCAACAACGAATTGATTTTTCTGCAAATCCTATTTTTGATATGTCCGTATCGACTACAATTGTTCCGCTAATGCTTGGGTTAACTGTTGTTCTTTGTGATGATGTTATTAAAAAAGAAGTACGCTCTTATCTGCACTATCTAGCGAAATCACGAATTAATATCATGAAGTTGACTCCGAGTTATTTTAAAGTACTGTTGCATGAAGCAAAAAATAATTTCATTGTCTTGCCACACCTGCATTCCATCATTCTGGGAGGAGAAAATCTATCCTCTGCTGAATGCAAATCCTGGCTTGCATTATACCCTAAACACATTTTATTTAACGAATACGGTCCAACAGAAACAACCGTAGCAATCGCAGCGTATGAAGTAAATATTTTAAACTGTGAGAACTTAGATACCAATGTTCCTCTTGGAATAACAGGTAGCAATATGAATGGCGTTATTCTTGATACCAATCATCAACCTGTTCCAGATGGAGAACCAGGCGAATTATTTATAAGCGGAAAATGTCTTGCTCGTGGTTACTTAAATCAACCGGAATTAACACAACAGCAATTTATTATAAAAAATAAAACCCGGTTTTATAAAACGGGAGACTTATGTAAAAAACGTTCTGATGGAATGTTTGAATATCTGGGAAGAATTGATGAACAAGTCAAGATACGGGGATATCGTATTGAACCTAGTGAAATTGAAAAACATTTGATTACTCATCCTGAGATTAAAGAGGTTGCGCTACTTGCTCAAAAAGACTCTTTTGGAGAGCAACGATTAGTAGCCTATTACGTTCTAAAAAATCACAATGCCATATTAAACACGAATCAAATACGCCAGCATTTACAAAAATATTTACCTGAGTACATGATTCCAACAGTTTTTGTAAAAGTTGGCTCATTTTCTCTAACCGCGAATGGTAAGTTGGATAAGTCATCATTGCCCGTCCCTTTACTCACTGTACGCCATAATTATATTGAGCCTGTTACTGCCTTAGAAAAAAAACTTACGCAAATTTGGTCAGATGAATTAGGCATTCAGCTGATCGGTATTCATGATGATTTTTTTGATTTAGGGGGGCATTCTTTATCAGCAGCACGTATCATTTCAAAAATAAATGATGAATTAAGCAGAAACATCAGCCTCCATGACTTTTATAAAGCAACAAACATTGCCAAATTAGTCCCAATCATCAAAAATACAAAAAAGAACAAGAAAAAACATCCACGTAGAATTCTTAATAATCATAAAATACCCCATATTCCTCTTAGTGATTTTCAATTTTTGCTCTGGATGTCAAATACATTTGAACCTAGAGCGCAAAAATTGAATATTGTTGCTAGAAAGCGCTTGAACGGCCGCTTAAATGAACTGGCTTTAGAATTTGCTTTTCAAGCAATTTTAAAAAAACATGAAACATTGACTTACCAGATATTCAAATTAAAACCTGCTCAAAAAATACAAAGAAAATGGTCATTTAAACTGGATGTGACCGATTTTACATCTCTTTCTACGCAACAAAGTGAAGAAAAATTACAAAAATCAATGACCCAATTAATTAACTTTTATCCTTGGCCTAAAAAAACTCCTTTGATTATTGGCAAATTATTTTACTTACATGAAAATGAATCAGAACTGCAGATTTGCATGCCACATCTGATTTCCGATGAGCACTGTATTGATATTTTATTCTCTGAATTATCTAAATTTTATCAGCAGTACAACCAATTAACACTTGATAAAATCTCAGCGGACTCCCAGTTTAAAGAGCATATTTTTAATGAACGAACGGCAATGAAAATGCATCAGGAAGAAGGCGCTTCATTTTGGAAGGAGTACCTTAAAGATGCCAATTTATTTACTTTCCCAGAAGAGTATGTAGTCCGGGATATGAAAGCTGAAAATATTCCCTATTCAACATATTCAGTACTATCTGAGGAATCATTAAATCATTTCAAACTTTTTTGTGAACAAAACCATATCAGTATGAGTAATGCTTTATGTGCGGTAATTGCATTGGCTTTACGAAATTGCAGTGGCAGCCATAAAAGTGAAATACCTTCTACTCATATGAATATCATTCAATCAACACGCGATAATTCGATTTATGATAATACAATTGGCTGTTTTCTAAGAGTTGAACCTATTAAAATTATTCTTGATGCTACTGCAACATTAATGGACTTGGCCCAACAAATACGTCATACCACGATTAATACGAGCCGTTATCAATATTGCTCAAACTTAGTGAAGCTTTGCTCTATCAACTCTTTTAAGCCTAATATAATTGAAAATTTCATTACACATTTAGTTACCCCACTCTATATAAATCTACTTAAAATTCCTTCGATTTACCGAAAAATCTTACAACGATGTGGCAGTCGGATGATTGCATTTAAGCGAAATACCAACTTTCTTATTAATCTCAACATCAGAAGTAATTTTATTGAACCTCCTGGTAAAAATCCGGAATTATTTGGTTTTAATACAAAGCCGATTAAAAACGATAATATTGATTTATTAACAATCGATTATATTTTTGAAGCCAGTTTCATTCGCGATGACAATCAAAATACCCGTTCCTTGATTATTTCAGCAAATTTAAAACCCGAGTTTCGCGAAAAAATTATAAGAGAAGTGATTCAAATCATAGATTCTGTGCCACTTGAAAAAAATTCAAATGAACAAAATCTAAAATATGAACATGAAGAACAATTTTTTTAAGATAAACACTGAATCCAGAATCTTTTGAATTCTCTTTCTCCAGTCTGTGTCGCTCAAAAATAGTTAATCTGTTTGCATTTCGCTAGGTAAATTAAGACAATTTAGCCAAGATAGCAGAAATGTAAACAGACCCTAACTTTTTGCATCATTAAAATCACATATTCATGCCAATGCCTTTTGCAGCCAGATTAATTTTCTGATAGAGTTACTTGGATAAAATTTCGGGTCTAAATAAAATAGAGGATGTTAAAAATGATACGAGGATTTTTTGCAGGTTTAATGTGTTTGCTAAGTTTCTCTGTTTTTTCATATGGTAATCCTTGTGGTAATGCTGCTCCTACTAATGATTTAAATTTTTGTGCCTCATTTAAAGTAGTTGCAACATGTTATTGCACCTCTTCTGGTTTACCTGCTGGTATGTGCCAAGATATGAATATGCTTTATGCACGTATGGTGAGTGTATATGGCTCATTGGATAAAGCTTGCGCAGCACAACCCTACACTACAAAACAAGATTGTCTTGATAATTGGAATTGTTACCGCCTTGGTGGGGTGGATTCTCGCGGCAGAATATGTAGTTCCACTCGGAAATCCTGTCAATAATTTTATTAAATTATCAAAGTCAAAAAAATTTGATTAAGTTGGGCTTCGGCCCAACAGAAATTCTAATGATTAAAGCTATCTTGGTAGAGTAATTATTGTGCATAATAAAAAATCAAAATTATTTTTTTTCTCATTCTTATTCCTTTCTACGTCTTCTTGTTTAGCAGAGAAAAGTAATCTACCACAACACCCTTTTTATGTAGGTGCAATAGGCGGTTTTGGCTCAACTACATGGAAAGGCTTAGTTCCCACCAAAGAAAATCAAAATGTTGCGCTTATGCTCTCAACACCAATAAAGGTTGAAGAAGGCGGGAGCGTATGGGGTGTTTTAGCAGGATATGAATTTACTAACTTCTTTGCAATTGAAGTAAATTACACACATTTTCCCGAAGCGAATGTTAATTTCGACCCTACAAGCTTATTCAGTTTCGATCATGATGGCTTAGAAACTTTAACATCTCAAACTGAAGTCTTAACTTTGATGGGGAAACTCATGGTCCCTATTCCTCATTCGCAAATGAAAATTTTTTCCGGTGCGGGAGTGGCTGGCGTACACCGCAAAGATATCGTTGTTGATGATTGGCGTCCAGGACCTACTTTTAGTGTGGGAGTAAATTATAATTTTACAGAGCGGATAATGGGAGAAATTGCTGGATCTTTTACTGCCGGATACGGAGAATCGCAACTTAACCCAGCAGACGCATATTATCCCTTTCTCTACTCAGTCGCCGCCCATCTGATTTTTCGTTTTTAATGCTTTTAAAAAAACTAACATACGATTGCTGAAACGTCTAATAATATAGCTCGGATTATTATTGTATAATCCGGGTTTTCTATTACAGGTTTAACCATTGACGGCGATTGGTAAATGGTTATAACTATATGAGCTAATACAGAGCTTGCAAAGCCCACCAATGAGGCTCTACGTTTAGTCCTACTTTTATAAACTAATTTAGCAAATCCTTAAGGTGATAGACTTTCAAACATGTGTTTACCAACATAATATTCAGCGTAGCATTTTTCCAAATTCGGTTTTAGATTTGTGTTTTCAATTCCTAACCGCTCTACTAAAGTCAAGGTGTGCCGTATATGAGCAGCTTTTGCTCGAGTAACGTAAAATGGCATGATACAATTAGCTTTCTGGGAATCTGAACTTTCTTCGAGCAAAGTTTTTTTGGTAAGCCCATCAATGTGTTTGCATTTCTTTTCTGCATCCGGCAGAAAGTTCTTTTCTTTTACAAGACAACGCATTACATGATAATAGGTATGTATTTGTTGATAAGTCAAATCAATATGAACTGCATTATCCTCATTATAAATATCCATAGTTGGATTTCGAGAAAGCAAAGGATTATGCATTTGTGCAAGCCCTTCTTTCTCTATAAGCTCATCTTGGACAGAGGCTTTTGTGCTTTTTTTATCTGCAAAACAATAAGAGAATATAAGAGCACTTGCAAATAAACCTCCAGCAATGCTCAGAAAAGAAAGTGCAGGTAAGATACCGACAAATGCAAGACATGTCCCAATAAGAATTTCCAATACAGGTATAGAGATCATCCAATTTTTTATAAGAAAATACATCCAAGGTCGAACTCCGTAAGTATACGGAAGTAAAAAAAGACTATAAACTAAGGTTCTACCCAGTGTATAAAGCCAAAAATTACGTGTTTTTCGTTTGGCATTATCCAGATCAGCCTCAATGTAAGTAAAAATTGTATCTGCAAAACCCGCATAATTTAAAAAATGGTCACAAAAACGATTTGGTCCCTGTTTGTCTTTTGGAGGGGTTATCTGAATAATATACCAATCATCCTTCCAAATCCCAAAAGCCGACACGGGATCATTTCCTTGTTTTTGCACAACAACTTCTGGTTTCTCAGTCAACTTATCCCAACAATCATACCTTCTTTTAAACCAGGAATCATGAAGTCCAGCAGGATTTAATGCGTCAACGCGTGAAAGCTTATACTTTCCTTTATCAATAGCGAGCAATAAGCTTAAAGATCCTCCCAAACTTACCCCACATACATGTATCTTATTTTTCTGTGAATTGAGCCATTCATGAATTCTTTTTCGTCCCATTCGATAAAGAGATTCACCAACTGTGGAAAACCCCTTAGAATCAGTATTAATTTGAGGTAAAAAACCTTGTCCTGCTGGATAGGTTGTTCCCATAAAAATTAAATGTGACTCTGCTTTCTCATTAAAAATTGGCTCAAGCCCATAAGCAAAAACACGATCTTTATCATGGATAAAATAGTTCTGCCATCCTGATCGTTCTGTTAATTCAATTGGCTTAACCTGATACTCGACTAGCTCCCAATGTCCATCAATACATTGAGGGATTTTTATGGATTCATAAGGAGTTAAATCGCTGTAAGGAAGTAAGGTTAAACAATTACTCAAGTAAAGATTAACTTGTTCTTGTTGTATGTCCGTTAATTTTTTCTCTTTAAGTTGTTCAAAAAGCTCTGAAAAACCTTGTTGGAAAGCAAAACGTAATTCTCTTAATAATTCATGATCACGTTGTACAAAAATAGCATGGGCTACTGTAGAAGTTAAAAAATCTGTCCACTGCTCCGTCCACCCCATCATTAAAAGCCGTACCGCATTCCGAGCAATAATTGGTGCCTGCTTCTCCGGCTCTACACCATCAATTGATTCAAATTTACGTTGTGGAAAAAAATTAAGATCTATTCCACCCTGAAAAGCAGCTTTTATAGGCACAATTTGCCTCCCAAAATAATTACAGTCTGTAATTACCTTATTCCGGAGCAAAAAATTTTGGGAACGCTCGAATTTAAATGCATATGGATATATTCAATACGAACGTTCTTAATAGAGGAATAAGCGCTTATTATAGTTTTTCCTGTTGCAAGGAAGTCACAATAGCCGGACGCTCTGCAGCAATGCTCATGAATTCTTCTATATGCTTATAAGGTGACAGATCCATTTTAAAATAATGAGTCCATCGTATTATGACGAATAAATAAGCATCTGGTAAGGTAAAGTCTTTACCCATCAAATAAGGCCCATTCGCAAGACGCTCATTAATATGTTTCAATCTGGTATTAATTACGGACGTAAAAATGTTTTTTGTTTCCTCATTAAGATTAGGATAGAAAAACATGCCTACTGTTTTATGTAATTCAGTAGCAACATAATTGAGCCATTCTAGAGTGTGGTATCTTCTTAAATCGCCTACTGACGGCAACAGCTTTTGACCGGGGGTGGTATCTGCTAAATATTGCAAAATCACCTGATTTTCAGTCAGCAAATCTCCATTATTAAGATGAAGTGCAGGAACTGCACCTTTTGGATTAATCAATAAATAATTTTTGTCTGAGCGTGTTTTTTTCGCTTGCAAATCAACTTCTTCATCTTGAAAATCAAGACCTAACTCATTAAGAACGATACGTACAGCTAACGAACACGCTGATTTGGTGTAATAAAGCTTCATATTCACTCCTTTGATTCATAGTTAATACCAAGAGGTATATATATTAAAAGAAAACTCAAAAACTACTTATAATATGCTTTTTGTACACGATTGAACACTGCTAAAATTAGCCCCTCTAACCAAACGTTCTATTCGCAATTTCTGCTGCAAGATCATCTTCTACTTCTGCAAGTAAATTCATAGTAGCCGATTGTCTTTTAATGAAAGGGAGAGAATCCCAGAAATATTCTTTTCTTAAAACATTTAATACTCGCTTATTATTCTTTTCCTCTTTCCAGGTATGGATGCTTCTTAGCAATTCATTAAGAGATAAACCCTTCTGCGGCCCCACAATATTTAAATACAATTCTTTCAATTTCAAAAACTTATCCTGAGTATACTGGGAATTAGGCTCAAGGAGTAACATATTTTCCATTCGTAAGTATAACTTTGTAATTACCTTTTCTTTTGCCTTGTCCGACTCATGAAAAGACCCTGGAGGAGGTGGAAGCACATAGAACGGTATATTTTCACTGGGATGGCCATATTCCAATACCGTTTCATAAGGTAAATTCATTAAAAAACTAGATGAAACCAAAGAAGAAATTGGCGCATGTTGGACTTCTTCAATGAGTGCAATTGCTGAATGCCTGCATGTATTACCTACATTCAACTCCAGAAGATTCGTATTTAGTTTCTTTACATTTACTGGGGGTAATTTTTTTTCACTGGTAAGCGTCAACGTGACTTCATCTCTCCCAATTGCAAAGGAATCAGCGGCTGAATCAGGTTTATAACATTTATATGCATCATGACGTCGCAATGATTCTAATATTCTCACAAATTCTATATATTGCTCATAGGAAATATCATAAGCTTGGTAAGTAATTGGAACATCGCCTCTTTTTTTTCGCGAAACGCCTTCATTTTTTAAAAATGCTTTACTAGCAAAAAAAAGAGCATTGCAAAGAAATTGCAATTTAGCGGGATAATTCACTTCCCCATTCTCATCGGCTTCAAAATCGGCAACTTTACCAACGCGACAAAGTACATGCCGGAATTTATTTTGATCATATACTCCCAACATAATAAAAGAATGTCCCTTTTTTTTATTAATTGAAATAAAAAAATGATCCGTTTTTTTATTAACATTCAGGGATTCAGGTGGTTGATAGTCAGACTCAGGTAATTGATTCTTACTTTGCATGTCTATTAATGGTCCAAATTGTCGAATTATATCACGCGAATTATATCTGTACTACAATTTGATGAGGTTAATTTCATTGTAATTTTTTTGAAGAGCTTGAATAAAAGCCCTTCAAAAAAGGAAGAAGGATAAAGACAGAATCACGAGATACACTGCAATTCAGGATGGTTTTTCAAAATCACTTTGTACAAATTTTGGTTCGCCTCCATGATCTCATCGCCTAATTTAGAATCCGGATTCCCTTCTCCTCCTTTGCTATTTAAAGCAACCACTGTAGTAACATTATTGCAAGGTTGCCAAAAATACATCACGCGAAATCCTAAAGTGCTTCCTTTATAAACCCAAAAACTTTGCTTGAGATCTTTATCATAAAGATACCCTACGCCCAATCCAAATCCGTAAGGATCATCTTCAGTCACTTGAAGAATTGGCTTTCCTGTTTTCATAGATACAACAGATTCTAATTCAGCTAAAATTCGCTCTCTAAAAATGGGCTTAATTAAAGTTCCATGATAGAGCAATTGCACCCAATGCACTACATCTTCCGGCGTGGCAACAATTGCCCCAGCAGCGCCGGCCCAAGATAAGTCATTGGTGAGTGTATCAATTAGTTTATTTTTTTTCTCATCATATAAATACCCATGTACCCTGCGATTTTCAATTGCTTTTTCTACAGATTGACCATCGGGTCCGGCAGGATAAAATGAATCATTTAATCCATTTTTTGAATTAATAATTCGCAATTTTAATTGGTTTTCAAAAGTATCGTTGGTAATTTTTTCGATTATCAAAGCAGCAAGAATATAATTGGAATTAGAGTATTCAAAAAGATTTCCTTTTCTCTTTTTAAGTGGTTTTTCAGGGTGAGCATATTTAAGCAGTTCCTCATCCGTCCAAATTTTATCTAAATGTGATTCCATTTCTTTGGAGAATTCATCATCTTCAGAATAATTTGGTATACCACTTGTCATATTCAATAATTGTCTTAAAGTGACATTTTTCCAATTAGGATATTGCGGTAACCATTTACCTAAGGGATCGTCTAGAGTCAATTTATCTTCAGTCTGCAATTGCAAAAGAATTAATGCAGTAAAGGATTTGGTAATGCTGCCAATATCAAACAAATTATTTGAGGTAATAGGTTGGGATAAAGGAGGATACCCCATGGTACCGTGCGCCACTGTCTTGATTTCCTTTTTATAATTCATTTGATTCTGAGGAATCAAGACAGAAGCGGCAATAGCAGTAAATCTCTCCTTTTTACTGTACTTTTTATAATAAGCCTCAATCTCTTTTTGTAATTGATTGGTGAGTTCGGAAGAAACCTCAGAACCAGCATAAAGTATTGGCGAAGCCAAAAAAGCGCTTAAGACAAATCCCAAGAATTGCGATTTTAATTTCATAAGGTCTCATCCTTTTTTTCATAAAAGTGTTTGTCGATTCAACAGTACATGATATAGCGACACCTCTAAGTTCTTTACATCGTTGCAAGCTTGTTCGGCTCGGTCATGTACTTGAGTACGCTTCTTCACCTCACTTTACTTGCGCCTTGTCCAGAACTTAGCGGATGACACTATACTTTTCGAATATACAGAGTCTACAGGTCACACATGCGTCAACCTGCAGTCCTTGAGGGTACTTATCAATTACTTGCTTGAGCTCTGATTTTCAATTGTTCCAAGGCATTTTGAAGGCGAGTTAAGACCCTTTCCCTTCCTAATAAAGTCAATGTCATATCGATAGGCGGCGACATACCAGAACCTGTTACCGCTACTCGTAATGGTTGTGCTATTTTTCCCATGTTAATATCAAATTGCGCGCTCACATCATTAATGCATTCTTGCAACGGATCTTTTTCCCAGGATTTTACCGCTTGTAAACGTTCATAAAGTGCAGTCAATGGCTCTAAAATAACAGGACGTAAATGTTTTTTTACTGCAGCTTCATCGTATTCAATCGAATCAGTAAAAAAGTACAGGCTCATTTGGCACATTTCAGTCAAAGTTTTACATCGCTCAGCTTGAATGGCAACTAAATCAGTTAATTCTGGTCCTTTGGAGAGATCAATACCTGCCTGTTCAAAGTGCCAACGCAAGGATTCAGCCACTTCCTCGACTGGATCATTTTTTTGATAATGTTGATTTAACCAATACAATTTCTCATAGTTAAAACTTGAAACCCCTCGACTTACATTCTTTAAATCAAAGCATTCAATCATCTCCTTGATACTAAAGATCTCTTGATCGCCATGAGACCACCCTAAGCGTACTAAATAATTTAACAAAGCGTGAGGGAGAACACCTAACTCTTTAAATTGTAATACACTCACTGCACCGTGTCTTTTTGACAAACGCTTACCATCTTCTCCTAAGATCATAGGTAAATGAGCAAATACTGGAATGGGAGCCTTAAGTGCTTGAAACAGATTAATTTGTCTTGGCGTATTATTGATGTGATCATCACCACGAATTATATGAGTGATTTTCATATCGATATCGTCAATAACCACAGCAAAATTATAGGTCGGATGACCATCAGAGCGCACCAAAATCAAATCATCCAGCTCGCTATTTGCCACATGGATTTCTCCATATACTTCATCATGAAACGTTACAGTTCCTCGTTCAGGATTTTTAAAACGAATCACAAATGGCTTATCGGATATAGGTAAATTTCTATCTCGGCAGTAGCCATCGTAGCGTGGCTTTTCTTTAGCAGCTAATTGTTCCGTTCGTAATGCTTCCAGACGCTCTTTACTGCATTCACAACGATAAGCCTTACCCTCATCTAAAAATTGCTGTGCCACCTGCTTGTATCGCTCATAACGCTCGGTTTGATAAAATGGGCCTTCGTCATAATCCATGCCGAGCCAAGCCATGCCATCCAGAATAGCTCGTACCGATTCTTTGGTTGAACGTTCCTGATCAGTATCCTCTATGCGTAAGATAAATTCACCATGATGGTGTTTTGCATAAAGCCATGAAAATAAAGCAGTTCTTACTCCACCTACATGTAAAAATCCGGTTGGGCTTGGTGCAAATCGGGTTCTAACTGTCATAATATCTTCCACATTGTAAGGAATAAAATAATCGGGCTATAATAACTGACTTTGCAGCCTGGGTGAAGCAAGACATTTGAATATTTAGACTGCTTCAAAAACTCACTACTAAAGAAGAGAAATACGAAGAGACATAAAGGCAGAACTGTGTGTACGCGCAATGAAGCAGCTCTTCTCTGAAGGTTAGAGTTTCCAGAGAAATCTATTGTACAAATCATACCAGGTTACACAGGGCTGCACACGGGCTAAAATAAAAGTATTATCCGAACTACTTGGTGAGTTATTTTGAAAAGCATTGGTATTAAGTATCAACTGAGAATTACTACCCTAATCCCAGCCTTTTTAGTCGCCCTGCTTCTTGCTATTTTTTATAATGGACTATTTGGTAATGACTTAAAACAACATATGTCACGTCTGGGAGAAGCTTATATCCGTCAATTGCTCCCTGCAGCTCAATACGCCATGCTTCGACGTGATGATCGTACTCTGCAAGGTTTAATCAATGCCTCTACAATTAACCCGGAAGTAATAGCCCTTGCCTTTTACAGTAGTGATGGGCAATTGCTAGCTTATCGTGGAGGAAAACATTCCCTGAATAAGCCATTTAATCCACCTAAATTTACAGGGGATTATATTGAAAGTAAGCAAATTAATCCTTTCACTATTAATTTTATCGCACCAGTTACCATTCCTAAATTTAATCTTTACTCTAATTCCCCCTTCAAGAACCTCCTAAGTCCTATGGCTACTCGTGCAGACGATATTTTAGGTTGGTTATCCATTGATATTGATACGCGCTCGATGATAATAAAGCGCTATCAAATGCTCATAGTAACGATTTTCATTACTCTATTTGGCTTGCTTATGGGATTAACCATCCACTATTTTCTCTCCAAGCGTATTTATTTACCTATTTCTCGTTTACGTAGAAGCATGAAACAAATTTTGCGAAATGAATTCGAAACAGAAATAAAAACAACCAGCCCCGGTGAACTAGGTATTATTGAGCAAGGTTGTGCCCATTTGCAAAAAAAATACCTCGACACAATTCGTGATTTGAATCAACATATTGAAGTAGCCACCGAGGATTTGCAGCAAAGCCTTGAGCTGTTAGAAGAAAAAAATATCGAGCTGTCACTCGAAAAGAAAAAAATAGAAGAAAAAAGTCGACAAAAATCAGAATTTATTGCCAATATGAGCCATGAAATCCGTACCCCGATGAACGGAGTAATTGGTTTCACTAATGTATTACTGGAAAGTAAACTTGATCCATTGCAATTGGATTATGTAAAAACGATAAAAACTTCTGCACAAGATTTATTAGGAATAATTAACGACATTCTCGATTTTTCCAAAATCGATGCTGGAAAACTTCATCTTGATTGCATCCCATTAAATATTCGTCATTGTATTGATGAAGTCCTTACACTGGCCGCACCGAATGCACATAAAAAAGGAATTGATTTAATCCCCATAACTGACATTAATGTGCCTAAAATTGTTTTGGGAGATCCTTTCAGAATAAAACAATTTATCACCAACTTGGTGACTAATGCCGTTAAGTTTACAGATCATGGTTATGTGTTGGTTCGCACGAAAGTAGAACAGGAAACAGATAAAGATTACACCCTATGCATCACAATTACTGATACCGGTTTGGGGATTTCCACCGAAGATCAAAGTAAATTGTTCACAGCATTTAACCAAGCGGATACAAGCATTACACGACGTTATGGTGGTTCGGGCCTTGGTTTAGTTATTTGCAAAAAACTCTGTGAAGAAATGCATGGTCGGATTACATTTACTAGTGAACTCAATAAAGGCTCCAGCTTTACTGCTCATGTGAAAGTCGAAAAGCTGGTTGCTTATGAAATAGAAAAAAACCAAATACACCCTTTTGCCCATTTCAAAATGCTGTGTTTTGACGATAATTCGCTACACTTAGAAGCTCTTTGCAATGGCTTGGGTTATTGGGGAATACAATGCGTCTCGGTAAACTCATTGAACCACCTTGAAAAAGCCCTAGAGAATAACAAAGATTGCAAAATTGCTTTTCTTAATATTAATAAAGGCTATGAGCAAAAAATCGCTAAAATTATCTCAGAACATAATTATTTTCCTTATGTATTGATTTCCAAATGGCTTATTAATGATTACACTGCACTTGGTGGTCAAGGCTTTTTATATAAACCAATTAGCATTCAAAAACTCCAAGATGTTATTGAATCGCTTACCAGCCTGGAAAATATTGAAAAATCGGTCAATCATGAATTGGATAGCTTAAGGGAACAATTACGTTTTATGCATCCAGATTTGCTTATTGCCGAAGACAATCCCGTTAATAAAATGCTTTTGAACTCTTTATTAGGAACCCATGCAAACATGACTTCAGTTGATGATGGCGAGATGGCTGTATCTGCGTGTCATGACAAAAAATATGACTTGATTTTACTTGATTTACAAATGCCGAAAATAAATGGTTTAGAAGCAGCGCGACTCATCCGTCAAGAATCACAACTGAACCGCCATACCCCCATAGTTTTAATTAGCGCAAATGGCAGTGATGTGAATAGTATTGATCTGAAAAAAGCAGGTGTGGACTATTGCTTACAAAAACCTATAGATGAAAAACAATTACTCACACAAATTCTTCGTATTACAGATAAAGCAAAACATGCTGCGATCGATTGGCAATTATGTATACAAAAAGTGTCAGGAAATCAAGCACTTGCAGAAGAGTTTCTTGCACGATTTGTTGAAGAGCTACATAAAAATCGTGAAGAATTCATCCAATTAATGCATGATAAAAACATTAAAAAACTAGGAGAGGCAGCACATAAACTTCATGGGGCATGTTGTTTTTCCGGTGTACCCACGTTACAGAAAAAAGTAGTTCATGTAGAAAAATTGGCGGTACATGCTGCTTCAATTGAAGAATTGGCTACCCCTTTTGCAGAATTAATTCAAAGTATTGATGCAGTAATTAATGAGTATGAAAACCAAAAAATAAGAATTTAGTGATTACCTATCTTTTTTTGCACCCTTTGCAAGAGATTTACGGAGATGAGTAGCCACTTTTTAACCAGGAGAAAGAATGACTATAAAAAATGCGATATATGCTCAATCAGGTGGGGTAACCGCTGTAATTAATGCTTCAGCTTGTGCCGTGCTTCAAACTGCCAAGTTATATCCGCAATACATTGGCAAAGTATATGCAGCTAAAAATGGAATTATTGGTGCTTTAAATGAAGAACTTATTGATACATCGCTTGAAAGTGATGCGGATATTGCCAAATTACTGCAAACGCCTTCTGGAGCATTTGGTTCATGCCGGTACAAACTCAAAAATGATGGTGAAGAATACGAGCGTCTGATTGAGGTGTTTAAAGCACATAATATAGGTTATTTTTTCTATAATGGTGGTGGTGATTCTCAAGATACAGCACATAAGGTATCGCAACTAGGTGCTAAAATGGGTTACCCAATTACATGTATTGGAATACCCAAAACAGTAGATAATGATTTACCCTTTACAGATGCCTGCCCCGGATTCGGTTCAGTGGCTAAATATGTAGCTATTTCAACCAAAGAAGCAGGTTTTGATGTCGCTTCTATGGCTGCATCATCGACAAAAGTCTTTATCCTTGAAGTAATGGGTCGCCATGCAGGATGGATTGCAGCAGCAAGCGGCTTAGCCAGCCAACAACCGGAGGACCCCCCCCATATTATTTTATTGCCTGAAGTCCCTTTTCAACAAACAAAGCTCCTGAGTAAAGTGGATGAATGCGTTAAGACTTATGGTTATTGCGTTGTTGTGGTTTCGGAGGGTATTCGCACTACAGAAGGTAAATTTTTAAGTGAAGCAGGGATTCGTGATGCATTTGGTCATGCCCAATTGGGTGGTGTTGCGCCAATTATTGCGCAGCTAATTAAAACCGAACTGAATTATAAATACCATTGGGCAGTCGCAGATTATTTACAACGTGCTGCTCGCCATATCGCCTCAAGAGTAGATCTGGAGCAAGCTTATGCTTTGGGTAAGGCTGCTGTAGAATATGCCATAAAAGGCCATAATGCCATCATGCCTATTATCATTCGTGAACAAGATGAGCCCTACCAATGGTCTATTGGACATGTCCCACTAGCCGATGTAGCCAATCAGGAAAAGGCCATGCCTGCAGAATACATCGCTGCAGATGGAATGAGTATTACTGCTGCCTGCAGACAATATTTATTGCCTTTGATTCAAGGAGAAGCCTATCCTGATTATATGAATGGATTACCTGATTATGTTCGTTTAAAAAATCAACTTGTACCCAAAGTACTTAAATAGATCGTCATCATTGCAGCTGGGTGAGCGTAGAGAACCTCACCTGGCTGTACTCTAGAATTTCTTAAAAGTAACTCTCTTACGATTAAAACACGCAAACATTTAGGAAAAAACTGCTGATTGAACATAGGGTTAATCCATTTACACATTAGGCAACCCTTCTATACATCTGCTACAATGTTACAAAGGAAAAGAGGACAAGGATTTCAAGACTTCCTTTTCTAGCCATGGCAGGTTACATCATTGTTTTGGCCTACTTGAGTTGTAATTTTTTTTGATAAATGGCATTTTATTTGCGTATTTATCGCTGTCCAATCATTAGGAGCAAATGATGAAAGAGAAAGGGTTTACTTTAATTGAATTAATGATTGTGGTAGCAATCGTTGGTATTCTTGCCGCAATTGCTATCCCAGCTTATCAGGATTATGTAGTAAGAGCACGTGTCACAGAAGGATTAAGTCTTGCTTCTTCAGCACAGACTACGATTTCTGAAAATGCTACAACTGGCGCTAACGATTTAAGCTTAGGTTGGTCTCAGCCACCAGCAACCGCTAACGTTCAAAGTGTTGTTGTTGCACCAGCTAATGGTGTAATCACTATCACATACACAGCTCTAGCAAACAACGTTGTCTTAACCTTAACTCCATCAGCTAATGGAACCCCCCTTGCTGCGGGCACACCACCCACTGCACCAATTACCTGGACTTGTGCTGTAAATAATGCCGCTGATAATCGATATGTTCCTGCAAACTGCAGAATTTAATCAGCTCTTTTTAAAAGCCGCTCCAAGGCGGCTTTTTTATTATGAATTTTAAATTAATAAGAGTTAAATATGTCACGTAAAAATCGCATTGAAAAATTGGTAAGTCAAGAATTAGTCCCTGTTTATCTAAATGTCGAAGATGAGTCAGCCAATCATCATGTTCCTGAAGGGGCACAAACTCATTTTAAAATTACCGTGGTCTCTTCACGATTTATTGATTTATCGCGAATTGCGCGGCATAGATTGTTAAACCAGCTGCTCAAAGAAGAATTTGAACTTGGATTACACGCCTTAAGCATGCACTTGTTTACTCCAGACGAGTGGAACGATAGAAACAAAACTGTTTTGCAATCTTCTGTGTGTAAAGGCGGTTTTAATAAAGAAAAAAGAGATACATAACTTTGTCTAAGTAAAGTAAACTCGGTTTAGTTAATGTAAAAGGATTAAAATGAAGTTAGAAACGTACAAAGCAAAATTTGTCGAATTTACAGAACAAGCGATGAAACTCAGTAGCAACTACAAATCAAAAGTTGATTTACAAAAAAAGATAACAAGCCTCAGTGGTGAAGCAGTTCAATTTTACCAAACGAATAGTGATTATAAAAAATCTGATTATCAATTAAGAATAGAAATTTTTCTCAACTTTGATAATGTTTTAAAATCTGTAAAAAAAGATTTTTTCTCTCAATCACCGGAGAGAAAAAGAAAATCCTTCTTTACAAATCAGAAACAAATAAAATACTCTGATTCTTGTGACACTGCACCTCTTTTAGATAACTCAGTAACACCTTGATTTTAGAAGATTATTAACAGGTTTTTAGCTCCAGGCTCAATCCAGGCCGTCAAAATCTATCATACTGCAGAAAAATAGGCTATTGTTGGTAAGGGCGAAAATATAATTCTTGTTCTGCAGTAACTTTTTTACATAAATGCAACAAAGTTAACACTTGTGATAAAATAAATAGTAACGCCCGTCGCCAACTTCCTATATAATGCCTGGCATTTTTAATAAGTCTATTTAATTAATGAACAATTGGTCTTCTGAAAAAATCTCTGTATTTGCCTTGGTTTTATTGATTACAGGTGCAATTGACAGCATTAGGAATTTACCGGGAACTGCTCTATTCGGCTCTTCATTAATTTTTTTCTTTATCTTTTCTGCAATTGTTTTTTTAATCCCTGTAGCTTTGGTATCAGCAGAGCTATCATCAACTTGGTCTGATGAAGAAGGTGGAATTTATAGCTGGGTAAAGCATGCATATGGTGAAAATTTAGCCTTTTTTACTATCTGGCTGCAATGGATCAATACTTTAGTTTGGTATCCAACTATCCTATCTTTTATTGCGGGAGTCTTAGCTTACTTAATCAATCCCGAACTCGCCCAAAATAAGTATTATTTGATTGCTGTAATTCTAGTGATATTTTGGTCATTAACTCTAATCGCTTTATCTGGCTTACGTGCCTCAGCGTATTTTGCCGGTCTATGCGCCATATTAGGAATGATACTTCCTATGGGATTTATTATTTTTCTTGCACTAATTTGGGTCATTAAAGGGAATCCTATAGCAATTGATTTGAGCGTGTCGCATTTACTGCCACACTGGAAAGACAGCCAGTCATGGGTATCACTCACCGCAATCATGACTTCATTTCTAGGCATGGAGCTCGCGGCAGTACATGTCCGCAATGTGCATAACCCGCAAGTCAATTTTCCTCGGGCAATGTTTTTTTCCGTGCTGCTTATTTTAACCACGATGATTTTTGGTTCTCTAGCTATAGCTTTTGTTCTGCCAAAAGAGAAAATCAGTCTCATTGATGGGGTACTCCAAGCCTTTACTAACTTTTTCCATGCATATAACTTAGAGTGGCTCTTACCTGTCCTTATTGCATTACTCTTATTGGGAAGTTTAGGGAGTATGATCAACTGGATCATCTCACCTGCAAAAGGTCTGCTCATGGCGGCCAATCATAACTTTTTACCCAAGTTTATGTGTCAATTAAACAAACGTGGCGTTGCTTCACGAATTTTAATCACCCAAGCAATTTTAGTGACGCTTCTATGCAGTGGATTTCTCTTGTTTCCTAGCGTGAATGCTATCTATTGGTTATTTACTGACTTAAGTACAGAACTCTACATCATGATGTATGTCTTGATGTTTATTGCAGCCTGGAGATTAAAAAGCAAATACGCACATCTTAAGAGACCTTTTGCAATACCGGGGAAAAAAACCGGCTACTATTTAGTCTGTATCTTGGGCTTATGCGGATGTAGTATGACTTTAATTGTAGGCTTCATCCCACCCGTCGAATTTATGAATTTTGGTAGTGCCGGGCATTTTCGTCTGGTGTTTTCTATGGGAATCGTAATGATGCTAATTCCTGCATTTTTACTGTATTGGCGTAAAAAATACATCACAAAATCGTAATTTGTAGCCTTTGTAGCCTGGTGCAGTGCAGCGGGCTACAAAAAATAGACTAGGATACTCAATTACAACTTATCCTTTTCTTCTAATGAAATCACTCGAGCTTCATGTTCCAGCATCACCGGAATATCATCATGAACAGGAAATGCCAATCGGTCAAATTTACAAATAAGTTCTTGTTTTTTTATCAATAACTTCCCTTTACATAAAGGACATACCAATATTTCCAATAGCTTTTTATCCACAAAATTCTCCTATAATCCTAAGTCACTTTATTTCGTACATATACAGGTTGTGCTTCATCAGCTGTAACAGGCTTTTGCGCAGAAAACTGAACAAACTGAATCATAGCTGCTGCAGAAGGATATACGGTTAATTTATCATGTATTTGTGATTTAACTTCTGGAGTAAAATCATCCCAATATGAGTCTGTCCCTACTCCTGCAAGAATTACTGATTGTTTTTCAGGGAGGTTGAGTTCATGCACTGGTGTAACGTGTTCCTCTGCTGTCCATTGATTCTCAGCAAAATAAGCCCAATACATCTCATGCATCCGCGCATCCAATACGGCCAATACAGGTGAGTTGTGCATCTGCTTCTTCTGGCGAACTGACCAAGCAATAGCAACAAGACTACTCACTGGAATTAAAGGCAAATCATTGGCAAAGGCGAGGCCTTTTGCAATACTGCATGCAATTCGCAAACCGGTAAAACTTCCTGGTCCACGACCAAATACTATGGCATCCAGTTGACTCATTTGTAAATCAGCATTTACCATCAGCCTATCAACCATAGGTAAAATAAATTGGGCGTGCGTTTTTTGGTTACTTTGTTCTTCACAAAGTAACTCTTCTCCAGTAAGCAAAGCCAAACTGGCTCTTTCTGTAGATGTATCAATCGCTAACAGTTTCATAATCCAGCTCTAATTCTCTAATAAATTGAAGCACCTTATGCTCATCACGAGTTTTCGGTAACTGAGGCAAGCTGGCTAAGATACGTCCACCATAATCTCTACTGGTTAGACGGGGATCGGCGATCATTAAAACACCTTTATCCGTATTATCCCGAATTAAACGCCCTACTCCTTGCTTTAAAGCAATCACTGCCCCGGGTAAAGACAATTCATCAAAACCCGATAAACCTTTTTCTTTCAAATAAGCCATTCTACCGCGAATTACTGGGTCAACTGGACTGGAAAAAGGCAATTTATCAATAATAACACAAGAAAGAGCTTCCCCTTTAACATCCACCCCTTCCCAGAAAGTTGCAGTTCCCAATAAAACAGCATTGCCTAATTGCCTAAAACGCTCAAGTAAAATGGGTTTTGCCTCAGTTCCCTGAATCAACAAAGGATAGTTTAAAATACTGCCCATCATTTGAGCAACTTGTTTTAACGCTTTATGACTAGTAAATAGAAAAAAGCAGCGCCCTCCTAATGTTTCAATTAAAGGAATGGCTCGAGATACTAATGATTCATAATAAGTTGAATCTTTGGGATCAGGTAAACCTCTTGGTAAATACAGCAATGCTTGTTGCCGATAATCAAAAGGACTAGGCAATAATAAAGTTTTTGCCTCATACAATCCTAATGGCTTACAAAAACAATCAAAAGAGTCTGCTATAGTTAAGGTTGCAGAAGTAAAAACATAAGTACACTCTTGACGTTTGAGTAAATCACCGAATGTTTCAGCAACATCATACGGCGTAACATGAAAAACTAAAGTATGTTTAAAGCGCTCTAACCAACGTATTTTATGATTGTTTTCTTGAGTAAAGAATAATAAAACTCTGGCAAATTCCATCAATCGTTCTTTGCAGCGCACAAGTCCAGGAAATTCAGCAAGCGCTAATTCATGGAAACATGCCATGACTTCATCTTTTAATGTCAACCAATCACCCCAAACACGCATAAAGGATTTCTTATGCTTTATTTCTTCCCAACTAAATCGATCATCAACTTCAGGTAAACTACTTAATAGCTCATCCATCAATTTATCTGCTTTATGGCTTAAAGCTTTTAAAGGTTGATTTGCAAGGTCTACAGCAGGCCATTCTTTAATAAGATCATCCAATAAATCACGAAACTGACGCGTTCCGATTCGTTCACCATTAAAATGAGTTGCTATTTCAGCAAGTTGATGAGCCTCATCAAAAATAACTACATCAACGCCAGGTAATAATTCTCCAAATCCCTCTTCTTTCAACCGTGAGTCAGCAAAAAATAGATGATGATTAATGACGACTATATCAGCATCTAATGCACGTTTGCGAGCCTTGAGTAGAAAGCATGTTTCATGAGCAGGACATTCAGTACCCAGGCAATTATCTACTGTTGAGGTTACATAATGCCAAACTGGAGAATCTTCATTAAGTTCAGGCAACTCCGAACGATCACCATTTTTCATTTGCGACAATTTACTGCGTACGTGAGCTACTTCATGGGCGCATTGCGGACTTTGAAATTGCCCTTCTTCGGAATGTAATACAACACGATATTGGCAAATATAGTTGGATCTTCCTTTTAGATTTTGTATACGAGCAGATAATCCCAAAGCCCTGACTAAAGCAGGTAAGTCTTTTTGATAAAGTTGATCTTGTAACGTTTTGGTTGCTGTAGAAATTAAGGCTTTTTTTCCACTTAATAAACAAGGAAGTAAATAAGCAAAAGTCTTGCCAGTTCCTGTACCTGCTTCTGCAATTAAAATTGATTTTTCTTCAATTGCTTCAGCAATAGCCACGGCTAAATCGGACTGTGGCTTACGTGCCACAAACCCCGGAATAGCAGTGGAAAGCCGCCCTTTCTCACCAAGAATTCGCTGACATGATTCAGCTAGTGAAGTGATTTCTACCACTCTTTTTGTAAATATTGAAGTTTATCCTTAACCTCTTCCCAATCTTTGGCATCAGGGGGAGCATCTTTTTTTGCGGTAATATTAGGCCATGTTTTAGCAAGCTCGGCATTTAATTCTTTAAATTGCTGCTGCTCAGAAGTTAAATCATCCTCAGAAACAATCGCATTAACAGGACATTCCGGCTCACACAATGCACAATCGATACATTCTTCAGGGTGAATCACCAGAAAATTCGGCCCTTCATAAAAACAATCAACAGGACATACTTCAACACAATCAGTGTACTTACACTTAATACAACTTTCTGTTACTACAAAAGTCATGATAAACCTTTCTTACGCTGGGAAATAGTAAATATTAAATCATAAAACAGACCACTTAAGATAGTAATTTTCTTAGTAATTACATCATCTAAAACTGTCTTCTCATATTAAAACAACTTCGTGATCTTTGCTAAAAAAAATAAAATGATTCGAACGCTACAATTATTCACTTTTTATTCAAATACACTTCTTGAAAGATAAGTAGGTCTATGCTTTAATTTTACGCAATTTTTAAAATTACTGATGCGAGTGGTGTTTGAAATCTCACTAATGCTTTTGCTTCCCCAGCTTATCAAAGGAAATGAAATCTCAGCAGTGAAAATAATCGTCCACTTTTAACATGACATCGATGCCTATTTTCTGATTTTTGACGTTGGAGTAGTAAAGTACTATGGGATTAACAGTAAAACCTATTAACGCAAAGCACCGGAGGCTCATACGCCAAATACATGAATTTAATAAAATACCTGAAGAAGATACAGTCCAGCGTTTATTCTACTTACAGAAAATCAATTATCATATTAATTCAATACCTATATTTGAGGGAGAATTTAAATGGCTTGCAGCTAGAGGTCCTGAAAGTTGGCGAGCTCACCTGGAGATGCATGGAATAAATCCTGATGGTTCATTCCTTTTTAAAGGGATTCAGTTTGCAAAAGCTGTTGCCGCCCAAATACCAGCATCCCTCATATCCCCCGGATTGAAAGAGGAAGTAGAAGGAAAAAATATCTATGAACTAATGCAAGACCGAGATGCATTATTAAAAAGCGCAAGACCTTTTAGTGAAATAAAAGAACAATTTTTGGCTATAAGCGAACGTCTTAGTGTGTTGGCTGAAAAGGAGAGTATTCTAAAAAAGAATCTGGATGATCATGCTCAAATTCTAAGTTTGGCCAAAGAAAAAATCAGGGCAATTAAAGGTGAAAGTGATTTAAGTAGTTCTGACTATAAAACCGAAGTTCTAGGAGAAAAACAGGTCAATAATTTTAATTTTAAATTCAGAATGAAAGGGTGGAAGGAAGCGCTTGTTTTTCGAGTAGAAGACCGAAATGATTTGAGCTTTGAACAAGATCTTCACTCTTACCCAGTATCCAAATATTTCGCTAACGATGTTGCTTTATTTATGATGCAATTCAAAAGTGAAGACCACAAGGAAATTGAATTTAAACCTGTAGTTTTAAGTCAATTTGCCAATCAAGGAAGTCTATTAGATATTGCAAAAAAACTGAAAGGGCAACCACAACAAAAAATCGCGGCTATAACAAAATATTACTTCAATCAGATTAATGATTTTTGCCTCAAACTCAAAGAAGCAAATGCCTATCATCCTGATATTAAATTAAGTAATTTTTTGATGCATAACCATAAATTACTGATAAGTGACCGAAAAACGTTCGTACGTTCCCCAAAACCACTTGCCAGTACACTACGAAGTAGTCCCCGCTATGCTCCACCTCAATATCTTGCCTGTCTTGATGAAGCATGTGAGGATTACATACCTAAAGCGTATACTACTCAAATTGACATCGAGCAACTGATGTCTTACCAAATGGGCAAAGCGCTCAAGGAATTCCTCATCGTAACTCAACTGGGTGATATACCCGAAAAATCTGATGAGAAAAACAGAAGCGTACTCGCCCATTTTGAAAAGCCAAATCGTGCTATTATTAACTTGTCCATACTTGTTGAAGAGCTCACACGGTATGAGGAAGGGAAAAGGCTTACAATAGAACAGTTCAAGAGATTACTTCCCTTTTTCAATCATAATATCGATGATTTCTATAAACAGCTTGAAAAGGAATTACCTGCAAAAAATTTAGGGATTGAACACGAATTAAATGAAATTGATCAACTCTTACATAACAATAAGCTCAAAAGTATAAACTTTCTGGAGCAAGCAAACATAGTTTTTGCTACCATTTCAGAACAAAACCCGAAAGAACCTCGCTTCAATCGAGTAACTGAAAAGTTGGCGATAAAGTGTTATCAAGAATGTTCAAAAAGTTATTTTTCCCAAATTTCCCAGGATATTGAAGACGCACTTTTAACAAAAGACTGGGATTCTGCAAGTTGGTGGAGACAAATAATCCATACCCTATCTTTTGGTTTTTTCAGAGTAAAAAGAGTAACTACTGCGGATAATATAGACATTTCATTAAACTTTAATGATCCAGAATTCCGAACTCATTTTATTCAACTGGAGTTTTTACCTGCAACAATTCTGGATAATCTGGGCGCCAGTGAAGCAAATAATTTTAAAGATTATTTTCAAGCGCATTTGGAAGAGATAAGAGCTCTAAACGATACGAACTCAAATGGCGAAGAAGAAGTTGGTGTATTAGAAAAACAGAAAGACCCCACAGAAGAGGAAGCCAACATCCCTACTCCCAAAAAAAGTGCAGAAAAAAAGGATGAAGAACTCCTATCAACAGAAACGATAGTGGTTAAAAATAACAGTATTGAAAAATCAGATGAAGCAACATTTCCTACTAAAACATCTGCTGATGTAGAGCCACACGCTGATGAGGAATCATCTACTAAGCAACAAAAAACCGCTTCTCAAACTGATAAAAAACCAAAACATAAGAAAAGAACGTCCGTTGATCTTAAAGAAAACTACAGGTTTTTCGCAGAACTTGCCAAGGGCGCCAAAGATGATGATCCACAGATTAAGAAAAGATCAATACGTCGAGTCGGCAGTACACTCTTTAGAGGCGAGAAAAGCTCGCATTACCCTAGAGCTCAGGATATTTTTAGACAACCTTCAGTAGTCCAAGAAAAAGTCAGTAACCAGCAACATTTAACTACTGGGTTAATACAATAAATAATTGGCTTAGGGAAGAGCACCAACAACTCAAAATTATTTTTATCTTCAATTAAAAATAATCAAGGACTTTAAGTAGTTGTTGTTTCTTCTCTGGATTTACTAAATTTTTTCTTAAAACTGATATAATTATGCACTACGGAAGATTACTTATTTATATCAATGAAAAAATTTGTAATTTTTTTGTAAAAAAAATCAACATGATCAATTAATTAATACTCAAATATCTCTCATAGGCTAAATATATTAGTAGTGACTAAAAAAGAGTTTAAAATGAGCCGATTGAAAGATTTCGCTAATTTTGCCAATCGAATATATAAAAAATTGTCAAGAAGCGAAAAAGAAGCATCCCTGCCAAATTACATCATCTCAGAAACTGTTGTTTTATAAGCTGCACAAACCATTATTAAAATGAAAAGATTGTAATTTTATATAGTTTTCATCTGTACTCGCATTGATTATTATACGGAAATCCCTAATGTACTTTTTGACCAAAAGCATAAAAATTGTCTATATTTATAAACAGGTCAAATTGGTTTTATAAGGACATAACCAATGGAGCTGGAGCAAAAAAACAGGATTATTAAACGTTTTTTAAAAGAAAAAAGTGGAAATTCTGTTGCAGTGGAGCTGAAGGATGAGGATCTGGCGAGCTATGCTGATCTTGATAAATTATTAGATCATATTGATCTCCATAAAAATGGCTTATTTGACCTGGGAACTCTGGAAACAGATCCAGACCAGTGGCGGGAATTATGTGGCATTATTAAATACGCTTCTACTTTTGAAAAAGGAAGCTCTCCTCCTTTGCTTAAGAGTATTGATCTTGAAAAAGCAGAAGAAGGCATACGATATACTTTAAATGCACATGAAATTATTCGATTACCCAAAGATGATTACTATGAACGCCCGACCAATATTCCTCAAGATATTGATACTCAGTTAGATGATTTAATAATTAACAGCAGAACAAAACTGTATGCACTGACACAAACCTTTCCGGAAGCTATAGTTTTTGATGCATCCAATTCACTACAGGTTACTACGCAGATTCAACGTCTACAAGAAGAGATGGCACGAGTAGCTAATAGTGACTCGGAAAGGGAGAACGTAGAAAAAAGATTAAATATTTTATTGGATCTCAATAAAATCAATGAATTAAAACGAATCAATATCCCACAAGACAATGGATCAACTCTCGCCTATTGCATCTTACAAGAAAACGTAGGCGGGGTGACCGAAAAAATCTCATTAATCAGTCTGGAGAAGGTAAAAAAACAATTGCATTGCTTATGTAAGCGAGCAGAAGGCTTGAGTGTTGAGGCTTACCATGCTGAAAGAGAACATTATAAACTCAGTACGCAAGCCATTATTAAACTACCCAAACATGGCAATATTAAAGGAGTCCAGCATGAAGCTATGGCACTCAATATTTCCCGATTATTGGGATTAGATACAGCTGCTGCCACTACAATTTCCCATAATGGACATCCAGGGTTATTTATACCTTTTGAAGAAATACGCTTACTGAGTGAATTTTCTTTAGGGAAAACATTTTATGCATGGCTTGCAGGAAAAACCTATACCCATTATTCAACGATTAAACCTCTAGGTGAAGGAATACAAGCGGATTATTTTATCGAAGATTTTGGCAGAGCACTCGGTTTACTTTATCTATGTAGCGATACCGATGCAATTGGAGGCAATTGCCAAAACAAGGCCTTAAGAAATGCAAAATCACTTTTTATCTTTGACCAATCACTCATGGATACTGATAAATTTATTCTTGATTCACGAATATGCCTTATACCAGGTGACTTTCTTAGAAAGCATACTCGCCATGGCTTGGGACGCAATCGCACAATTATTGAAGATTCATCTATGTATTCTAAATTCGAAAGTATCATGCAATTGCGCTCTATTGGCGATAAAATTATCCAATATATCAATCACATTGCATGGCAACATCACCAACAAGCATCCCGAATTAAACGACAATTTAAAAAACCACTAAGTACAGAAAAACAAAGCCAATTAACTTCTGAGTTAAGTGATCTGATGGTTCTTGAAAAAGATGCAGAAGCACTGCAAACAAGAGTATTAGAGCGTCTTGAAGCAATTGATAACATACTTCCCCAAACGGCAGGCGATATCGATTCTTTCGGAATAAGGCAAGCGTTAATTTTTGAAAAACTCCTGCATAATCCCATATTATTTAGCGACGACGGCCGCGCCTTTAAATATCCTTGGACTCACAGACAGCAAAATAAAATTAAAAAAGTAGAGGATCTCGGCAATGACTTGATACAACTAACTTTTAGTGAGAAGGTTTCTGTAGCCATGCTTGATTTTATTAAACGACGTAGTGGAGCAGATTCAATCACCAACACTTCAGCCAAAAGTGTAACCCTAAGTAAAATACACTTTGCTGCATTACGAGAAGATACACTCCATCCTGAACATCAATTAGTTTTGAATCCCACTATGAACTATTTGGATCCCGCTGATTTGGGAGTAATCAAGGATGCTTATAATATGGGAAATAGAACCTATATTATGAGTACGATTGCAAGCTATTCTAAAAAGATGAAGTGCGATACAGCGTCTACTGATGAAAAATTGAAATGCATCATTGAAACCGAAGAGCGACTTAGAGAGCTTATTATTACAGCCCATGATAGAGGTTTTGGCATGCATGTCTTTAAAAAATTCTTTTTTGATGCACAACAACAATTACAAAAAATGATTTCGCCTTTGAAATTCCCGGTGAGGTTAAATGATGCTTTTACCGCTGCTTTAAAACTTGATAGAGTATCTGAATTTAATGCCGTAGTTCTGGAAGCAATAAAACACGATAAAATCACCGATCAACAATTCACCAACTTTCTTGATGAGTGCATACTCAAAGCAAGCGCAGCAACAAATTATCTGCAAGCACAAGAAAAAAGCCAAGAGCTATCCGGTATTGCAAAAAAGGTAATACATCAATTAGAAGCTCTTTCCACGTCTTGGAGTCAATTTCTTGCAACAAGTATGCGCCCAAAAAGATTGAATCAAACCGAGCCAATAGTTATCACTGAAACAATACAAGGGAAGGAAGAAGATGAATGGGTAATAAAATCATCCCCTAATTCATCAATATTGGACAATGATACAAGAGGAACAAATAGGAATATCATGCAAGTCTAAGAGACTTGTTCACTAAATGCAGTTAATGGAGCTACTATGCCTATACATGAGAGACGTCAACATTTTCGGGTAGAAGATCATATCTATTTTAACTACCGAATTATGGAACCTGGAGAGCTGTGCCCTGATCGCGCAGTTGTGGATCAACTTTTAGGCAAAAATGGACAACGATATCTTGAGGCAGCACATTATTTTCAAGAAATTGATTATGAACTGGCTGAACTCACCCAAGTTATTGCCCTTAAAGAACCAACAATAGCCCATTATCTTAACCTTTTAAATGCAAAAATAGATTATTTGTCACGACAAATGCTGATGACGAATACCATTCAGCTGCGTAAAGTCAATATTAGTCTGGGTGGAATGGCATTTAAGACACCTGATCTTATTAAAGAAAAAACCCTGATAAAACTAGTAATCTATACTAAACCGAAAATGATTCCCATAATTGTGGAAGGCACTGTAGTCTACAGCCAATATCAAAGTGAGCATAATTACCGCACGGCAGTACAGTTTAACGGATTAACAAGTGAACAGGAGCAAATTCTTTCTCAACATATTTTATTGGCTCAGGCAAAACATCGTTCAGACTAAAAAATTTAAGTAATTTTAAGTACAAAATTGCCGAATAACACGTAAACTATACTCTGTTTATGATGTTGGAAATAAGAGGCAAAACATGACCAGAATAGTACATTGCTGTAAATTAAACCAAGATGCCGAAGGCTTATTAAAACCACCCTTCCCCGGAGCATTAGGAGAACGGATTTATAATGAAGTTTCGAAACAAGCCTGGAATATGTGGCTAAGCCATCAAACCATGCTCATCAATGAATACCGCCTGAATTTAATGGAAGCTAAAGCTCGCGAGTTTTTAAAAGAAGAAATGCAAAAATATTTTTTTGGTGAAGGCTCTGAAAAACCATCAGGCTACACTCCTGAATAAATCAAAAAAATAAGCCTTTGCAAAAAACTCAATAATACGCAATAGTCCCGCGTACAAAATTCTTTGGGAAGGTCATAAAATTTAAAAAGGTTTTATTGTTAAATATTGAATTTTTATGGCCCCTATGTACTGCACTTTATATTTGCATTTTTATAGCCTCCTACCTACCACGCTTTATGCGCGGTACCTACCGTCTTTAAAGTCAAGGATTATTGCTACATAGCTGGGCAATAATCCTTTGCTTGTGTAAGCACC
>NZ_LBAW01000013.1 GCF_001648595.1 Legionella bozemanae | reverse complement strand
GAAATCAATTAGTTAGTCTAGACTAACTTGATTAAAGTGCCCCCTTATTTGGGGTAGAGCCCATAATTCCTCCAAGCATCCTGTTTCTTGTAATAAAACCGATATTATAGAGAAAAAACGTATGTCGATAACTCCACCAAAAGAAAATCTAGTTGATAAAGTATCTAAAGTCATCAAAGCTGGTATTGATTCAGCAGTTCCAGGAGGAGCTATTGCAACAGAGCTGCTTTTTAGCTTTGTTAAAATACCATATCAGAAACGCTCAGAAGAATGGCAGGAAGCAATAACTGATGCATTAATGAAAATTGAATCAAATGGGATCAACCTTGAGGAATTAAAAAATAACGAAGATTTTATTGATATTCTACTTCAGGCCATTCCGATGGGACTAAAGCACCATCAAGAAGAAAAAAGAAACATGCTAAAAAATGCAATCATTCATTCCGCTGAAAATAATGCTCCAGAACTCTCCTTGCAACAAACTTTTTTAAATTGTATTGATACGTTTACTATTTGGCATATAAAAATTCTTATGCTATTTACCAATCCTTCAAAATGGTTCCAAAATGTAGGACAAGGTCTTCCTGGAGTTGGAATGGTCGGTAGTGTGCGCAGCACCTTAGAAAGCGCGTTTCCTGAGTTAAGCAGTAATAAAAGCTTTGTAGATTATATTTGGACTGACTTATATAACAAAGGGTTTTTAAGTAGTAACAAGGAGTTATTGCAAGTTTCAATGACGAGCCAAGGCGGTATAGAGAAAAGGTCAACTCAACTGGGCGATCAATTTATAGAATTTGTCTCCGAATGAATAGAGCCACTAATGTTTAAACACTCAATACATACAATTGAAATTTTAGAAGAGATTGAGCAATTAGAGCAAAACAATGTTATTGAAAATAGACAATTGGAATATAAGCGCGAGCTTCCTCTAGACAAAGAGCAAATAATAACAGCCTTCTTAAAACCTCTTTGCGCTTTCGCCAATTCAAATGATGGCTATATTATTTATGGTATTCAGGAAAACAACCAAACCATTCAATTAGTAGGCATTCCATTAGACGACCCAGATAAGACTAAATTACGATTGGAAAGCCTGATCCGTGGACGGACTGAGCCACAAATTACTGGGACTGATATTGCTGTACATAAGCTTGAAAAAAATGATAACTACGTTGTGATCATTAAGGTTAAAAAAAGCTGGTACGGTCCTCACAGAGAAACAAAAACTAATTGTTTTTATGGGCGTAACTCAGCAGAATCATATCCTATGGACATTACTGAAATAAGGAATTTCTTTAATCTTTCCTCAAATCTTGTGGATAAAATCAGAGAATTTGTTGCTAAAAGGCTTATTGAAATAGAAGCAAGAAATACTATAGTGCCGATGGAGGTCGGTGCAAACTTAGTTTTACACATTATTCCATTATCAGCTTATACGAACGGTCATCAAAATAGCATTGCTGAACTTAATCAAGCAGCCAATCTTTTAAGGCCAAACAAATTTAAATACACCGCATGGCAGCCAAGAATTGTGCTTGAAGGGCTAATCGGAACAAGCCCACGACACTGCACGCAAATGACAGATATGATCTTTTATTTCGTAATGGAATAATGGAATCACTAACTGTGTTTCGTGCAAGACCAGAATTCGATGAAAATTTTCCTTGTATTTTCCCCGCACGTTATAGTGAAGAAATATTGTTAGACGATGTGCAGAGGTTTTTTGCCATATTGAAACAACTTAATTACCAAACGCCGCTAATTATTTTTATTAGCTACCTTAATATCCAACATTATCATTTTTCAGACCACAAGGGGCGATATCATAAATTTGATAGGAATATCATCCAATTATCGTCGGAAATAGTAGAGTCTTTTGATATAGATGTTAAACAATTATTAAAGCCATTATTTGATTCTGTTTGGAACTGTTGTGGCCTAATCGAGTCAGAAAGCTTTAAAGAGCTGATGGTTTAAAGGAGCATCCTCAAAAATAAAAATGTTTTATGAAGCATCACTTTTGTCACAAATATCACGTTTCAATTAAGCTTACTTGTCGAATTAGAAAATTATCGCGCTTTTTGCATATTCATTAGTGTCACTTTTGATTAAATCGAAACTAATACACATAATATGACATCTATTATTATACTCTCATGGTAAGTTCACTGATTTTTCAAGACATTAATGCTTCACGGTAATTCTTTAACGCTACTTGAAAGTCTTCAGGCATTTTATCCAAATATTGTTGAATATATGTGTCACAAGTGACAAGATCGGATAGATTGTTGCCATACTGTTGATTTATACAATCCTTTAAAAGATCAGGATTATTTTTGACTATTTCTCTTAGCAATTCATTACCAGGCTCATTTGAGCGCAATTCGTCCAACATATTTGGGGGTATTTTCCCTTCAAATTTTATTTTTGCATGTAATTTGTTTTTGATTAATGGCGCTATTGTTTTATTCCAATTTGCATTTGCAGTTTCAAGGGAATGCAACGCTTCAGGCGAAGAAATTTTTTTTAAAATAGCCAACGTTTTATCAGAAAGCAATTGAAGATCATTACATCTTTTCTTCCAAAAAGCCCTTTCCTCTGGACTTAATTCTTCATATACGGATTTCAATGATGTATCCTCAATCATATCTAAGTTTTCTCTATATTGATCAAAAAACTCCATCGCCAATATCCCATGACTTTCTTCCAAATTAGCTTTTTCGTTCCCCACTGCGCTAAGTTGTTCTAATAATGATGATAAGTACTGTGAGTATGAGATATATTGATCTTCATATGTCTTGTTAGCTATTTCCAATTTTTTATCATGATGCTCTACTACTTGTTCTGCTTTTTCAAGCTTTACTTGTAATTCACTTAGTTCGGCTTCGTGTTGTGCTAGTAATACTGATAATTCTTGTGGATCTGATGTGCCATATTCAGCTTCTAATTCTCTATTATGCTGCAGAATATTTTTTTCCGCTTTTTTAAGCTTCGCCTCTAAGATAAAGACCTTAATTTTAAGAAATGGTAGCGTAATAATTTCTAAAAGCTCTTTTAAAACAACCAAAATAGCTAAATATTTTTTCATTTTTTAAACCTCAAATTAATATATTGAATAACACCTCCCTGATATTTATTATTTTTATTTTAAATATGCATAGCTACCTATTCAGTGCAAGCTTCTGAAACAGCTATATTTTTTATTTTTCTTTGTTCACAATGAATACTATTTATTATCCCATCAAATCCAATAGCCTCTACACCATGAGATGTTAATGTGCTTATTAAATCCTCTATTACATTTTTACGATTCATAACAAACGTAGAAGCAAAACATCTCCAGAATTTCCACCCTGCACGTTCAAGAATTCTTTGCCTTTTCATATCGTCTTCCCATTTTGAAGCATCATGATAACGATCCCCATCGCACTCAATAGCCAAGCGAGCATCATTATGTCCCTCTACAACCATATCCAGACGGTAGTTTCCTACTTTGACTTGAGGAATAACTCTGTAACCACGCTCAGTTAATAGATCATAAATTTCCAATTCAAAACCTGACTCACAGAGTTCTCTAAGGTTTTTTACCTTTATTTCATCTTGGGCAAAGGGTGAGCTGAAATGCTCAATTAAACTGCGTCTTAAGCTGTCTTTGTGGCTTAGATTATCTAACTCAACACTTCTTACTAAATACATGCGATCTCGTGCTCTTGAGGCAGCAACATTAAATCGCTGCGCAGAGGCTTCTCGTGAATCCGCTTTCACATTATCTGGAGTCGCTACCATTGATAAAAACATGATGTCCCGCTCTTTACCTTGAAATGTAAGGGCATCACCGCAAGTAATTTTATGATTAGTTATTTTATCTGGCGTAATCTCTTGCTGAATCATTTCCCATATTTTTCTTGCTTGTTCATTGCCTAGCAAAGAAACAACGCCAATTGTCCGATTGGCCATAGCAGGGTCATTACAAATATTATTGATTTCCTCGACAATAAACTTTGCTTCAGCATTATTTTCTTTATTTATACGAAAGCCATCTTCAATAATTACGTCGATTAGAGGAGGATCCAGACGTTCTGATTTGCTTGGCAATCTCAGGGGCTTTAGTTCATGGTTATAAAATTCTCTCTTGGAGTACTCAATAATTGGCGTAACACAGCGAAAATGCTCGCGCAGCATA
Organism: Legionella bozemanae; assembly: GCF_001648595.1. Lineage (GTDB taxonomy): Bacteria > Pseudomonadota > Gammaproteobacteria > Legionellales > Legionellaceae > Legionella > Legionella bozemanae. The sequence continues at coordinate 119,236 of NZ_LBAW01000013.1, read as the reverse complement.
ATGTGTGAATCAGCAAATACAACTTTACATAAATCATAAATAGAGCGCTCAGGAGACATTGCTTGTCTATATATGGCTACTTGATTGGCTAAATATTGAGCCATCAAATTATTGATCTTTTCTTCTTCCAGACCAACACCATCAGGCGAAACCTGCTTATCATCACCAACAACCAACAATTTATTGGCGCGTAACATGGCTGGTAGGGCACTTAAATCTGATTGTGAGGCTTCATCAATAATGACTAAATCAAAGCATCCAAATTCAGGAGGCAATGACTCAGAAATTCTATAATGAGGCATAATCCAGCACGGTATTGCTTTATTGGTAAGTGCAGCCGCATTTTTAGCATCGCGTCTATAACGAATGGCTCTTTTACCTGTTCCTCTACCTATTCTTGAAATAGCAGATTGAAAGGCTTGTAATGCTGCTCGAATGTCGGGCGTCGCATTTTTTGCTAATTGCAGCCAAGTGCGTTTAGCAACCACATCTTGATAGGTTTTTGCCAATTGTTTTTCATATTCATAGCGCTGAGTGGTTAATTTTTTAAACTCATCAAAATGACTCATTGAATAAAAATAGTTGGCCAAACGACGAAGCCGCCATGCTTGGCTCCAATCATCAGGCAATAAAGAATCCACCGTACTTTCCAACGGAGTCTCTTTAAGTTTTTGTGCCCATAGGGTAGCACCAGATTGATGAATTAAATCGCATATAGAATACACATCATCTAAAGCTGGTTTTAACCCATGAATGCGCCTCAATTCCTCTATCAATTGAGTTGATTGATTTTGTATTTCCATATCACTGATGGATGGATTGCCCACAGTTTCAGAAAAAAATATTTTGATTGCTTCAGAAATCCGCCCATTAAAGCTTGATAAACTGTTTAATATCGTTTCTCTATCAGACCAAGCTTTTGAGGAGTGATAAAAATTAAGATTTTTTTCAAGCAACTCAATTAACTCATGAATATGAGTATCAACCTCAAACAGCTCATTTAAATAAGGCCATGATGACAAAATTGAACTTGAATAATTTTTAATTTCAACTTCCAGTCTAATGTATTTTTTGACAGCAAAATAAAAATCTAATTCAGCTCTAACGTGTTGAAGAGGGTTAATCATCTCACTATTTATGAGAGAAAAAATAGACATTTCAGTGGCTATTTTATTCCATCGTAAAACGAGTTCATCAATATGATTGCAAAGTAATACATAACGATAAATATGCAGCCATTCATCTTGATTCTTGGCTGGCTTATTTAAAATAAGGATAGCATCAATTTTTTTAATTAATGCTCGCTTTGTTAATATGCCACTGACTCCAAAAGGGTGCTTACCTTCACTTTTATTAGCAACAGCTTGAGTAATTTCATCTGTTAATTTGAGATCAGTTGGTATAACAACAGGGTTTTCTAAAAAAATATTTTTTTCGGCCTGTAAATTGTTCACCTCATCAGCAATTTTTTCAATAAGTTGAATGATTGGCGCTGATTCAGCGTTTTTTAAATACGATTGCAATGAGCCAAACCATGATAGGTTGGCCGTTTCTAATTGCTTTTTTGTTGTTCTATATTCATAGAACGCATTTAATATTGTTTCTACTTCAGTACTATTTTCTGCTAAGTCTGGAATTTGAAAAGTATCAGCAGACAGAACCTGATCTTTTAGCGTTTTGTTTTTTAATAACTCGCGATGAAGGTTCAGTATACTGTTTAATTTGGGGATATCTTCCAATGCAGGTAGTGACTTGCCAAAGTAATCAAGATCTCCTTGCAAATTACGCCTTGCTTCTCTGAGTTGTATAATATCGGTATTATCAAATCTCGGCTTATGTTCGTCTAAGATAGAAATGGGATCCTCAAGCCAATCAAATTCTCCATTTGCTGCAGCGATTTCTTTTGCTGCATCCTCTGGGTGAATTTCTTGTCCGTCCATATAAATAGGTTGAATATTGCTTTTTGCCCAATTGGTAATAGACCGATCTATCCATGCCAATTTTGCATGAAGCTTATCAATAAATTGCTCGTCATTTTCAATTTCGCATCCAAGTGCAGTACGATCAATGGTTTGTAATTCTTGAGCAATTTTAGAGATAGCAAACTCAAACTGCTTCATTCCGTCTTGCTCATTGGTTAAAAGAGAAATGGCTAAGGGCTGAATTGTTACAGGAAGCTTTTCTTTCAACACAGATAAAGCTGGCTCTTTCATAGAGGTAACAAGTACACGCTTACCATTCGCCATATAATGGGCAATAATATTAGCAATTGTATGTGTTTTACCTGTTCCTGGAGGTCCTTGGACAACAACCCCATTTGAATGTTCTAATTTTTGTACAATTTTGACTTGTTCTTCATTAAATGGCAGAGGAAAAAACAACTCGCTTGCTGTCTCTGCATTGCCTTCATTTGAAGTATATCCAAGATTGGATAGACCACGAAAATTAGTAAGCTTTATTTCACGGTGCTCATCGACTGGCTCTTGCACCATTTCTTTAATAACACTGGCTATCTCACCCGTTTTTTCAGCATTAAAATGCTTTTTGAAATTTTCCAAATCCTGAATATAAAGGCTTTTGCTGCGCGGTCTGGCAAATAAAATCCATGTATCAGTAACTTTTAAGTTTTCTCCTGAATCAGGGATTTGACGATCTTCATTCGTAATTTGAGTTGGCCAATATACTCCTTTTGAATCCAGATGTGTCGCTGCAAGTTGTAGTTGGGGCTCATAGGAGAAACGCTCAAATGGCGAAAAGTCTTGGGTTTGTTTTGACATCAAATCATTATAAGCTTTCTGAACATCTGCTACACCCAAACTATCAATAGACATATAAACATCAAGCTCAAAAAGTGGCTCAGCAGATCGTCTTGGCCTAATTTCTATAGCCATATCTTTTGGATTTAGTGAGACCTCTACAGATTGAGTGATAAGAGGATATCTAATATTAAATTCATTTGTTTTCCATACACCAAGCCCGGTACCCCACACTAATTCAATTTGAGTATCAACGATCGAGCCTTCCAATTGCTGTTTTAAGGTGAACAGCTCTGAATATAATTTAACTGTACGGCGTCGCTTTTTCTCTTCTTCTGCCCAAATGCTCCATTGGTTATTTACGTAATCTTGAAATAAACGCTCTATAGTTTCTCGATGCTCGTATTCTGACAACAACATCAGCTTGGGCTGCTCTTGTCCCATATCAGTTTCTGCATTCCTAACATTTTCTATGTCAATTTTGCCAAACTCTACAGCTCTTTTTAATACAGGAGCTGTTTCAGTTTTTCTTGATAGGTCAAGCCAAGGTATTAATTGCTGAGCTTGAGGTTCTGGAGGATGGGTTTCTACCAGTCTTTCGATTCTTAACCACAGTTCATCATTATCTTCCGCTATATCAATGTGAACTCCAGGTGAAACAAATAACTCATGTTCAAAACGATTAAACAAACCATGCTTTACTACATCTTTGACAGGATTAAGTTTTAGGCGAGCCGATTGCTGGGCAAACTCTATAAGAGATAATAGACGCTCTTCTTCCATGCTCCTGGAAAAAGTTGATGATAGTTTGGAGGCATGGAGATTCATATCATTATTATTATCTTGCATTGTATTTCCTCAATTTTAATCACAGCCTTACTCTTTGCTAATTTTGGGCAATAGCAACCCATGCAAAGATTTATTTGCTTACATAGACTCCTTTTTTAATTTGTTATTATTGGTAGGGTTACGTAAGAACGTAGTATTAAACTTTACATTGTGAACATGAATTTTTGAGCGGTTTCTCTGTATGGTTATTAGACATTTGCGTGATTTTATATCAAAAAGGAGATTTATACCAACCTCTTACTCACAAAACAGTATCTCCGCTCGCTGATGATCTAAAGGTAATTCAACATATCAAATCACGAAGTACAGAGGCCATGACAATACTGTCAAAATCCACAGGGACAAGAGGGACATCTGGGGCGGGTGCGTTACTACAAGGTTTTAGCCGTCCCCACCCTTTGCCATAAGGGTGGGGCATATGGGACTTATTGGAAACTATATTCACCAATAAAAATCCATTCAATCATAATAGCTCCTTTAAATTGGGTTTTGGATTAAAGGTAAATGAAGGCATAGCAGTTGGCTTTTTCTCTTTGTCCTGATTTACGGCCAATCTTTTTGGTTGCTGATCGGTGACTTCCCTTTGCGAATACCCTGGCTTTTGACCACTCAGGTATTTTAATACGTATAGCCTAAACGTATTGTAAGTTGCCGTGAAGCTTCCCTCATCCCTCAGTGTTTCCCATATAATGGCAATAGACCATCCTTTTTCCAATGCTTCAGAAATGTCCTCACGTAAAGCCAGGAATTCAACTTTATGTTTTCTGACGTTTGTTCTTTGTTGATTCAGTTTAGAAGCTGTTATGTTATCTGTTAAGGATTTTTTCATGGTCTGCTCTCCATCTTGCTGGTTATTCATTCCTTTGATTTTTATTGTTTATTTCTATTTATTTTCGACCTTTTGGGTAACTTTCGGTAATTTATTATTTATTTCCGTTTATTCATGATTATTTTCGTTATTAATCGCTCTATAACGAACAATTACGAATAATTATCAAAGTGCGGATCAAAATAAATTTCAAAATGTAGGGCAAGATAGGTGAAGTTAGCTAACCAGCAAGCTGGTCACCAAACTTCACAAACCTTATTCGCACCTTCGGTGCTCAACGAAAAAACCAATGTCATTATTAATTTTTATTCACTTCCCCAAATTTTACCTGTAAACACATACAATCTTGGAGTGCCAACCCCTTTGATTCTTGGCTTGTGTGAGGCTTTGCCATCTGAGGCAGGTTTCAGCTAGCCGGCGTGTAATAAAACCCTTGTCACTGTGCGTTGATCAAATCCTTTGCACAGTTCATTTTTGTACGCCTCGGTTAACACCATGTAGATTCGAAACCCTTCCCTATCTGTATGATAAAATCCTGCCCGGTTGAGAATTTTGTCATTGTTAGGTGAGCTGGCGTTATCAAATCGACTAGCACCATGAGATTCAAAGAAAGCGCGCACTTGTGCCATAATGGCGCGATCTTCGCGGTGGCCATCAACTCCAAAAGCATCCTGCCATGCAGTAAAGCAAGTCTTCGCAGCTTGGAACGATTCGCCTTTTTGCCACCCTGTCAGACCAAATTGACTGGCCAGTTCTCCCGCAGCAGCAACTAATGCAAAGCGTCTGGCAACACGGATAATCTGGCCTGTTGCATCGGATTGAATGACTGCATCAACAAAAGTTTGAATGGTGTCGGTAATATATCGGCTGCTGTATTTCTTTAGTGATAAGGCCATGCTGGCTGGACTTAATTGATCATGAATTGTTTCAAAAATCCCCATCCCGCAACCGGCATCCGCTTCGATATCAGCAAGCCTGATTTCCTGACCTGCATTAATACGCTGTCCTGATTTTGCCATGAGTTCCGTCAAAGATTCCTCACCAGCAGACAAGAAAAATAAAGACCATCGGGAAGATTGCCTGACCGTGCCAGTACGAGAAGCACGTGTTTTTCCCTGACCATTGGCTAGCAAATAAGCGGCCTCCCCTGCTTCTCTGGGATCGATTTGACTGAGCTCATCAAGGATCAACAATCCATCATTGTGTAATGACGCCAAGCCTTCAAGGCCATTGGTGGTGCTGCGCCATAAACGGCAATAGGATTGTGGGTTTCCCCAAACCGAGGCAGCCAGACTCAATGCAGTGCTTTTGCCTGATGAGGATGTGCCTCTGAAATGAAAACCTCCTGAATCTTCGCCAACAATTTTTGCCAATACAGGTGCAAGAGCTACAGATATGGCAAACACCAGTCTTGAGTTGCCTGATGCCAGCCGACCTATTGAGTTTCGCCATTCCTCAACGCTTCCCTTGGAGGGCATTGCTGGTTCAATGGCATTGGTATTCTGGAATACAATTTTCTCTGCTGATTGCCCGATACACTGGGAAGTGGTTACAAAAACATCGCCATGCCAACCCAGTTTATCAACACATCGTGCACGTGCGTCTACTGGAAAGACTTGTAAATAGGAGGCTAACAAATCGCGAGCAGTCCTATTAGGTGAAATACTCAATCCCAATCGTGCCAGCTCTCGCCTCACATCGGAGGAATCACCTTGCAACAAAGCCAGTGGCATTGCCCACTGATGAGTTATTCCGTCATCATCCTGCCATTCCAACAACCGACCCCATTCACCGCTCTGAGCATCCCGGGTTTTGGCAACGACATACAATGGCGCGCATATCCACCGAGGTGGCAATGGATTGCCATCCTTATCAAGACCGATAAAGGTTAACCCCTCAGCAGTTAGCCGAAAACGACCACCAGCATAGTCGCAAAATACTGGACGCAGCTTTGGTGTATTGGGCAATTCAATAACATGATTTTGTGACATACATTATTCTCCAAACAACAGTCAAACCGTCGGAATAAAGCAAATTCCTTCTGACAAATTTTAATTTATGCGTTCTCAATGAGCTGTAACTGACCTTCGTCATTGGTTGAGTGATAAACTTTTTGTTGTTGGAGAAAATTCAGCACATCGCTTTTTCTGTACAAAACTTTGCGACCAATTTTTAAATAGGAAACACCACCAACCGCCCAACGGTTACGTTCAAGTAACTGGGTGGAACAGCTTAATACTGCCGCGATGGTTTGTTGATTGAAAAGCGCAGAATGTGGCGCTGATTCGAATTCGTTTAATAGATGTAACCTAGATGCTTTTTGTGCAGGCATAAGACTCTCCGCAATTGATTATTCACTCAGCATAATGCTGAACCAGTTCAATCCTTTGAATGAATTCAAATGCCTACCCAAATTAACCAGACAAGCCATTGAGATTCTTTTCCTGCTCATTAGCCTTTATTGGCTATGAAAGCTCCTACTTCAAAATCGGGAAAAGTATCTCGTGCTTGTCAAGGAGAAAAAATTGCAACCCATAAGCACGACGTTTAATCAATTTCATCTTCCGATGAAATCGGTTGGTTTTCGATATCAACTCATGTCCCTACTACTCAAAACACAAAAAATAGAATGCTGTTATTACATCCAATTTCTTACTAACATCTTCAGCAAAAAAGCATAAAGCATTATAACCATTCTACTGCAACAACAAATGCTTGCTTTCTATCTAGATGATGGATAGCTCCTATTGGAGGTGAGGAGAATATCAAATTATTCCGGTAAAAAATTTGCGGGACTAATTAGATGAGATATTTGCAAGAATAATACATACTGTAATTATTACGTCTTCCATGCATTACTTGTTGTTTGTATGATACAAAAAAATCAGCAATGAGAACTTAATATGAAAACAATCTGTGTGTACTTAGGAGCTAGTTTTGGAAACAATGTTGCATTTAAACAAGCTGTTATTAAGTTTGCTCATGAAATTGTTGATCACGGGCTAACACTTGTCTATGGTGGCTCTAGTCTAGGGATGATGGGTTTATTAGCAACTACAGTTAAAGAATTGGATGGCAAAGTAATAGGGGTTATAACTACTCATCTTTTAGACAAAGAAAAACCGTTAGATACTCTAGATGAGCTTCATGTAGTTGATTCAATGCAAGAACGAAAAAAAATGCTTCAACAATTGGCGGATGCATTTATAGTTATGCCTGGTGGCCTAGGAACACTAGAAGAAGCAATTGAAACCTGGAATGCAATAAAAATAGGTGAACTTAACAAAAAGATAGGATTCCTTAACGTAGATGAATATTTTGTAAAACTATTTAGTTTTATTGAGCATTGTCAAGAAAATGGATTTATACACGCTAAGCAATCTGGTATTCCTATGATACACACCGACCCCAGTAGTTTACTTAATCATTTAATTCAATCAGAAGAAGTTTTTATAATGGATAAGAAACATGAGTTGGTTTGAAAATATAATGAGTATTATGGATGGAATAAATTTAGAAAAACATCATGCTTTACCATGGAATTTTCCTGACTATCTTAATATCGGCTGCAATCGTGGAGCACAATGGGTGTGTCATGATTTTGAGGAAGATCATTTTAATCTAGTGCTAATGGAATTTGTGTAATAAATCAAAATTAAACTTGATAAGGTTTAAACTATTATAACCTCATGCTAAAATCAAAATTTAATCAATGAGGGATCTGCTATGAGTATCGTAACGCTTTTCGAACAACTGGCTAGCACAACTCACCATAAAATAAATCTTGATGAGCTATTAAAAGAAAAAGATGTTAACATACAGCAAGTATTTGCTAATAACGATGCCTCGTTTCTAAAAGCTCTATTCAATGAAAAAGCAATACTTGCTGATCGAACCACAATTTTTGATCTCTAGACTTTCAAGATGTTTTAGCATTAGATATGCAAATAAATCCAAATACATCTTCACTGGTTGTTGTTGGATGTGGAATTAAGTTTTTCGCTCATTTAACCACAGAGGCAATTGCTTATATACAACAGTCTGATATCGTTCTTTATTTAGTGAATGATCCTGTTCTGAAGTCATGGATACAAAAACAAAATCAAAATACAGAATCATTGGACTTTTTATATGAATCATGCTCTCTTCGTACAGAAGCCTATCAGCGTATTACTAATTATGTTTTAGAGCATCTATATCAAAAGAAGCATGTATGCTTTGCACTATATGGCCATCCCTGTGTTTTTTCCAAACCAGGATTAGAAGCAGTTAAACAAGCGCAAAAAAAAGGTTATTTTGCAAAAATCTTACCTGCTATTTCTGCGGAGGCTTGTCTTTTTGCTGATCTATTGATAGATCCTGGCTCTTTAGGATGTCAATCATTCGAAGCATCGGATTTTTTAATTCACCAGCGACAATTAAATCCTTCGTCACACTTAATCTTGTGGCAAATTGATGCAGTAGGCATTATTGATCATGAATCAACAAATAATAAAAAGATGGGGATTTTGCTCTTATTGGATTATTTGAAGCATTTTTATCAACCTATAGATGAAATTATTATCTATGAAGCCGCACAATATCCTGGTTTAGATCCTAGAATAACCCGTACGCAGTTACAGTATTTACCGGATATTCAATTATCGACTATTTCAACCTTATATATTCCCCCTGTAAAAAAAGCTCATTGTAATGAGGCAATATTAAGTGCATTTGGATTAATATAAAAATGACGGATTATTTAACAACTTTCGCTAGAAAATATGCAGCAAATTATAAAGGATTACCTAAACTTTGTTGGCAGGGTATTATACTAATTTGTATTAATACGCTTACTATTGGTATTTGTTTTTTCCTGTCGCTCTACTTTGTTACTATTAGGCACTTTACTCCATCCATGGCTGGATTATTACTTTCTTGTTACGGTTTGGGTACTGTTTTAGGTGGACTTATTACTGGTAAATTGTCAGATATGTTTTCACCTCGTCTTATTTCAATCTTTAGCCTTTTAGTGCAATCTACAACGTTTTTTCTTTTAACTAACTTACATTCAGCCTTTGCACTAATGGCTAATATGTTTTTGCTTGGATTTGCAGCTTATGGATTTAAAACCTCCAATAATGTATGGATGCTTAGCTTGTGTCGAAATGATACAAATTTACGATATAAAACGATTAGTATTTCCCATGTTGCTGCTAATTTTGGGTTAGGATTATCAGGAGTTCTTATTGCTAGCATGACTACTTATGGATTTCAGTCAATTTTTTGTTTATCAAGCGTATTGCTTTTGTGTTCTGCACTTTATCTTTTATTTCAGAAAAATACGGGTACTACTGTACTATTACCAATCAAAGGGCAGCATCACTACGATCATTCAAATGCATCTCAAATGATTTTATTATTGGTTATTGCATGTGTTTTTCTTGTTGGGTTAATTATTGCCCAGTTAAGCACTACTTATCCTCTCTATATTCAAAAGTCATTTCCACATTTAGGTATTAGGGCCGTAAGTATTTTATTTATCTTAGATACTTTTCTAATTGTCTTTTTCCAAGCTCCATTGACGGCCTTAGTAGGTGGGCAAAATAAATTATTAGTGACAGGACTTGGTGCTTTATTAATGGGAATAGGAATGTTGGTTTTAAGCTATTCTTCTGTATTTGTGCTGGCTATTTTCTCATGCATTATTTGGACAACTGGTGAAATGCTCTTTATCTCTACAGCCCAACTTTTATGTTATGAGCAAAGTAGCAATCAGAAAAAAGGACAAAGCTTAGGATTATTTCAAACTGCATTTGCAGTAAGCAATGTCATTGGACCAGCCCTAGGAGGTATCATATATCAAAATTGGGGGGGAAATTTACTCTGGTATTGCAGCATGTTCATTGGGACAATGTGTTTTTTGCTGTGTTGGTATTGCAGCAGAACCTATACTAACACATCCTCTTAAGAAAGAAGCATCTGCTGCAAATAATGCTTCTGATGTATGTGGGAATAAAGTATCATTAAACCGCTTGTCACTATTTAACAGCTCGAGAGAGTTTCTAAGAATGTTATGAGTATCTATAGCATTATGAAAGTAGCTGAACTTAACAAATTTTGCTATTTGTCCAACAACAGTATCAGAAGACAACGCTCCATCTTTTGATAATTCTTCAATGAAAATATTCATGATACGTTCTAGTTCGCGCACTTCATTTATTGTACTGGAGGCAAGCCGTGATCTTGGCGAGAATATACGAGTAGCGGGATGCTGTAATGAATAATATATTGGGAAATAATCTGTTTGAAAATTAAAATGCTTAGGTTGCATCACTGTTGGCCTATATTTTTTTAAGCCATAAGACTCCACAAAAGCTTGCTGCAAAATATCTACCGGCAAAGCGTCATTATCTGTTGCAGGAGCATAACCAGGAGCAGCCCCCAAAGCAGTAGCAAATAAATGTTTCGCTGTATCGACAAGGTAAGGATTGGGTTTTAAATTACGATTTTTTTGTATGATTGAAAAAGTGATGTCATAATAAATTCTGTTTCGCTCATACTCATATCGATACCATGCCAATTCGTGCAAATATTGTTTTAAAGTTTTCCAATCCGCATCATTATGCAAACTAATTAACCAATTCTCCGAGAAATAAACAATACAACAACGCCAATCAGTACTAATTACATTACTATTGACTACCTCTCGAAAAACTTGCCAATGCTCATATAGTGATTTTGCTGGTCGACTTTTAATATTAAAATCTCGCTGTAAATTTGAATGATTTAGAGTTGCTCCTATATTAGGTAACATAAATGTTGATCGTGCTCCGGCTGTTGAAGACAATAATCCATTGGGCGTATAAACATGACTTTTTCTTTTATTTAAAATGGTTGAGAGAGGGAAAATATCCCCAGGTTTATAAACAAGCCAAGGAATTGTGATTTGTTCATTTTTCAAATCGATATAACACTCAAGCTCTTTCTCAAGAATCATGCCTAAAGGTGTGCCATTTACACTATATCCAAGATGCTGAAGAATATCTTGTGGAACATTGGGATCCGTGATTCGGTAGTAGTCTCCATTTATATTAGGAAATAAGGAGCTGCATGTGTCAGCATCGGTATCACCATAAAGATAATAAGCGATATAAAGAGGGTAAGATTGATTCGGCGATAACTGATCTACGATACTTGTAAATACAGGCTCTACTTTTGCAAAACGATGACGAATATCTGACCAAAAACATTTAACCAATCCCTTTCTTTCATCAACCTCTGTAAACATCAATGCAACATCCTGTACTTTAGAAAGTGCTCCTCATTTTTTTGCTTTAAAAACCAAATGAAGATGCTCTCTAGTAAAATCTAATAAAAAACAATGATTCTAGTTCTACGAAAAGAGGCTTGTCAATAAATTGGATTTGTTTTTATTGATTTTCTTTTGTCTAAATTGATCATTATTTAACTCCGAAATTTACATAAAAATAAAATAATTTTTTCCTTTTATATTCAATGTTCAAATTAATCGAGTTCAATCTATAAGGAAAAAATATATTTTATAAGTTTAGATATGAAGTCTACCAGCTAAAGATAACTTTGAAAAAAAGGACTGATTTTTTTAATCAGAATTATAGGATTTAAATATGGAATTATTATGGATGAAAAAAATATTATTGAAATCACTCTAAATAATAAGGAGAAACAAAAACTAATACAGGAATTTAACGATATCCCCTATGACCCTTTAGGTGGAGAACACTACATTCAATTACTGAGGAAAAAAATATACGGGGTATTACCAGAAACATTAATTAATACACTAACAATTCAACGCAGTGCTAGTAAGCTAGTCTCTGCAGTAGTAATTAACAATGTTCCAATCGATGAAGCCATTTATGGAAGTCCGGACTTCGAGCAAACAGGTAAGCTGTTTAAATCTGGAACTCTTAGTGAAAACATCATCACTGCTTTTGCTGCCTTGGTGGGCGAACCCTACTCCATCTATTTTGAGGGGCAAGAGCTTGTTAATAATTTAACGCCACAAGCCCAAAATCAATTTGATTATACAGGATTGGGTTCTGAAGTAGAGCTTGATTTTCATATTGAAAATGCGGCATTACAGTATGTTGCTGAAGATGATTATTCACCATCGGGTATATTCTTTCTAGGTATTCGAATTGATGAAACCATTGAACCAACAAAAACACTTATCGCAGATACTCGAAAATCCTTAAAATTATTAAGCACCCATGATTTGAAGATTTTATTCGGAGAGAACTTTTATTTAAACCTCCCCTATCGATGGCGCGAAATTTTTTCTCATGAAGCAATGGTTAAATGTCCTGTCTTAAGAGGAACATTAAATAAACCACGGGTGTCTGTTGCTTTTTATTCGAATATGATGTTACCCATCAATCATGCAGCCAAAATGGCGTTAGCTCATTTCCATCAAGCAATCAAAGAAACAGCGGAAGTCATTCAAATTACTCCAGAGAAATTAGTGTATGTGGACAATCGTTTTACGCTGCACGCACGAGAGCGATTTACGCCAACCTACGACAATCAAGGTTGTCCTTATCGATGGATCCAACGTATCTTTGTAAGCCCCAGTTTATGGGCATTCAGGAATTTTCAAACTATGGGTGGACGAGTCTTTCTTCCCCATTCGAATCAAGGAATCGATCATGTTTTTTCACACATCCCAGAAGTTGCCTAAAGGACTTTTTAAAGCCTGTGTTGTTCCCAGACCCATTGCCTGGATCAGCAGCAAAGATACTGAGGGCAATCCTAATTTAGCGCCGTTTAGTTATTTTAATATTGTCTGTGAAGAGCCACCGATGATTATGTTTGCCACAACCGGTTCACATGACAGTGGTGGGGCTAAAGATACGTTAAAAAACGCGGAAGAGACTAAAGAATTTACCGTCAATTTAGTGAATTACCGCAGTAAGGAGGCAATGAATATTACCTCGCTGGATTTTTCACGAGGAATTAACGAATTTGCTATGGCTGAGGTGGACCATTTACCTGGAGAAATCATTCAAACCTATCGCGTTAAAGGCGCACCTATTAGTTTGGAGTGTGTTTATCACCAATCGGTGCAATTACCGACACCCGATGATTCGAGTCTAATCAACCGCATGGTCATCGCAAAAGTTGTTGGCATTCATCTTAATCCTGACATTTTAACCAAGGATAAACGAATCGATACCAACAAGCTTAATCTCATCGCACGAGTTGGCTACAACGCTTATACCAAAGTCAAAGCGCATTTTGAGTTAAACAGACCGTGCGGGTGCTGTGATAAATTAATGGATTAACAAGAATGAATAAAAAAACAATCAAAGTAGGTATTATCGGTGGAATGGGGCCTTTAGCTTCTGCATCATTTGTTGAAACTCTTTATGCAGCCTATCTAAATGAGAGTACTTTAAAAGAAAAATACCATCCTCCTTATGTGTATTTATACTCAGAGCCCTTGCAGACTCAATCCACAACGCTGATGTCTATTAATCAAAGTAAAATGGAGCTCTTAGCAAAGCTCGAAAAAAATACAGATAATCTAGTTCAGCAAGACGTGGATTGCATTGTTATTTGTTGCTTTACTGCCCATACATTGCTCCCCCAATTATTGCCTGAACACCAGACTAAAATTTGCTCCCTGGTAACACCGGTTTTGGAGCATGTACTGGCACAAAACACTCAATTTATTGTCCTTTGCGCCTCTTCCGCCAAAGAAGGACAGGTTTTTGAGAGCCATTCACTTTGGACAAAGGCAGCACAGCAAATTACTTTTGTTGAGAATGAGGTGCAAACACAACTGAATTCGTTGATTAAAGCAGTGAAAGACAATCACGTAGACGCGCAGCTACTGAATGATTTTTTAGAGTTTATGAGCCAATTTCCAGAGCACCAATTTATTATTGCTTGTGCAGAACTCCATATCCTCTATAAAAAACTCCAGGACTATACTCAAATGCAGTTCGATAAAGTGTTTGATCCCTTTTATCACGTTGCTCAAAATATCTGGGGTTAATTGGGATGAAAAAACTCGATTTACTTCCCATTGCAAGAGCAATGGAAACCATTTGCCCTAGCGTTATAAGCGATTTAAAAACAAATTGGGACGAGACTCTGTCCTCCTATATAAACCAAGTGTGGCAAAAACCTATTTCTTGTGTAAGTCCAATTGCGCGTCAATCTAGAGCGAAATTCTATTCAGCATTGAAACTTTTCTTTGGGTCACAACCTATTAATTTTGAATGTGCTTTTTCTGAATTTGACCGCTATCCCATTTTACAAACTGGACCCCATTGTCAGTTGTACACCAATGAGGTTGATTTTAATGCCATCTTGATGAGTTGGATGGGAAGCAAAATCCATCGGCTAAACCATATGTTTCTCTTAAATAGCGTGACACGAACGCTACAATGGAGTAAAAAACAAGGTCCGGGATGGCTTAACCTAAAACATGAGGTAATTAATTTATTTGCTTTAACACCTAAACAGATGTCTAAATTGAGTGTGTGTTCCCCCTACCCTCGATTGACTTATTGTAGGGATAATTTCACCCAATGTTTGAGTCAATCAAATTATTTTGAACAAAAAGGACTAGACAAATTACTGACATCAATTGATTTTAAAGAATATGAAGGGTTTATTTCTGCATTCACTTTATCGAATCAACGTTTACTGGCCCAGTGTACTCAAGACCAAGAAATCCAGCCATTAATCATGAACGATTATTTCACCTCACTTTTAGTTGCAGAACATTTACATAAGCCTGAGGGAATTATTTATCAGCTTATTTTTTCCCCTGAGAAACGCACTAAATTGAACCATTCAATCGCCTCAATGATGCATGAAAAGAGTCATATCTTCTTAAAACAAGGCACAGAGTTTTTCTGGGGCGTCAGAGACAATAAAATACGTGCATTAACCATTGAGAATCATGTTCTTAAAGAAAAGACAACCAATCTAAGCAAACAATTAAAAATACCATTAGACCATCAATCAATTCGAACAGCACTTATTGATGGGTTACTTATCCCTAATATTTTTTTAAGCTTTCTTGTTTTATGCCTCATGCCTCAAATTCGGGTCTTGGGTGGAACAAGGCAAATTGCTTATTTTCCTTTAATCCAAAAAATATTTTGCACGCTATTAAATCCCGATATACTAGAAGAGCACGAACTCCTTCAGGAGCTACTAAGCAATGATTTAAACGCATGGGGAACCAACTTCATTCAGGATAAGTTAACGCCACTTGAATGGCTTGGCCGTTTACCTTCTGGAAAAGAATTTTCTTCATTGAGCACTTATTATCTCAATAAATCGGTTGCAGAAATTACCCAAGAATTAACAATTTTTAAGGAACATCCAACATGGAAGCATATGATATAAACCCATCGCCTTGTTTATTGATTATTGGGGCACGAGAACATACGTTACAAAAACTTAAGACAATGGATATCCGCTATGTGCTGATTCAGTCGCAACTCGATCCTTTAACCAGGTATTTGGATGAAAACATTATATTCATTGATACTTATGAGAATCTTGCAAAACTAAGGCGAATAGCGAAACACTTACATCAAGTACATCATTTTAAAGCGGTTGTTTCTTTTACCGAGTTTGGTTTATATCCTGCTGCATTAATCGCTGAGCAATTGAACATTAAAGGCAATGCCGTATTTCCAGTAGAACATACACGGGATAAATTTAAAATGCGTAGTTTACTTAAGCATCAGCTTGACTCTATTGCCTATCAACGCTGTACCTCTTTAGAAGACGTAGCTGCCTTTTATAAACAAATAAATGCCCCTTTTATCCTAAAACCAATTCATGGGGCAGGAAGTCAGGGAGTTTGCTATGTAAGTTCTCTTGAGAGCATTCCTAATGCCTGGAATTGGGCGGTAACACATGGCAGCCAAGAATTTATTGCAGAAGAGTATCTTTTAGGCGAAGAATACAGTGTGGAATCCTTAAGTTTGGATGGGCAACATCAAATCATTGCCATTACTGAAAAGCTTACAACTGAATTTCCCCATTTTATTGAATTGGGTCATTATTCTCCTGCTCGCCTAACCCTAGAAATACAACAAAAAATACAGCAAATCATTCTTCGTTTTTTAGATATTATTCAGCACCAAAATGGTCCAGCTCATACTGAAATTAAAGTGCATCAGGGTGAAATTAAAATTATCGAATCACAAACCCGAATGGGAGGTGATCAGATTTGGGAGTTGACCGAATTAACCACAGGTGTGGATGTCATTTCTGAAACAGTGCTCCATTTATTGGGATTAACTCAAAAAACAAGAAATAAAAAAGAAAATGCCGCTGCTGTTTTATTTTTTGCGCGGGAATTTGAAGAGATTCTTGATATTAATGGACTTGAGTCGGCAAACAATTTACCAGGAATTGTTCGTATTCATTGTACCCTGAAAAAAGGTCAGAAGTTTGGGAAACTAAGCTCTTCTCAATCCAGACAAGGATATATTTTAGGAACAGGACGCAATCTTGATGAAGCTATTTCTACAGTGCGTTTCTCTATGGAACAAGTACAAATAACAACAAAAGTTCACCTCGATTAGGGAAGTAATATGTTAGAATCTATGTACCTTAGTACAACTCGATCAGGTAGAACATTTTTTAACATTTCACTCTTTATAATCGCTTTTTTTATCATGAAATTAGGGCAATTTTTGATCGTACCTTTTTTAGCAATTTACTTGAACCATTTTTCACTATCACCAATTTCTATCGGGGTTATTATTGCTTCCGGACAATTAAGTCACAGCCTGACAAGCTTATTCATAGGTCATCTATCGGATCGTTACCCTCCGCAGCAAATATTCATCATGACTTTATTTGGATCGACTATTGCCTATGAGGCTCTTTATCAAAACCAATCCTTAATGTGTTTTATTGTATTAAATACCATCATTGGCGTATTTCGAGCAATTTTTGATATTGCATCGAAAACATTGTTGGCCACCAGCATCAATGAGCAACACAGAAATGTTGCTTTTGGTTTGCGTTATGCCGTTTTAAATTTAGCGGCAGCTTTAGGCCCATTAATTGGCGCACGTTATGCTGCTGAACACTCAACACAGCTGTTTCATCTCATCGCATTCGGTTATCTTTTTACTGGTTTTTTGTTGTTAATGTTCTGGTCAAAAAAGAAAAATCTGCGCCCCCCAAAAGACTATTATGGCTCAAGCGCCTCCGTCACGGATACACTACAACTTATCGCAACGAACTCCTCTTTAAAAAGGCTCTTTCTGATTAGTTTTATTTGTTACAGTTTGTATTCTCAAATAACCTCTTCGTTAGCGCAATATATTGTGCGACAATTTGACGATGGGGTAGTGATGTACAGTAACATGCTAATCGTCAATGCAATAGCCTGCGTTTTGCTGCAGATTTTTATTGGACCTCTTCTCAGAAGAGTCAATTATATGTTGCTTGCATCTACTGGGTTATCATTATTAGCACTAGGTTTCCTGGGATTCTGCTTTGCCCAAAATAGCTTTTCACTGGATGGATCCATGCTGATTATATCCCTAGGCGAAGTTATTTTTTTCCCATTAAATGATGTGTTTCTTGCTAAAATTACACCACCTCATGTGATGGGTAGTTGTTATGGTGTTCTTAATGCTTCCGCAATTGGTTTGGCTGTTGGACCAGTTTTAGGAGGTGCGATATATCAGTTAGCTGACTATTATTCTTTATTTTTAATCTGCTCGATAAGTTCTCTACTTACGATTTTTCTTTATAGAAAATTGGTTGCTTTGAATGATACTGATTGAAACAACAAAACTAAAAAGTCCCCAAAGCTCCAACATGAAAAATTCATGCTGGGACTGTTTTAACTCGGTATTAATACGGGTGTCTCTTTCATCCTTTTGTCCCATGCAAAATAATTGCTGTCGCTTCCTAACCAAATCGGTATAATTTATTAATTCGACAGCACTCATTCAGGATTATTCAAAAACATTGGATCATCATATCAAAAAGGACAATAATCTAACATTCAGACCAAAATAAAACAATCATGTATCATATTTTTAACATTGATATATAACTGTTTTTATAAGAAGTATAGCCTATTTGCTTACAAACAGGCTTTTTTCTCCATTCACGGAATTAACAGTGAGCCGGCCAGACTGTTTTTGGTACGCCATGAATCATTTTAAATGTGAGTCAACAAAGGTATAAGAATCGGACTTGCACTTCCAAGTTTCATACCATGAAGGTGTTGATTAAATATTGCATAGTTATCATATGAACGGGTGTTCAGTATGGGGAACATAATATGGTCAAAGAAAGAAGCTCGTTTTTCAATTTCTTCTCTGTATATTTTTGCAACGATTACCGGATCATTATTAAATTCACCACAACCCCAAGCACCTAAAACGACATTGCGTCGTCCTTCAATAATTAAGGTATCCAGTTGAGCTGCGATACGTCGACGCAACTCTGCTTTGTAGTGTCCTAGTGCTTCATCTGTTAATCCATGAGGTGTAGAGGGAAGCTCCGGGGCGGCTGCTCTTAATTCATAAAATGGAAAAATATCAGATTTTGGAAGAAAAGAATAACTCAGTGCACTGTCTGCAATATGACCGACTGATGTAAAGTAATAAGAATCAGTGGGAAATGTTATTTCCGGTCCTCGGAAGCATACTCTGGGTTCTCGGTGAAATAATACCTTATATGGCTGGGAGTCGACTTCATAGAAGTGGTCCTCTAAGATTGCACGTTCCTCATCAGTCATTTTTATCTTGGCTTCCAGCAGCTTGCTTGCTGTTTCATTGTAGCGAAATGTTTTAGACGCTTTATCTAAATAAACGCTTTTGTCCAATAAAGATTGGACACAAGTGCTTCGATGCCACATATTTTCTTCTTGGGCGCTCCCTCCTTCCAAGACAGCACCTCCCGGGAAAACTGGGTTTGCCATATTGAGCACAGAATAAGCCACACCATGTTTTTTGGTTGCTTCGAATGTTGCAAGCCCCCAATCTTGATTCACTACTTCAACTGACTTTGGTGAAGAAGATTTTTTTTGTTCCCATTGATTTAAGTTCGTTTGTGCCTGATTTTGTAATTCCATCGATTTTTGTAAATCAGTGACCCATTCCAATGTTTTTCCCATGCTTTGATGGCGCCATCTATCTCCAGTATAAGTCCCTACAAGCCAGTTTGGTCTATGTTCAGCATAAACTTCTTTAATTACAGAAGCTTCTTTGGCTATAGGTCTAAATAGTGTCTTTAAAAACATTGGTCCTAACCTTAATTTGTATTTTGCATATTCTATTTTGAGAGTGTATTTCTTAAAAACTTAGGAAGTAGTTTTTACTAAGTTTCACCCTGATTTAT
This sequence comes from Legionella bozemanae, assembly GCF_001648595.1. Lineage (GTDB taxonomy): Bacteria > Pseudomonadota > Gammaproteobacteria > Legionellales > Legionellaceae > Legionella > Legionella bozemanae. The sequence goes on along the minus strand of NZ_LBAW01000013.1, from coordinate 99,436 downwards.
AGAACACAGTGATGATCAAATTCTGTAGGCACAACAGCTTAGAGCATTAGCAAATTGAATTTTCTTTAATACCAAAGAGAACACGTTTCATTTTTGATAGTTTTAATGCAACAAGGCAGATTTTACTCTTCAAATAGCACTATTCTAAGCAATTGTATCCTTCCTATTTATTTTTTGATTCAACAATGATTAAGTCGAACAAAAGAGCAAATTTTAAACATAATGACCAAAAAAGTCAATTTTTGCTTGCCGAGGGGTATTGCGATAATCAGGCTACAGCCTCATCGTCCAACAAGAGCGTAGCCAGTTTTATAGCCCAGCTTGGGTCGTCGTTATCTTCAATTAGCCAGGCTGCCATCAAAACTAAGCGCACAAACACCCAATCCTTGATTCGTTGAGCGTCAAGATTTGATTTTTGCGCCAGTAAGTCAATTCGGTGCGCAAATATTTTTTTTACATTAACCGTAGTCGCAAGCTCCGTAATGTACATAAAATCAAAGGCTGCAATTTCAAATTCTGCCTCACCAACTACACCTTTAGGATCAATAGCTAACCAGGCGTTACCATGCTTCAGGATGTTGTCATGATGCAAATCACCATGCAGGAAAACGAGTGACTTCAGTGAAGAGAGCAATTTATTTCTCAAATCAATCGCTCTATTTAATATAAATGCAGGGATTTGTTTCGATGTAGGCGTATCAAGTGCTTTTAGCCAATCAGCAATATGGTAATCATTCTGTTTTTTAGGTAGATGCTTATTATGAAGCTTTTGCATGGTCTGCACGTAACAGTCCATCACATAATCGATTTGAGCAGGATATAAAGACTTAAGCGTAATACCAGGAATCGCTTGTTGTACTAATAACGCATTATATTTACTATTATAATCAATAAGCTTAATCGAGCCTTGAGAGTTAAGATTCATCAAAGCCTGTTTTTCATTTTCAATACTTTTTTTGTCATAGCTAATTTTTAAAACGACAGGCTGCTCACCATCTAAAATTGCTTTGGCAACATAATTGAACGTCATATTGAGAACAGGGATTACCTCGCTTAAGTTCCAATAGTCTGTAAGCGTTGCAATAGTAACTGGCAAATTAGCAAGCCAATGTTCTCCCTTTGCCCCATATATATTGGTTATGTTTTGCTTTAGTTTTTTCATTTAAATAATCTCCTGCACAAAACATAAATTAAATTTGGCTATTAAATCTAAAGACATTTTTCTTGCTGTTGTTTAAATGCGCAATTTCACGAGTATATTCAGTAAAGTTATTTCCATTATAATGTTTCATCGTTGCCCGCCAGAATCGATATGCCCCCTCATTGCCCGGTATAACCATTACCTCCCATGTGCCAGGAAATTTCTTAAAACATTGTCCTGCGATATATTGGCCAATCCCTTTATTTTTGAATTTTCGTACCACAAAAAATTGCGCCATATTAAAGTCAATTTCAGGCTCACTTCCTTTTTTATCCACGATGACAAAACCAGCCAGTTCCTTTTCATAACGGACTACAAATGGGAACGAGTTTTTATCCTGCCAATATTTTTTAAAATCGATGCACTCATACAAACCATCCTCTGGAATTTCCCAGCCTTCTTGGTTACCAAGATATTCACTCATGTCATATACATAAAACCTGCCTAGATTTTGAATCGCAGGATAATCTTCTAAAGTCGCCGGAATCAGTTTAATGTTGTTGTAATCAATAAAGGACTTATGAATTTCGTACATTGCTACTTCATTATTCCAGTAATGCGTACGACCTACATAATTCATTTGGACTTTTTCCAATACTTTACGAGAACGCTCATTGTCCGGATGAACAATGCCAACCAGTTTTTTAACCGGTAAGTGCGCAAATCCCCAATGAATAAGTGCTTTTGCAAGCTCCATACCGTAACCTTTATTCCAGGATGTTTTAGTCAACGCATAACCCACCTCAATATCTGGTTGACTGTCATCATAAGCAAGATAAATTAGCCCTGCTCGACCAACAAATATTCCGCTCTCTTTTTCAAATACACAGCCTAGACTAAAATGATGTTTTTCATAGTGTGTAATCGCTTTCTCTAAACCCGTCATTACCTCAGCTTGGGTGCGTACTCCTTGGCCAATATATTTCATTACCTCAGCATCAGATTGTAAGGCGTATAAATTATTAAAATCTGCCAATGTAGGGGTATTAATAATTAAATTTTTTGTTTCTAAAAAAAGACTCATAGTACTCACTCAGCAAGTATAGGTAACTCTTAATCCACATTTTACCGAATACTTTTATCAATTAAAGAGAAGAGGATTCGTGTACTCCAATAAATTGCAAGAAATGAGTATCATATAGGGGTTTTTATTATATCTGTCTCAATTCAAGCTACACTTGTTATATAACCTTATTTAAGGAAATAGTAAGAATGAGTAGCAAGGCGCCCGTTGTAATTGGTGACGTGGAAATCAAACCAGGAGAACGCAAAACTGTTTTATTACCTATGCCCAAATTATATGATTGGACACCTATTAGTTTGCCAATTCATGTGATTAGCGGCTTGGAAGAAGGGCCCACATTATGTATTACCGCAGCCATTCATGGCGATGAAATCAATGGTGTTGAGATCATCAGACGCTTTTTGAAAAAAAAGGGACTAAAAAATATCACTGGAAATGTCATTGCAATTCCCATTGTTAATGTATACGGTTTTTTGTATCAGGAACGATATTTAATGGATCGCAAGGACTTAAACCGATCATTTCCTGGCAGTTCGAATGGATCACTAGCATCCATCCTTGCAGAAATTATTAGCAAGCAAATTTTATCTCAATCAACCCATGCGATTGACCTGCACACCGGCTCAAACCATCGTTTTAATTTACCTCAGATCAGGGTAAATCTTGATATGCCAGGCATCGAAGACTTAGCCCGTGCTTTTAATGTTCCAGTGATCCTGCACTCGACTTTTAGAGATGGCTCAATGCGAGAATATGCCAATGAACAAGGTATCCCCATTTTAGTTTATGAAGGAGGCGAGTCTTTGCGTTTTGATGAACTATCAATCAGAACGGGGATTAATGGTATTTTGAGTGTAATGGGGGCATTAGGCATGATTAAACTGGGTGGATACGGAGTAAAAAAATGTACTCCTACTATTTCCAGAAACAGTTATTGGATAAGAGCCCCCATAAGCGGCATCTTAAGACACATTAAAAAATCAGGGAACCGGGTCACTAAGGGACAAGTAATTGCAGTCATAGCCAATCCGACCAGCACGGAAGAATACAAATTAAAATCACCGCTTTCCGGAATTATTATTGGTGAAAATATGTTGCCGCTGGTGCATTCAGGACAGGCTTTATTCCATATTGCCAGCTTTGAAAAATTGACCATCGTTGAAGAACAGCTGGAAAACCTGCAAGAAGCTTTTGACTTAAATGATTATGAAGATTAGAGTCTATGTCCATTTCGCTAGTTTGAGTCAAAATAGCCTGATTTTCTGTGCTCCGAAGTGCAGCATACATGCAGTATGTGAGCATAACAGCACAGAAAATCAGGGCAGTTCGGCGCCAAGGTAGTAAAAATGTAACCCATCAAAAATAATCAAGCCAAAATCGTAATAATGCAGTTACCGCTTGCGGCGACTCCATAGGTGACATATGGCCGGAATCTTCGATAATGGCTAACTTGGAATTGGGGATTTTGTCTGCCAACTCTTCATGAACCGCCAGAGAAAAAATTTTATCTTCGCGCGCATGAATAATTAAAGTAGGCATTGCCAGTGAGGGAAGAAAAGAAAGGCATTCATCGCGAGCTAATAGAATTTTTTGTTGAGTGAGAAATGTCTGTTGGCCAACATTTAAGAGCATGGAAAGCACTTCTTTCTTGACACGATCATCGTATACGTAAAGATCTGTAAGCATTTCGGCAACAACCTGAAAATTTCCCTGCTCCACTTCCTGTATCATTTCTATTCTTTTCTGATGTTTTTCCTCAGAGTCTTGTTGGGCGGAAGTATTTACTAAACATAATTTCGCAATGCGTTCGGGAACTTTTCTCGCAAGCTCTAATGCCAACCATCCCCCCATAGAATGGCCTGCCAGGAAAAATGTACCTTCAACCTTGTTTAAAACACTTTGAAGTAACTCTTCAGTAGAATTTCCATGGATGAGTGGAATAGTCTGGCATTGTACGAGGTCTTGCAAATGATTTGTTTGATAAGACCATACGCTATGATCCGATAAAACCCCAGTTAAAAAAACTAATGTTTTTTGCGACACAATACCTCCTCTTAAGAAGAACGCTTTGTAAACCACAAAATTAAATCATCATCCACACAAACCATAGAACCTGGCGCAACGAGGTTATAAGCATAGGTGATTCCCAAACCATCGGGAATATAACCCCGTTGCACATAAAGTCTCTGGGCCTGACCATAATCTGCATACAGCCCTACACCAATTCCAAGTACAGGATGTTTTTTAAATGCTTCGGCTTCCGCACAGTCAAGAAGGGCCGTAGCAATTCCTTTATTCCGATAAGGAGGTAAGACATTCAAATCCATAATTTCAGGAATTTTTTGCTGGCTAAATGATGGATAGGATGATTGCCATTTCAAGGTAATATACCCTGCAAAATTCGTTTCATAAAAAGCGACCCAAATTAGCCGCTCTTGATGTTCCTGTTCCTGCAAGTAATTGGTAAAAGTGATTCTGGGTTTTGGCCAATTATACGCTGCAAATTGCTGCACGATTAAGCCGATGTCCTCTTGCTTCATTAAGCGGATATGCATGGGTATTGAGTTCATTTATTGCATCTCAGTATAAAGGTACAAAACATATTGGTATTGATCCTCCATAACAGATAATATCAATAAAAAAAGAGAAAAACAGCGGATAAAATTATCCATTTTTATTCTAAAGAGGTTGTATCTATGGCCAATAAATCTCTGGATACTTATTTAAGTTTATGTACTCAAGTCTACGATCTGAGCAAACCACTTCCGCCAGCAGATGCCTGGAATTTTTATTTGAGTTATGCAAAAGAAACAGAAGGCCCTATTTTAGAACCCATGTGTGGTACGGGACGTTTTCTTCTTCCCTTGCTAAAAGAGGGATTTGCCATCGAGGGATTTGACGCCAGTCAATCCATGTTGGATGCACTGCATGCCAAAGCAAAAGCACAACAGGTAACTCCTTTAGTCTGGCATGGGTATCTTGAGGCGCTCAGCCAGGCAAAGTACTATGGATTAATCTTTATTCCTAGTGGTTCGTTTGGCCTAATCATTGACTTGGCTGAGGTGAAACACGCATTAAAAATGATTTATCATCATTTAAAAGACGATGGTATTTTTGTATTTGAAACCGAAACCCTAAATGCTGTCCCTAAAGAATTAGGCGTTTGGCGTGGTTCACGTTGGTACCGTGCCGATGGACAAATGATTTTATTGAGCCAGTTGGCCATGCTTGAAGAAACCATGTGTTATTCCATTGGTAAATATGAGTTAATTAAAGCAAATCAGCTCATAAAAACTGAAGTTGAGGAATATAAAATTCGTCTTTATGACAATCCTGCTCTTTTACTCGATTTGCTTCGTGAAACCGGCTTTAGAGAAATTCGCCTGGTTAAAGCATTTGATAGGTCAGCATCTCCAGATAAACAGGATGAAACCATTCTCTATGAATGCAGAAAATAATTCAGTGTGTCTCTGGGCGCAAAACTATCTAAATCAACAGGGGTATTCCACCCAGGAGCCATTCAGGCTCATACAGAGTTCAGCTTGGGCCAAGGTGTATCAAATAACCACGACAAAAGGCTACTTGTATTTAAAACAAATACCCAAATCATTTGCGATTGAGCCTAATTTATTACACTACCTACGGAGTTTTTTTCCCTCATTAGTACCGGAAGTGCTCAGTCATAATTCCAATTTACACTGTTTTCTAATGCGCGGTAGAGGAACGCCACTTAGAGAAATTTTTGCAATCAATTATCAAGTTGATTTGGCCAAAGAGGCGCTTAAATCTTATGTGCAGATCCAAACAGGCCTTATAAGCCAAATTGATTCTCTGTTGGCACTTGATGTCCCTGATTGGCGTTTGGCGAATCTGCCTGATCTCTATTTAAAATTATTCCATGAATCTGAATTTTTAAACCATGACGGTTTAACCTCAAGTGAATTACAACACCTTATTTCTTTGCATCCCAGGGTTACTGAGATTTGCCAGCATCTTGCGCAATACTCTATTCCTGAAACAATTGAGCACAGTGATTTTCATGAGAATAATATAGTATATCAGGCGCAACATCTCACGATCATTGATTGGGGTGAAAGTGTTATTTCCCATCCTTTTTTTTCTCTAATTTCTTTTTTGATGAACATGACGCGCACCCATCAAATAAAAGGGCAAAATGAAATTTACACTATATTACGAGATACTTATTTGCGTTACTGGAATGCTTTTGAATCGCAAGAGCGATTGCTGGATGCTTTTGCATTAGCAAAACGCTTAAGTCCCATTAAATATTGCTTAAGTTTTTTTCGCTTAACTCAATGCCCGGGATGGTATGCTATCGAACGTCATCAAGGACAAATGGCACAAGTGCTACGCACATTCCTCGAGTCAGAAACAAAAGCGAATAAAAACTAATTCCTTTCATTAGAGTTCTTATATAACTTATATAAGCTGTGAATTTTGCTTTAGTGCACAGCACAAACGTTTCGAGAGGCGGAGTTTACATGAAGTAAATGAGCATCGGAGAAACGCTTGCAAACGCAGCAATAAAGTAAAAGGCGCAGGTTATACAAGAGCTCTATTTTATGATGGAGATATCCCATCTTTCTCAATTCGACAATGCAATAATTTCCAATAACCAAATAGATTGGTCTTTCGAGAATCCAACAATTTTAATGCTTTGTAATCAAGAATCGAATGCACAGAAAAATCGGATTTAAAACCTACGAGTTCATTAATTCGTGCAAATGTTTTTTCAAAAAAGCGAATTACCGGCTGTTCTGAAGCAAAATGGTTCACAAATATAATTTGTGCTGTAGGCTTGGCAACACGCGTTAACTCCTGAAGAAAAGCATGTACATCAGGAACCACAGACGCCACATACATGGCAACAATAAAATCAAAACTGTTATCTGGGAACTCTAAATGGGCGGCATCCATAACCTTTAACTGTACCCGCTCTTCCAGCTTATTTTTTACTACCTGCTCTTCTGCCTTTTCCAACATTTTTTCAGAAATATCGATTCCGGTAATCTGCAAATCACCACGATAAAGCGGCAAAGATAAACCAGTACCAATCCCAATTTCCAGTACAGTAGCATTTTGCTTTGCCCCTTTATTGACTATCTCAGTACATAAAGAACGACCCGGGTTAAAAATGGAACCAAACAGGAAATTATAGAACGAAGCGTAGATATTATAAACTTTTCTTATTGAAGCTACAGACATAAGCAAACTCCATGAAATGCCAATAATTTAATAAAATTATTGAGCTCTTACCTATAAATATAGGGCTTAATCGCTAAAAATAAATTGGAAAATAAGAACAATTATCCTGCTGTTTTTAGAGTTCTATTTCCAATAATCAAATAATAACCCTTGCACGCCAAACACCGGATCACTTTGGGGTAACCCAGCGTTTTTAATCTGCTCATTAACATGCGGATGCTCTTCTGCTGTTCCATAATTCATATCAAAATCAACATCCCATGGATAAGCGCCAATGCATTTAAAGCCCCTGGATAAACTCAGGCTCTTATGCGCCACACCCGCGGGAATGATCACGACATCCCCCTGTTTCACCTCATAAATTTTGCCTTTATCTCCTCCAAATTGGACTGTACCCTCTCCTTCTATCATAACTAATACTTCATGTGTGGTACTGTGATAATGATGATAGTCATAAATCGAATCAACCCATGATTTACCCCAATGATTTCTCAGTAACAAATCCTGAATAGCTTGTGGTGATTGATTTGTGGCAAACGTTTGTTTGTAAATCAATAAGGGATAACGCGGATTATTGGGAAAAAAGCCATTGGCTTGAATCAACTCATGGAGCACTTCTTTGGGAAGAGCTGGTGTTAGCGTATCCTTTTGCATCCTTGTTGCCTCTACAATTTTTTAAGTGGAGCTAATCGCTTAGATATTTTTCAGAACAGTTAGAAAGCTTGCCCTTTTATTAAATCAAGAAGGGGCTGGCTCAAAAGCTATGCATTCATCACTACTTTCTTTCTTTTGAGGAGCAAAAAAGCCAGGTTTTTTTTTCCTTTCTGCTAAAATTCCATCCGCATAACCAGTCCATCCATATTGATTGAGCAGGGCGTTTTGATAAGCGACACGCTCTTCCCCTGTATAAGAATTAGGATCATCGGAAGTAAGTCTACCGTCTGGAGCTTTATAGAAAATTGATAGTTGACGCTTAAAACGCGGTTCCGTGAGTTTTTGCAGTCTTTCTGGATTATTTTTTTGTCTCAGCATCGAAATCCCCTTTATTTTACAAAACATCCTTACTTGTGAACTGTTTATATCAAATATAAGGTAATGAAACAATACAATTCAATTTGATCAATAATAAAATTACTGACAAAATAGCATCCAACTTATTCAACTTAATCCAAGTCCGCTATCTCCTGTCCACTGCGGATAAAGCGCAGTGGGCAGGCTTGTGAGATTCTCCTAGGGTTGACCACAGAACAGACAAGACTTTGAGTTCCTTAGCTTATTTATTCATTACATCCGTCAAGTATTTCTTCTATCTCATTATAAGACCTTAAGTAAATCCCTTAGTTTTTTAACAAACAAAAAGTTTACAAATTGTCTATACTTATTCTGTCCTATTAACAAAAGTGACGGCTTGATTTCATATTTAAAAAAAAGAGTGAAATTGTGTTTTTAAACTTCAACCATGAGGACAAGTAAAATGGATCTAAGTAAACGTATAGAACCAAAAACCTGGGCTTTCGTTGAAAAAATCAAGAAAGCTGGCGGTAAACCACTTTATGATCTTCCGGTAAAAGAAGGCAGGGCCATTTTTGACAAATTGCAAGAATTGCCTTCAGGAAAAGAAACAGCTGATGTGGATATTGAAGATCGTACTATTCAACATTCTAAAGGTAAATTAGACATTCGAATTGTTCGTCCCAAAGGCTCAAAAGAAAAACTACCGGTAGTCATGTTCTATCATGGTGCAGGTTGGGTTTTTGGTGATTGGCAAACTCATGGTCGTCTTGTTCGTGAGCTTGCCGTAGGTGCTCATGCAGCGATCATATTTGTCAATTACTCTTTGGCTCCAGAAGCACAATACCCAACCCAAATTGAAGAAGATTATACTGCATTGAAATATATTGCAGAACATGGAAAAGAATTGAATCTTGATTCTTCTCGCTTGGCAGTTGCTGGTGATAGCGTTGGCGGAAACATGGCCGCAGTTATGACGCTTCTTGCCAAAGAACGCGGTGGCCCCAAAATTGATTATCAAGTACTTATTTACCCTGTGACTGATGCCAATTTTGAAAATGATTCTTACAAAGAATTCGCTGAGGGTCCCTGGTTAACTAAAAAAGCAATGCAATGGTTTTGGGACAATTATTTACCTGATAAGGCAAAAAGAAAAGAAATAACTGCCTGTCCTTTGCAAGCATCGATTGAGCAACTCAAAGGATTGCCGCCTGCACTGGTAATCAATGGTGAATGTGATGTATTGCGCGATGAAGGTGAAGCCTATGAACACAAGCTTAATGCAGCAGGTGTACCAGTTACTGGACTTCGTCATCACGGCACAATTCATGATTTTCTTATGTTAAATGATCTTGCTGATACCCCGGCATGTCGTAATGCAATCGAGACAATTAACAGTCATTTGCGTATGGTTTTTGCCAAGAAACACTAACAACACCATTAAATAAAGGAATATCTTGCCTGCGTCTCGCCCCCGCAACGTGTTTGGGGGACGAACGTAGAGAAGGTCATGAACCACTCACTTAACTTAATGGCAGTGATGCTTGAGGGATATCACTATGCGGTATCCCTCTTTATTTTCGATCAAGATAATTCGAGATCCGATATCGTTTTTTTGTTTTCAGATCCTCTTTTTTTTATTCCTGTAAATAAAGGCTCCTGATATCCTCCTGGAATACCATTTTTGGAAAAAACAATTTGCCATAACTGGTTCGTTCGCGCACGAAAAGTACCGGCACACGCTAATAAATAATAGCGCCACATCCGATAAAACCGCTGGTCATATTGATTTTTTAAATGCTCCCAATTTTGTTCAAAATGCTCATTCCACGCCATTAAAGTATGATCATAGTATGCCCCGAAATTAGCCCAATTTTCCATGACAAACAATCCTTCTGAGGCGTGGCTGATTTGTTCCATGGAGGGAATCATCCCATTAGGAAAAATATATTTGTTAATCCAGGGATCTGCTGCTTTTGTAGTCTCATTTCCACCAATGGTGTGTAACAGAAATAAACCATTGCCTTTAAGGCAATCACGAACTTTTTGCATGTAAGTGCGGTAGTTTCGATAACCGACATGCTCGAACATTCCTAAAGACACAACACAATCAAATTGTTCATGAAGGTCGCGATAATCCTGAAAGCGAATTTCTATAGGTAAACCAGAACAATTTTGTTTTGCATAATCAAACTGTTCTCTGGATATAGTAATTCCAACAACACTGACTCCATAATGTTCTGCAGCATATTTTGCAAAAGCACCAAAACCACAGCCGATATCCAATACATGCATTCCTGGTTCAAGCTTTAATTTCTGACAGCTTAGCTCCAATTTGTTTAATTGCGCGGTATCTAGATCATTTGCATTTTTCCAATAGCCACATGTGTAATTCATGTGGCTATCGAGCATGGATTTAAATAATTCATTTCCCAAGTCATAGTGCTTTCTACCCACTTCCAAGGCACGCTTTTTTGATTGATGGTTAATCAGTTTGAGCCAAATTAATTTTGGCCATGACCACTTATCAGATTTAATTTTCTGGTCAAGTTGGGCCTGGAGAATACGGGTAAAAAATTGGTCGAGACTTTTACAGTCCCACCATCCATCCATGTATGATTCACCAAGTGCTAAAGAACCCTCATTAAAAACTCGCTGGTAGAATTCTTCATTATTAATTTGAATGTCCCAATCTTCATTTCCATTGGGAGTAATTCCTGCTGAATGCAAAAGGTCCGTTGCAATTTTTTTTATCTGCTGATTCATGAATAGACTCTTCCCTTTGAACTACACAATTCAAGAATATCAAGTGAGTAACTTTTAACGGGTCATCTTACTCAACTTATCCTGTAAAAAAATAAATATTTCAAACAACAAAATTATTAATACAATATATTTTCCATACATCACAACATTATCTATTATAAAATTTGTGTATCCATTTTGTTTGTATAAAGCAAGAGAAAACGAATAATACATTCCTAAAGTAAAAATTCGCGTCCATTGCGAAAGATTATAAACAAAAATACCCTCAATAAAACCTGCAATTTTTATTCGATAATACATTTTGATTAATCCCATTCCCTCAACAAAAAATAATAACCCCGTTGCAAGGCTCCAGGTACTAAGAATTACCTTAGCATCAAAAGCCTGGGTATCAGTACTTGCCAATCCAGAGATAGACAAAGCACCATGAATAATACTGTTTCCGTTGCTCCAACCTAAAAACAAACGTTTTTTCGAGCATGAAATCAGGTACTTTCCAATAATTATTATTCCGGTTATATAGAATAGATAACCCAAAATAATTAATAGCTGAGTTATCAAAAGAGGGGGGGCGAATAATCTATGGGTGATTAAAGCTAAGGCTTGAGTACTGACGGTAAGAAGTAAAATATTTCCTGTATGCAGCTTTATTTTTTTAAAAAAAATATGCCGCAAATTAATAAAAGAAATACCGATGTAGATTGGCCAAATGATTAATGCACAAAGGGCCCATGCCCAAATTATACTGTGCCATAAAGGCAATTCTTGTAAAAACAATATCGCTAATATTGAAGAACCTGCCACCCAGGTACCAATACCAAATTGATTTATTGCACGTGCAGTAAACAGATTAAAGCCTCCCTCTATGGTGTGCTTAATGAAAAAGCATATTAAATAAAGTCCGATAATGAACAACTCCAGAATAATGAGTTGTCTCAGTAAAGGGGTTACAAATTGAAGTTGCGGCAACACATCAAATCCGGCAATACCAATAGCCATGATTATGCTGCCGACGGCAGTTTGACACGAGGAACTTTTTTTATAAAAGTGATGAATAAATGCTGAGATAAAAAGTAAAATAAAAAAATACAGAACTAGGTAATTTCCCATAAATTAATAAGTCTGTGCAAAGATTCAGATGAAGAAATATCCTTCATTCTACACGCGCCTGGAATGATGTCAAAAATCGCCTGGGTGCAAGCTATAGTTAATTCTTTTGATGAAGGGCTAGCGATAGTAGCCTTGATGGAGCAAAGCTACAATTACTTAATAGCCCAGCCTATTAAAAACTATCAGACTTTATTAATAACCACTCGCAGCGCTTGCAACTTTAAAGTGGTACTGTGAATGAACTCTTCACTTTTAATAAGCCGTTTTTTGTAAAACGCAATCTCATCTTCACGTATTGAGGGATTAATCTTCTTTAAAGCTTCAAGCCGATTTACTTCATGGGTAATGCTCTCTTTCATCTGGTTTGTAGCGTGTTTGATGATCTCTTGAAGTTGTCCTTCAGCCACTTTTTTGCTCTGGGTTAATATGAACTCAAGATCAGCATGGATCTGCTGAATAATCGGGTAGCCTAAATGACGTTTAACAGGCTCACACATTTGATTTAATTGTTTGTAATCCAAAATGCTGGAAAGATTCTTTCCAGAAACATCCATGAGCACACGAATCGGTGTAAGCGGCAAGAAGCGATCTAATTGCAAATTTTTTGGTGCGGCACAATGGGCCGTAAAGAATGATTCCAAAAATAATGTTCCAGGCTTTATGCTTTTTATAGAAATAGTAGCCAAAGTTGCATTTCCCAACTCGGAATCCAGGATCATTTCCATACATTCGCTGACCATAGGATGTTCCCAGCTTAAGAACTCGACATCCTCACGCACCAGAGCTTTAGAACGAGAATAGGTCACCGTAACCCCATCTTCTTTTAACCCTGGGAAATGACTTGTTTTCATGTGATCCGTTGGGCGCAATATTTCCGTAGCTTCAGAATGGTACTCATGGTCAATACCGTACTCCTGAAATACTTGCGCCATATAATTTTCCAATTCCAAAAAATTTTCCTCTGCCTCTATGGCAGCAATCAGTGCCTCTGCTTGAGGTGCATTACAGGAATTTAATTCCAATAACCGATCCCGGCCTTCGTGAAGTGCCTGATTAATTTGTTCCGCGCGTGTTTTTGTTTCTAAAATTAGTTTTTCGAGCTCTTGCGGATTTGTATCGACTGTATCAAGAATTGGCAGTAATTCATTTTCAAATTCTTCATAAAGTGTAAAACCAATAGAGCAACTCCTGGTAAATAAGTTAATCCCTTCGTGATACCAACGAAACAATTTCTCTTGTACGGTATTCAACAGATAAGGGACATAAATTTCAATAGTATGCCGCTGACCTATGCGATCGAGCCGACCGATGCGCTGCTCCAACAAATCAGGATTTAATGGTAAGTCAAACAATACTAAATGATGGGCAAATTGGAAGTTCCGGCCTTCACTTCCTATTTCAGAACAAACGAGTACTTGGGCGCCATTTTCTTGTTCTGCAAAATAAGCGGCAGAACGATCTCGTTCGATAATAGATAATCCCTCATGAAACGAGGTACTGCGAATTCCTCTCTTTAATTTTAAATACTGATCTAAAGCAATCGCTGTATTTGCCTTGGCACAAATAAGAAGAACTTTTTGGGGATGCAGTTCATTAATTTTATTCACTAACCACATTACTCGAGGATCATTTTCAAGCCATATCTCTTTATTCACAAGTTGCTCGGGATAAAGCTTCCTTTGACCTTTTTGTTCCTCCATAGAAGAATAAATCTCGGAACATTCCAAAGGACAGGGATGCACGCGTCGCTCAGGGAAGCCTTGAATCGCTGCCCGGGTATTGCGAAATAAAACACGCCCTGTTCCGTGGCGATCTAATAAGTCTTTAATGATCTGGTTCATACTTAAGCCTGTTATCTCGCCCAAATAAGCTTCCAGCTGAGACTTATGTTCCGCACTCAAGGCATCTGCCGGCGTCTGTTCCTCATAAGCCATCAATTCGTGCACAAGTTTATTGATTTGTTGGTACCCTTCTTCTTCTTTTTTAAATGCAGAAAAATTATAAAATCGTGAAGGATCAAGCAATCTTAAGCGAGCAAAATGACTGGCAATTCCTGCTTGTTCTGGTGTTGCAGTCAAAAGCAATAAACCTTTGCTTTGTCTTGCTAATTCTTCAATGCATTCATACTCAGGACTCTTTTCTTCTTCGGACCAATGTAAGTGATGTGCCTCATCGACAACAAGCAAATCCCACTGACTGGCCATCGCCTGTTGGCGTGCTTTTTCATTTTCCATGAGAAAATCCAAGCTGCATAAAACCAATTGCTCGTTTTCAAAAAGATTCTCTTGTGATGTACCGAGCTGCATCCCTTCTTCTTCCTCTAACTCATATACAAGTTCATAGCGCTCTGTATCGATGATTGAGAAATACAAATTAAAACGACGAATCATCTCGACAAGCCATTGATGAGTCAAAGTTTGGGGTACCACAATCAATATTCGCTGGGCACGGCCAGTACCTAGTTGATAATGAATAATCATGCCTGCTTCTATGGTCTTGCCGAGCCCTACTTCATCTGCAAGCAAAACTCTTGGAGCATGGCGTTGTGCTACCTCGCTAGCAATATACACTTGATGTTTCAGATGACTGGTTCGTGAACCCAATAATCCCCTAACCCCAGATTGCTGTAATCTGCTGGCATGATGCAAAGTATCTATTCGTAATTTAAAGGTATTTAATTTATCAAGTAAACCACTAAAAAGTCTCTGTTCTGGAGTATTAAGCTTGATAAAACAATTCAGGGAAAGTTCACTGATCTGAAACTCATTGCCAGCGTCATCTACTCCTGTATAAAAAAACAATCCCTGGCGCTCTTCAACATGAGTAACACACATCTTTTGTTGGCTCGATGTAGTGATTTCATCACCTTCTTTATAAATGATACGGCTCAGTGGGGCACTGTCTGTAGAATAAATACGTTCTTCGTCAGCAGCGGGGAAACTTACGCTCACCTGTCTCCCATTCAAATCAATAATGATCCCTAAACCGAGGTGTGTTTCTGTATTACTTATCCAGCGTTGGCCAATACTAAAAGTCATAAAAAAACCATTTTATTTTTGTCAAGTGCGACTAAAATAATCAAAAATTTGCATAAACACAACTTGACTTGTAGCCTTTTTTTAAATAGCATGGCTCGAATTTAATCAACCCTAGGGGTGCCACTATGGAATCAAAATTTAACAGAGATGACAGAAGATACAGAGACGAGGAATATAACAGCGAAGACACTCAATACCCCACCAGTTATTCCCAAACATCTCCTCAACATGTAACCATTGAAGAAGAAAATGATGAAGGCTCATATTTTGATTTATTCTTGGGTACTCCAGAGCAAAAAGAGAAAATTACAACTGACATTAAATTGAAAGCATCTCAAGGTTATGAATTTGCAAAAAAGAATTTTCACGGATTTTTCACTCCCTTTGATAGCAAAAAAGAATTCGGCATTGTTGCCGCTGCTCCTTTAGGCTTACCTATAGCTTCGGCGCTTATTACTGGTGCTGCAGTGATTGGTGCCGCTGGCGCAACACTAACCGCACTTGGTAGCTTAGTTTTTGCAGCCGGTTATAGTTTAGATGGCTTACGCAAAGATCATGAAGAGTCAAAAGCAAAAGCACACGATGCACTAATTTTTGCTGCAAAAGCAGGTATTGTTGCTGCTGTTTGTGCTGCAGTTGCAGTTGTTGCCGCTGTATTTACCGCGGTTATATTCCCACTAGCACTCACTTATTTGATAAGCCGTAGTCTTACAACTGGTGTTGTAACTGGTCTTGCAAAAGTTGATGAGTGCATGTCTTCTTGCGGTAGTGAAGAAGAGCATGGCTCTAGCTACAGAAAGAGTTATGTGTAAACATGCTTACATTAGTTGGGCTTTTTAGTCCAACTAATAATGTATAATGAATTTTTTCGCACTCGTTAAAGAATAATTTAGTTACTTAAGCAAACCGTTACTCGTTCCAAAATAAATTTTTCCTTGTCTTTTTATATTATTCTGGTTAAAAATAGTAGTCACAGGAAGATTATTCAACAGAAAAAGGAATTCACATGGCTACCAATGAAGAAGAGCTTCAACTGCTTATCGAGATCGATACTCCCAAAGCAATAGATCAAGAAGAATTACAAAAAATACCGATAGAAGAAATACAAACCAAACTACAACGCATTAATTCCGATGCCGATCCCGAACAAGACAAACTCCAAAAAATTACTATAACCAAAGAAATATTTGAGCAAATCAGAAAAAGCCTGCAAGAAACAGTTAAAAGCATGGAAAAAAATCCAAGTATTTTCTCACGTGCGGCAGAGTACTGGGGTGCGTTACCTCTTTGGCAAAAAATTATTGGGGGTGTCGCCTTAACAGTTCCTACGCTAATCATTGGCATCGTGGCACATATTGGTTTTCTTTTGGCCGTTTGTGGGGTTACTGCCGTTACTTATACCGCTGGAGGTCTCATTCTTGATGATCATCATAAATGCAGCACCAGCGCTGTCGAAAGCTTGCAAAAAGGTATTTTAGGTCTGGCTGATCTTCTTGAGTTAACCATTAATGCCCTGGATATTATTCGCCAACAATTAGCAGTAGAAATTCAAAAATTTGTCAAAGAAAATGCAAGACTTGTAGAAAATATCGACGCATTAAGCAAGCAAATTGATGAGATAGACAAACAAGTTATGGCTGCATCCAAAGTAAATATAGCATTAGGTGAAACCAAAGATGGATTAGAAGCAGTCTCTGGCGTACTCAAAGAAGGCGTGACGCAACATACTGATTTTTTAAAACAAAACCGAGAGAAACTAGATCGTATTACTGAAGCATACAGCAACAGCCAAAAAGAATTAGCAGAAAAAGTTCTTGAGGTTAGAAAGGTACGCGATGAACTTGGAGAGGATCTTAAGCGGGCTAAATCAATGATAGATACGTTGCACTCCACTATATCGCAACTATCAACCTCTGCCATTGGCAATGAAGAACAACGCCTGGCGTTTCAGGAAAAACTGGATCTCTTCATAAAGGATAAAGAATCAAGTTTTCTATTAATCGCTGATCGCATCTGTGACGCGGAACGCAAGCTTGCCCTGACGCAAAAAGAATTGGAAAGCTCCAACACGCGCTATCAAGAGCTCCTTAAAATACAGGAGCAACACATAGACACACTTAAAACGCTAAGCACACCTTCAGATCAAGCCCCCCAAATAACTCCAGTTGGCGAGTTATTGACTAAAAATGGATTTTACGCGCTAAAACAAGAAGTACCAGTTCTTGGGGCAACAGACCCTAGAACATCACTCGAAGCAACTATGTAATATGACTCCTATCTCCCTCCCCTCTCCTCATATTTTGCTTAACTGGAGGGGGGATTTTTAAGATGCTCCATAAACTGCAGCGTATTTAAAATACCGTGCCTTATTCCTTTTTACCTTCTAAAGTCAAATTATATGCCTCTAAAGCGGCTTTGACTGCTGCACGCTCGCTAATTCGTTGATACCACTCCAGTAAATGAGCAAACCGCTGCTCGTCAATGGTCTGCTGGTAAAAAATTTGAAAACAGTAAATCCAAGGCCAAATTGCCATATCCACAATAGTATAATCCGCACCACCTATATATGAACATTGGGTCAATTGTTTTTCCATAACACCAAGCAAACGATCACTTTCGTCTGCATAACGTTTCAGTGCATGGGGAACCTTTTCTGTGGCACGATGAAAATAGCCTAACTGACCAAACATAGGCCCTATATGGGCCGCTTGAAAAAAACACCATTGCAAAATAGTGTATTTCTCTGCCAATGATTCAGGTAAAAACTTACCATGCTTTTCTGCAAGATATTCCAATATAGCAACGCTTTCAAACAAATAAAAATCTTTTTGTGAATCATATAAAACAGGGATTTTATTATTCGGTGAAATTTTTAAAAATTCCGGATTAAACTGTTCTCCTTTAGAAATATCAATTAATTTAAGCGTATAAGATTGAGACAATTCATGCAGCATAATTGTCGGCTTAATACCATTAGGCGTACCAAATGAGTACAAGGTATACATAAGAACCTCCCTGTTTTTAATTCTTGATTTGAAAGTGCGGCGTAAATTTTTTTCTTTGATTAAACCCAGCCTGATTAATGACAAGATAGACTATAATTCTAAAGAAACCCAGTTATTTTTTAGTCTAATCTTAGAAATCATATGCAAAAAAGGACCTAACATGAGCTTCAAAGATAAAGTGGCTATTCTTGACAGTTCTCGCACTCCTTTTGTCAAATCACAAACCTACTATTTGGGAAAGTCCAATCAGGATTTGCTAGGCACAGCCTTAGCTGATCTCATCAATAAAAACAAGCTCCAGGGTGAGTTATTAGGTGATTTTATTGCCGGAGCAATTATGAATCATCCTTTTGACTGGAATCTTGCTCGTGAAACGGTTTTAGGCAGTTCCCTCTCTTCTGAAACTCCTGGATTAACCATACAGCGTGCCTGTGGTACTGGTTTAGAAGCAGTTAACCTGATTGCGCTAAAAATTGCCAGTGGACAAATCGCAGCAGGTATCGGTGGAGGGACAGATACTAATTCAGATATTCCATTAATTGGCCAAAGAAGGTTGACTCATTTTTTAATCAAATTTCAAAATGCTAAAGGATTTAAAGAAAAACTGAAGCTGCTTAAGGAGTTCCGGTTAGGTATGTTAAAACCGGAAATCCCGGAAGTACGTGAACCTCGAACACATTTATCCATGGGCGAACATTGTGAATTAATGGTTAAAGAATGGCAAATTTCCCGTAAGGAGCAAGATGCGTTGGCTCTTCGCTCCCATCAAAATGCCGTACAAGCCTATGATGAAGGATTCTATGAGGATTTGATTGCACCACTTGATTCCTTAAAACGGGATACAATCACCCGCAAAGATACATCTTTGGAAAAATTATCTGCTTTAAACTCTTCTTTTGACAAATCAGACAAAGGCAGTTTGACCGCGGGAAACTCTACCCCACTCACTGACGGAGCTTCCGTTGTTTTACTAAGCACCCCTGAATGGGCAAAAAAACATCAACTAGAACCCCTCGCTTATTTTGTGGACTGTGAAGCAGCTGCAGTAGATTTCGTACACGGCGCAGGTCTATTAATGGCTCCAACCATTGCCGTTTCGCGTTTGTTAGCACGAAATCGACTTAAATTGCAGGATTTTGATTATTATGAAATTCATGAAGCATTTGCCGGACAGGTACTCTGTACTTTAAAAGCCTGGGAATCTGCTGAATATTGCCAAAAAATTTTGAATCTCAAGAAACCTTTAGGAAGCATTGATACGCAAAAAATGAACGTCAAAGGAGGAAGTCTCGCCCTTGGTCACCCATTCGCAGCTACTGGAGGGCGAATAGTTGGTGCGGCAGCCAAAATACTTGCTAATAAAGGCAAAGGACGTATCCTTTTAAGTGTCTGCACTGCAGGCGGGATGGGTGTTGCAGCGATTATTGAACGTTAACCCACTTCCTGGGACATGAGATTGTTTTTTTGTTTCACTGCCGCTACTTCATAGAACTGAACAAGGTATAAGCATTTGCTTCCGCCTCATGTATTCTTTCAGAATGCAGTTGTCTGGATTTAGTAGCAAAAAAATTACTTGCCAGATAAGCACTTGCGCCCACTGTCGAAGAAACTGTCTCCGTAACGGTAAAAGAAGGGGTTTGCGTAGCGCCGCTCGGTTTAAAGAAAAAACCTCCGCCATAAGTAACATTTACTGCTGCATCAACTGCTTTTTTTAGCAAAACGTCTAAATTTCCAAAATATAGAGGAACGGTAAAGTTACTCACACCTAAATCGATTGATACGTTAAAAGGCTCGGTTATCACTGCACCATTATAATGCTCCCCATATACTTTTTCTTTTCCATTAGGAGGATAAGTAAAATCAGGGAAGACCTTGCCTGCAAAATAGAGGGTTGCTGCGGTAACTGCATTACTGAGCATGACTGTAGATATTGAGTTGCTAAAGGCTTCTGCACTCACATAAAGATATTCTTTCAGCCGAGGATTGCTAACTTGAATTCCTTTACTGTGAGCGTAATAACGTCGTTCCTCTCTGCTTTCCTGCCAGTGATTAATATTGACGCCTAAAGTTTTTAAGGCAATGCCTGAACCAATACATAGAGTACCAATTGAGTTAACCATTCCTAAGCTGACATATTCAGTCAGATTATAAGCAGGAGTATCACTATTTACATGATTACTGTAAGAGCCAGGGAGCCACTCAGGAAAAACATAATCCAAGTTGGTAATATTAATTCCTAGAGAAAAATTCCCGACAGCATGAACCCCCCCATAGTATGAGGCATTGACTTCCTGTAAGGGAAGTACATTAGAAAGTGCATAGGCGGCTCCGCCGAGAGTACATGCCAGTGTACCGCAAGTGTTCATGGTATCTGCCACCGCATGTACTGTTGTATCTAAAACCCAATTGGTTGCCGTCCAAAACCTATCCGCCCATCCCATAGCTACATCCCTTTTAACAAAATTATCCTCGTTCAAAACATGACTTGCATTTTAGTTTCACGTGTGTTTACTTGCATTTCTGCGGCAAATTTCAAAAGTGGGCCTAATAAAAATGAATGATCCCATATCAAAATATCGACAACTATTTGATTTCTATCAGAACATATCTATTGCAACCGGTCAATATTATTTACAAGCTGAACTTAAGATGCCGTTTTAAAAAACAAAAGGATATGAGTTCTATTACTTGTTAAAAATGACGCAAATAAACAGTCAATTCGTCTGCACGGTTGGTAAAAAGCCAGTTTATTCCTCGATTTAATTCTCTGTATAAGCTGTATTTAGAATCTACCATACCCACACCGACAATTTTTTCGGCCGCTTTGAATCGGCTAATTATTTTGTTGTTGATCAAAAAATAATGGCCTAGTATACCACCATAATTCTCATTTAAACTGACATTACAAAATTGCTTCACATTATTATGTGATGCAACCAGCAAAAGAGCATTCTTGGGAAATTGTGACAATGAATAAAAAATTGCAGAATCCAGAGTTAACAAGTGGTAGTTTTCACCAGCAGATAACCCATTTAAAGCTTCTACTAAAATATCCTCGTCTTGAAAAGGCGCTTTTAATTCAATAAGCAAATGCAAGCTCTTCCCGTAGGCAGCAACAACCTCATTAAGTGTAGGCACATCAGGAACCAAAGCCCGTAACTCCTTAAAGCTCAGGTCAGCAATGGTTAGATCATGTTTCCAGAGACGTTTTAAAGTAGCATCGTGATTTACCACCAGTACTTTATCTGCTGTTGTGCGCACATCAAATTCAATTCCCCAGCATTTCAGCTCTTGCGCCAATTTAAATGCAGCAAGCGTATTTTCAACAATACCCTGTGCATGATTATGGGCGCCTCTATGTGCAATCAAACGAGCAGACTTAATGATTTCTATCGAGGGTTTATGCCTGGGAATGATGGCAAAATAACCATCCACTGTTTTTTCTAGTAAATTAAGTAACACAACACAATTCCTGATATCTCTCTATATAAGTACAGTTATTCTATGTGGGGAAAATTGAAAACGCAAAAATACTGATTTCTCTTGAAATTTGTGTAAAAATAAAGGGTTTTAAAATCTATGACTGGTATATGCCTTTAATTACCACCAATATTGATCAGGTTATCAATGAATTACATAAAGGAAAACCTGTAGCCATCCCTACAGAAACTGTCTATGGGTTAGCCGCGCCTATTAATAATGAAAAGGCCATTAGAACAGTTTTTGTGATGAAGGATAGACCATTAAATCATCCCTTAATTGTGCATGTCCCACAAAACTGGGATCTCAGTACCCTGGTCGAAGATATTCCTGTTTATGCACAGCAACTCATTAATAAATTTTGGCCAGGTCCTTTAACTCTTGTCTTGCATTGCAAACACGATCAAATCAATCCATTAATTACGGGTGGCCAGACTACTGTAGCCATCAGGTGTCCAGCCCACCCCATAGCCCAGGAATTATTGACAAAATTAGGCATCCCACTGGTCGCCCCTTCAGCCAACCCCTTTGGGAAAGTGAGTCCTACTACCGCACACCATGTTAGCGAATCATTTCCTAACCTGGAGTTAACCATATTAGATGGGGGGCGTTGTAGTGTAGGCATTGAATCGACCATCATTGATGCGACTCATGCAGAAAACTATCAAATTTTACGTCATGGGCTTATTGATGAAAAAACTATAGCCGAAGTGATTGCGACCCCCTCCTTGCACCTTGAGAATACTTTACGTGTTCCCGGGAAGCTGGAAAACCATTACCAACCACAAAAAAGCTTATATTATTTTGTCAGCTATAAAGCTCTTGCAGATTTTTGTCAAAAAAATCCAGATGAAGTATATGTTATTGCAAGCAAACGACCAATGAACATCCGTGAAGATCATTTTCATCTTTTGGCAGATCACCCTGAAAAAGTGGCCTTTGACTTATATTATCAATTAAGAAAAGCGGATACGGCTGATGTTCAAACCATTGCAATCGAACTTCCTCCTGAAACAGAGGGTTGGCAAGGGGTGAGAGAGCGTATTTTAAAAGCAGGAACGCCTTATTCCACAACTAGTCAGGGGAAAGTTATCTAGGGTCTATTGACAGTTCAACAAAATATGAGTAACTTAGCGCCACAATGCCGAGGTGGTGGAATTGGTAGACACGCTAGCTTCAGGTGCTAGTGGAGGCAACTCCGTGGAGGTTCGAGTCCTCTTCTCGGTACCAATAATGGTTTTTTTAAAACTTTAAACTACTTTAATATTCTGCTCATTTAATTTATGGGTTAGTCCCACTTGGTTTCGTTGTTGTTGGCGAAGTGGTGGCTGGTGGTGCAGATGTTGATTGAGAAGTAACCGCGAGGTTATTCGAGAAAAAATCTGTACCAATGCACTTCCCTAAGTTGTTGCCCCATATTGATGCATTTTTATTGTCTATATTTACGGGTAACTCTGAATAAAATTTTGTTTTACATTTATCAAAACTTACTGAAATTAATGCCACACATTTATCATAGCTTATATTAGCGTTTACAAGCAGTTTATTCGTCTTCGGATCATCTACTAATTGCCGGCACATTTTCGCTGGAGCTTGCTCTTTAAAAGAGGTTAACCATTCATCTTTAGTCACGCTCTTGCTAGAGGAGGCTAATACTATTGTGGAAAATAATATACTGCTCATTCCGATTATTCCAGTTAAACTTTTATTGGGCATGATAGTTATTCCCTTAAATGTATTAATAAAAGGATAGACATAAATGTTATGTTTTTCTAAAACAAATCACACAAGTCATTTTTGTGTAAGCTGTTTTTACATAGGTAGATTAAAATTAATTCACTTCAGGTATTATTAGGATCTGTTTACATTTTTTCGCTAGTTTGAGTCAAAATAGTCTGATTTTTGAGTACCGAAGCATAGCATACACGGAGTATGTGTGCATCGGAGCGCAAAAAATCAGGCTATTTAGACCAAGAGAGTAGAAATGTAAAACAGATCCTATTAGGCCCATTCTATAGGGAGATCTCATGAAAATTATCGTTAGTGGTGGCACAGGGTTAGTTGGTCAAACTTTAGTGCCAGAGTTACTTCAGTCTGGACACGAAATTTATGTCATAGGGCGAGATGAGGAAAAAATTAAGCGTACATTTTCAAGTACAGTTCATGGAACCACTTGGGATAAGCTAAATACATTAGACCCAAATGAATTTGATGTAATTATTAATTTGGCTGGTGAAAATATTGCCGATCATCGGTGGAGTGCTAAAACAAAAGAAACGCTACTTTCAAGTCGAATTGAAACAACCAACCAATTAGTTCTTTGGGGTATAAAAGCCGACACTAAAAAACCTCACTTATATAACGCAAGTGCCGTTGGCATTTATGGTTTGCAGAAAAAACTGGCACAAGACCATATTACATTTACCGAAACAACCCCACCCATCGACTCTCCTGAAACCAGTTTTGCAAACCAACTGGTTACTCAATGGGAAGATACTGCAAAAAAAGGCTTTGCTATGGGTATGCCTGTTACTCTCATGCGTTTTGGCGTGGTTCTAAAGCGGGGCGGAGGAATGTTAAAAAAACTGGAATTGCCTACCCGCTATGGAATGGGGGCGGTAATTGGTTCTGGAGAACAACCTTTAGCATGGATTGATAGTACCGATCATGTGGAAGCAATCATGTTTTTGCTAGCGCACCCAGAAATTACAGGCCCAGTGAATCTAGTAGCACCGGAGTCTGTGTCGCAAAAAACATTTACTAAAACATTTGCTCAGGTATTAAAAAAACCTGCTTTTTTATGGATGCCGGCATGGATTATACAACTTTTATTTGGTCAAATGGGTGAGGAGTTATTATTGTCAGGACAAACCGTTGCACCTCAACGATTGTCAGAATATCAATTTAACTTCAAATACCCAACTTTATTATCTGCTTTAACTAAAGAGTTTGGAGGTTAAATCATTATGAGTCTTCGCTTATTGTCCTTAGACGAAGTCAAACAAAGCATCACCATGAGTCAAGCAATTAAGGCGATGGAAAACGCATTTATTCAATTAGCAAAACAACAAGTTAAATTACCTTTAAGAACAGGAATTGCTATTGATGAGGAAGATGCGCTTACGTTGACCATGCCAGCATATCTTGCTCAAGATAAGGCTTTAGGTTTGAAGGTCGTTTCTATTTTTCCTAAAAATAGTGCGCTCAACAAACCCTCTATCACTGGTTTTATCATGTTACTTGATGCCAGTACTGGTGAGCCCAAGGCGCTCATGGATGCAGGTTATTTGACTGCATTAAGAACCGGGGCA
Source organism: Legionella bozemanae (assembly GCF_001648595.1). Classification (GTDB taxonomy): domain Bacteria; phylum Pseudomonadota; class Gammaproteobacteria; order Legionellales; family Legionellaceae; genus Legionella; species Legionella bozemanae. The sequence continues at coordinate 74,264 of NZ_LBAW01000013.1, read as the reverse complement.
GTTTCTGGATTAGCCACTCAATATTTTGCAGCAGATGACGCAACTCATGTTGCAATCATTGGCTCGGGAGTGCAAGCAGAAACACAACTCCAAGCTGTAGCAAACGTACGTGACATAAAGCAGGTATCGGTATGGTCAAGAAATATTAAGAATGCAGAACAATTTGCGGCTCAGTTCGCAGACCAATATGCCATCAACGTATATGACAGCATTTCTTTAGCAGTTAAAGATGCGGATATCATCTGCACCGCAACCGGAAGTGCTGAGCCATTAATCTCCATGCATGATATAGGACCGCATGTTCATATTAATGCCATAGGCTCACACACTGCCAATATGAAAGAAATCAGCAATGATGTACTAAAACATGCTGTAGTAATTGTTGATCAATTAAGCGCTGTTATGGCCGAAGCAGGTGAAATTATCAGCGCTGTGCAGGAAAAGCAGTTACAACAAGAGGATATTATTGAAATAGGTGATTGGTTAATGCATAAAAATGCAGACCTCAAAAACAAGATCACTGTTTTCAAATCAGTAGGGCTGTCAATACAGGATTTAAGTGTTGCCTCTGTTGTTTATCAAAATGCCATGGATAAAAAATTGGGAACTCTATTTGCATTAACATAAGTTTTGAGATAAGCATGTAGCCTGGGTGCAGCGCAGCGGAACCCGGGATCGAGAGGCTCATTTAATTCAAAAACCTGGCTTCCGCTGCGCTGCACCCAGGCTACACAACGACACAACAACTGCATGTCGCGCTATTTAATTTCACCGAGTGCCTCACCTAAGCGGATTGCACTTCCTGTTTTTAAAGCAGGATTCCAGTGTACTTGCATATCACTTGCAAACAGCAAAACTACGGTTGATCCCAATTTAAAGTATCCCATTTCATCACCCTGAGCCATCTTTTGTTCTTGCTCTTGATTGTATTCAAAATCAACACGAGTCTTACTCCGTTTGATATCCCCATGCCAACTGGTTCCTATCGCTCCAACTATGGTTGCTCCAACCATCACCATTACCATGGGACCCGATTCGGTAGAACAAAAAATAACCAGTCGTTCATTACGCGCAAATAATTTTGGCACAATTCGCACCGTTGAAGGTTGAACTGAAAATAAAGCGCCTGGAATATAGGTCATCGAGGTAATTTTGGCATCCATAGGCATATGCACACGATGGTAATCTTTAGGTGATAAATACAAAGTAGCAAAATGCCCATTAATAAATGGAGCAGCCACATTGTTATTACCCGCTAAAAGCTCAGCCACGGAATAATAACGGCCTTTTGCTTGAATTAATTGACCTTGCTTTATAGATCCTATTTCACTAACACAACCATCTACAGGTGAAATAATATCCGCATCGGCCAATGGCCTGCACTCTGGTTTTAATTGACGAATAAAAAAATCATTAAAACATGCATATGCAGTGTGGTCTTCGATTAAAGCTTCACTCATATTAACGTGATATTTCCTTATAAATCGTTGAATGATGTAATTTTTTACGTTGACATTTTTCACTTCAGCCAAACAACCGGCAAGAGTGGTAAATCCGTGCTGAGGAATCAGATATTGGGGCAATGTTTTTATTAAATCAAAAGACATGTGAAACGCTCACAGCATTCTAAAAAAAGGGAATCATAACCTATACTTCCAGCGGCCACAAACAGAGTCGTGATCACTTGAAGTATAGTGGTAAATTTAAATTGTTTCTTAACAAGTATAACTGGAGGTAATTTGTAATTGTCGATGCGAAGCAGAAATCGTTTCGTAATGGTATCTCATGTTATTAAGACAATGCGCTTTAGTTGTATGTTCTTCCAAATTTAACTGAGCAATTAACTTATATTTTGGCTCTTCCAACATTACCGGATACTTATTCACTTCTTTTTTAATTGCTTCCACTATTTTAACAAACAAACACTCATTCAATGTTGAGGACTCACCTCCATTCATAAAGATCATAGCCAGTACTTTCGCATTACAATTCCCCTCTAAATAACCTTCTACCTCTGATCGTCTGGAGGCTCCCAAAAGACTTCCCCATGTTTTCGATTCATATTTTGCTAAGGAAGAAGAGATTAAGCTTTTAAATGATTTATCAGTGAGGGAATCTACCCAATCATAAATCGTCCGATACAACATGGCGATGCCCCCATCACTATAAGGATGAGTAAATCGTTTATCTTTCTTGGCAAAAAACACCACATCGCGAGTAAAATCATTGATTCCCTTTTCAAAACTTTTATCTCTGATCGCAAGATCAACACTTGGTATAGGATGCTTTTGCAACATTAGAGGAGTAAGACCCTGTACAAGTAAAGTATTCAATGCTCCATCTTGCTGAGTTCCTGAGCTTAAAATATAAGCCAAACGATTATCACCACTTTCATTTGCGCTTACTTTTAAATAGGCCTTCACCGGTTCAGCCCTTTGGCGGAATGAAAACGAAGTCACTACTGGTGCATATTTTTTATCTATAATTTCATTTATATAACGCTCCAACTCCTCGGGTTTGAGACTTTTTGCCCAAACAAACAATGAATCATAATATTGTTGTTTCACATCTTCATGTGTAAAAGGCAGTACTTCTCGTTTCACGGCCAGTAATGCTTCTTCCATAAGTTCGTCTGTAGTAGTCAAATGCAATTGGAAATTGACCTGTTCTGCTATGAGCTTAAGACTTGATGCAATACTATTAAATTCAGCAGCATGGGTTGTTGTATTCGCCAGGGCCTGCCGAATTTTTAGGTTATATGTTTGATGGAGTAAACTCAGTTTATTTGAAAACTCAAGATTGTCTTCTTCAGTAAGATCCTGGCGTTTTTTTTCATAATAGGTCTTTGTGATTTCACGAAACTCATTAACAAAGGCAATCAAAAATAATGATGCATCACGCAATTTACTGTCTTTATCGACACTAAGCTTTGCTCGAATTGTTTCAGCAGAAAGCACAGGAAGATTTCCAAATAACTCCCAGGCACTGGTTAAACTATCATCTGTGGCTTTTTTGCTTTCCAGTTCGGAAATTTGCACATATGGAGGATTGGTGGCCTCCTTAAGTATTGTGTTTGTTAGTCTATAGGAACTGTGGATCAACTCTTTTATTATTGGTGCAAATGCATCACGCCAAACCTGATGATATCGTTTTTGTAATTCATCAGGTTTGTACTTTAGATCTTCTTCTTTAGCATAAGTTGTTTCATTTTCTTTTTTGACCCAGTCTTGTATCTTGCGATAAAAAGAAGGTTTTTGGTAAAGAGCTAAGTAAGTAGGCGGCAGCGGTAATCCATAACCATTGTCCATACACCCCATGTAAAAGACTACCACTCGATATAAGTTATCATAGTGTTCTTGATATAAATCCATCATAAAATCAACAAATGATTTTTTGTCCGTCTTTTCATTGCAAAAGCGGGGATACAGCTCTTCATATTTTGCCCGTAAGCTGGGATCTGTTTCTTCTAAAGAAGTGTAATTTAAAGGCAGATCACCAAAAAGCTCTGTTAAGCGTTGACGTTGTAGTTCAGGCTGGAAGGTTAATAGTGCTTTTAAAGCCGCTGCAAGCTTTTGTTCTTGCGCCAGTGAATTCTGAGCCAGCCGCGCGAATTCCCCTGGATCTGCATAAGCTTTAGGTAACAATTTAAGCGCTTGCTCTTGTACTCCAGGCATAATTAGTGGAATAGTCTCTTGTCCCGGATGTTCATAAGGAGGCCAATGATAAGGCATTGATTGCTGAACATTCGGAAAAGCCTCATAATCACGAACCGTTAAAGTAACATGCTCTTTCGGTATGCCAATTACTTTTCTTGGCACTTTCATATGAATAGTGAACCAATAGAAGAACATATCAAAATCAATATCCCCTGCCAGGCTGAGATTATGAGGATGCGCATCATCATCATCAAGGAACCATCTGCCAAGCAAAAGTTCCATGATATTTTTTTCGACAAGGGTTTTAACACTGGGCGCAACTTGTTCCTTTAAAGTACTGTTAATAGGAATGCCCTGACTCGCATAATGAAAAGGTTTAAAATCTTCAACACCAATAGATAATGTACCGATTACTTTTTCTTGGGTGTCCCCCCTTTTTGAGGTAATTTCCAGGATACTACTCTTTATCTTTTGAAGCTGCTCTATAGTTAAAGGCAGTTGAGGGTTAAAGTTTGGTATATCCTTTATCGCAATGGTGTCCTTTTTTAAGCCATCTGGAGTTTTAACAAGGTATTCGAGAAAGTTTTGCTCTAACTTAACATAAAGGGTGCCACTTTTTATATTTTTCGTATCATCTGGCATTAATTCGAGATCGTATTCCCCGAATACCAAACGCTCTTCAGCGGATCTTTTTCCTTGAAATAACCTTTTGAATGATGAAGTTGCTACACTGATTTTGGCTAATAACTCAGGATAGTGATTTTTAGGCTCTAATTTTTTAAAAAAAGCCTTCTTAATAACCCCATCTTCCTCAAAGGAAACCTTCCATGTTTCATGAGAGCTATCCGCAATTTTTTCTACATAAGTGAGTTTACTATTTGTGAGTGCCTTTTTTGGAATTCCCATATTTTTTAATCCATTAAATCCCAGTCGTCCTTTTAGAATAGTTCATATTAGGCAGAAATATTCAATAAGTTCAAGAATAATTTTCAAACAGATAACAAGGAAACTAAACAGTTAAAATTCAAATGCTTAGTGTATTACTAAAAAAATAATCCCTCAGATCATGTCAGTCTGCTTTTTTTAATGACAATTCACCATGCAAATTGCATGCCTGATTGAATAAGAATGCCTGGCCCGGAGGGAGAGTTGTTCCGGGCCAAGGCTGCAGTTTTCTTGGGCTTCGTTGATTTAACTCATTTGACACCATGCTAAGGAGAAGCACAGTTCATTGTCATCGGAGTGCTCTAGATCGATAAGCTCAAGCACGTCCTTATTCAGTTCGCGTATCTCCTCTCCTGAACGAGTCTGGTTAAAAAACCAGAAATTACCAGTCTTGTAGTATTTATATCCATTTGCCCCGCCAAGGAAAAGGATGCAGCTAATTATATTAGCAATAACCACTAAGGCATTGTATAAAAATCGATATAAATCGGACTCAATTTCAGGATCGACAATTTTAAGAATTTCTTTTTCAGCATTCTTTAATGTGGGACGCACATCGGCATAAGGATTCATAAGTGCGTCATAAGAAATGGTGTATAATGTTTTTCTATAAGCTTCTTCTGCACCCTTCCATTTTATGTGCATTTCACTGAATGATGTAGCTCCAGATAAACGCTCATGGATTTTTTTGCATTGAGCCTCAACTCGCAAAATAACTTGCCGAAACCGCTCAGCTTCTTCACTCTCTTCTTGTGCCGCCAATTCGATCAGGTCTTTTCTGAGCTTTAAGTCTTGCATTTGTCTGACACAAATAAAACGCTCGCGCAATCTTTTAGCTAAAGCTAATTCTACTGGATCTTTTATCGCAAGGACTTTATTGCCTTGAGTCTGTATCCCGTGCACTACGCCACTATAAAGAACTTCCATCAATAACGTTCGTATTTTACCTACCTCATTTGCTAATGGAGGTAAAAGCAGGCGTAAGGCTTGTCCTTTATTATTCTTCTCTAGTACTAAGTGATATGTTTCAAGAGGAGCGGTAATACCTGATTTTTTTAATAGGAGTAATGCAGTGCTTGCGGCTTTTAACTCATCAAGCGTTAACTTGCGTAATCTCGATGTTACATCATGAAGCCCTTGAAATTCTTTAGCAAAATGATGAGCAATTGATTTTTGTAAATGTTGGTGGGGATTTAAAGCAAGCTTTTCTAGATTTTCAATACTAATGGTTTTTGTTTGGTCCAAAGCCACCAAACTGGAAGCCAACAATGGATATTCCTTTGTTGCAGCAACGATTTGTTGATAACCATCTTCAGAGAGAGAGCCTTTAACCCAAAAAATCAAACAAAGTCGCCTGCAGTCTTCATCAGGCAAAGAAAAAATAAATTTTAATTCTTCACGCTTTTTAAATTCAGATTCTTTAAAAAATTTAGGAACATCTTCTGTTAGTGCTGGCTCTAACTCAACTAAACTGTCTATAGCACGGTAATAAGCTTCCTCAGATAAAATAAGTTGCATTAAATCATGTGGATAGGATTGTTGAATTAAAAAGGGAAGTAACTTAATTTGTGTCTCATCTTTCATATAGCCGCTAAATTTTCTAATCAATTCAAGATGAGTAAGCAGCTTCCGGTTTTGTTCATCAAGAATACCTTTTTCGTAAAATACAATGATGATTTTTAATAGACTTTTATTAATACGTTCATCATCAGTGAATTGAATTCCCCGAATTTCTTTACGTAATGGACTGGATTCAGATAAAAGCTCCTTCAACAGAGAAACAGATAAAGGAAGCTCATCCGGTATTTTGTATTGAAAAAGCAAATCCAGTGCCGGATTTTCTGCAAATAATGCGGATAAATTAAGTTCAGCAAAAGAAATAGGGTCGCGAAGAGGTGCCGTTTCTTGCTCTATTTGGAGTTTTCGTATCAATAGCGCAATACGCTGAAAACGTAAGTTAATCTCGTTATTCCCCTGGACTGCATTGTGTAATAAAAAGCCCGGAATAGCGGAACCAATCTGCTGCAATAAAGGTTCTATAGATGACACAGAGGAAACGCTCACCCCAAAATCAGGTGATTTAATAAAGGGGGTTAAATCAAAACTTGATACACAGACTATCTCTCTGTCTTTTGGTTCTGCATGGCCATTTTTCATTAAACCGATTACCCACTGTTTTGGGTCATCCTTTCGATACATCACCATAATGCTGCAGTTTTCTCCTACGTCATTAATGTAGGCAAAATCCTGGCAACCTAAATGCGCATGGTAAACCGCAGACTCTTCCTCTTCTTTTTTGAGTGGCTCACTCCCCAATAAATAGGACAAATTTCCTGCAGTCATATTACCACGCAGATAATATTTCCCCAGAGCATGTTTGCGCCAGATACTAAAATGTCTTATTGCTTGCTGTATGGTGCCCAGAAAATTAACAGATGGAAAATCCCCAATTATATTTGTGTCATCTTTTTGTTCTGCAACGACCCACCCCAGTCCAAAAGCATGGAAAATTTGTTCTGCATTTCCCTTCAGCAAATAAGGCATAATTCATTCTCAATATGACAAATTGAAAGTATTATAACCAATAATTCATCGAGATGGTGATGGTTTTTTGCTAAAATTGCATTTTTAATACCTTTACTAAGTTATCATTATGCGGATAACTCACCAACAATCTATTGAGGCAAGAAAATAAATATGAACTGCAACATTATAGGCGCAGGCCGGTTAGGTAAAAATATCGCTTTGGCCTTATTTAAAGCTCAGCTCATCTCAGCCTTTTCCATTTGCAATCGCAGTTTGGAAAGCGCACAAAAGGCGAGCCAGGAAATTGGCTTCGGTCAAGTAATTGACAAAATTGCGCTCTTGCCCGAAGCGGAAGTAAGCTGGATATGCTGTAATGATGATGCCATTCACAATGCAGTAGAACTACTTGCACATAGTAATGTCTTAAAGCCAGGCAATTTTGTTATTCACTGCAGTGGGGTATTGAGTTCTGCTGTATTTGCTCCATTAAAAAAACAAGGCTGCTTGGTCGCGAGTTTTCATCCTTTAAAAGCATTTAAAGCAAATTACCTGGAGCCCACTGCATTTTATCAAGTTGATTGTGTTTTGGAGGGTGATGCTGAAGTATGCGCGTGGTTAAAAAGCTCGTTCAATCAATTAGGCGCTCATCTCATTACCATTAAACCCGAGGCAAAAACAGCATATCATGCTGCAGCATGCATGGCTTCGAATTACTTAATTACCCTGGCATCCTGTAGTGAAGAATTATTTCTTAAAGCGGGTATCGATACACAACAAACTCGCCGGATGATGGTCAATTTAATGCAAGGGAATCTAAATAACTTAAAACAAACAGCCTGTATTGCAGAATCACTCACAGGACCATTAGCAAGAGGCGATGTCCAAACCATCGCATTGCATTTGGATTCGATAAAAAATCCAGAGATTAAGCGTTTCTATCAAAGTGCGGCCCTGAGTACACTGTCTATGACGGAATTATCTGAAGAAATAAAAGAAAAAATCAGAAGTCTTTGTAGTTTTGAACGTGAATTTTTTACTTAGAAGAATCAGCGATCTAATGTTTTGGGTAACAACTCCCATCACCCAGAGCTCACTGGCCATTAATCTTCAGTCTACCCCTGCAACGTATTTAGGGCTCCAGAAACTGAGCACTCTCACCAGACTCCGCGAACAAGCCCTGGGCGATCCATGCGAAATTTGAATGTCACTTTATGTTTTTAAATGAAATATACCTAACGTTCTACGTACCGCACTTTATGCGCAGGAACAAGCCGCGGAGCGTAGGCAGAAGAACGATGGCGCTTAACTTAATAGCAGTGCACTCCCCAGGACGATACAAAAACTGGAAACCGCATAAAGAAGACAGTCAATGTCCTTAGATAGTCTTCGTATACTCTGTAACCACTGATGAATCCAACTGGCGGTCGTTGGAATCATCTATCCTAGGCTCATCTGATGACCGAAGCTGTTGTGCCGCCTCCACTTTCGGTTTTGGCACCTCTGTAACGCCAAAGGTTTTTACCATAAGCTGAGGGCTACCATTAAGCGGATTAAGCCCCTCTTCCACTCCTTTCTTCTTAACGCTCAGCTCATATCTTTCATGAGATCCCTTGGTTTTTTTAAACCCAGCCTTTTCCTCGCTCGTTAATTCTGTCCCACCTTTCTTCTTATTAAAGAATTCGTCTTCCTTTAATACCTCTAAAATTACCTCACGAGTTCGTTTATCTTGGCCTTTATGTGCTTGGGTTTTACTTGCACCGGTAGCATCAAGGTTCATTTCTCTATCTGCAGCATTATTAGTATCAATTAATTGAGAGATATAGAATTTTCTAACTGCAGGAATCAGTAATAAGGGTGCAGTTGCTAGAGCAAACACTCCAAGACCAATTCGCGCAGTCCAACGCAAGAAAGGATTTTTTATATCTTGTACGAATGAAAAGCTGCTTACTTTCGCAGCGCCACCTTGGTCTTCTCGAGAAATTGCTGCCGCACCACCGTGTAAATTACATTTGCTTACTGACACTGCTATAGCAGCGCGTAAGTCATCGGGATCGGCTGTTTGTCCTTTAGCATAAGCTTTTAATTGCTCGTAAATGGCTCGTTCATGATCTTGCAATCCATCCGTATTTCCAGCATGCTCTACACGCTCATGAATACTTTTCAATAAAGCAAAACGTAACATGACATCCTGATTGCGCTCATTTCCACTTTTACAGCCACCAGTTGATGCCCATTCGATGTACATACTAAGCGCTTGACTCAGTTGACCATAGCGCACATCCCAATGCTGGTTGGTGGCAATCATTCTTACAAGAGCATTGGAAGCCAGTAAAGGTAAATCGTCAACATCCTCTTGCGATAAGTCGCTTTCTAATCCTTTTTTAAATGCTCTGATCTCCTTAATTAAATTCTTACCTGCTTCTGACTCAGCGAAATATGTTGGCCTCTGTTCCTCGTTTAAAAAAGTATGATAATGCTCAAGTACTTGAGCATTGATATTAGTGATTTTATCCTTTACTTCTTGACTTAAATAAGCACTATTTTCTTGCAGAGTGTGCAGCATGGCCATTTCGGCACTTAAAGTAATATCGTCCAGTTCCACAGAGCCAGTAACCATGCTTCTATCATCTCGATAACCTAAATCCCGAGTGTGGCGGTTGGTACCAATATTTTGTACGTATAAGAAATTATTTTTTGGTAGTCGTTCTTGAGCTTGTATTAACGCTTGTTCTCTTGCATTTTCTAATTCTACTCCTAGCTTATCAAGTTTTTTCTTATATTGCTCTTCTTCTTCTGTTAGAAGTCTTTTCTCTTCAAGCTGATCGAGTTGCGTTTTGAACGCTGTAAGCTTTTCCTCTGGAGACATATCGAGTTGCTCCTCGAGTAGTACTGCAGGTTTTTCCTCAACAAGTTTCTCGAGTTGTTTTTCGAGTTTTTTCACCCGTATGCTCCATGGGGTGTTAAAATCATGCATGGCCTGGATCATATAGAGCGCACTGGCTCTTTGTTTGTTATTATTATCTCCTATAGTCTCAAATGCTTCTGAATGAAACGAAGTGAATAAATTCTCTACCACAGGACCGTTTTTTCCTCCACGCATGGCACGCATTTGCTCGTGGAGAAAACCGAATTTTTTTACAAGATCATCTTTAATATCCTGAGCACTCATCGAGGGATGAAAAACCAGTGCTGGTGAGGGTATACGCGCACTCACAGCGGTCGTAGGATGTAAAGCACCCTTTTCATCTCGATAAGTATAGGTAACTCTCCTAAAAGCAGCTTGATCTTCTACTACTTGCCCTGGAATAAATGAAGGTTTCTCATGCGCTGTATGTTGGGTTCCGGTTATTAACATTCCCTGTTGCAGGTAATTAGACGTGTAAAAATAATCGAATCCTGTAGCCGTCTGCGCAGTAAATTTGTGCTTATTCAAACTACTGCTTAGTTTTTGCGTGTACTCTAAAACATATTCTCTACGCTTCTTAAACAGATCCTCTTGTTCTTCTTTTGTTAACTCTCCTGAAGTTAACACTCCTTTATCATTAAATACTAAACCCCGACGTTTCTGAAGTAGATCCTCTTGTTCTTCTTTTGTTAATTCTCCTGAAATTAACTTTCCTTCTTCATCAAATACTAAATCCTGACGTTTCTGAAGTAGGTCCTTTTGTTCTTTTTTCGTTAATTTTCCTGAAATTAACTTTCCTTCTTCATTAAATACTAAAGATAACAATGCGTGTTCTTTTAAATGCGCAACGACTCCTTCTATGAGTATCTTTTTTGCGGATTGAGCCAATCTGACTCTTTCTTTGGCTAAATTTTTATTAAGTTTATCTACATCAACCTTACCATTTGAATCAGTGGCATTTTTTACAGCTTTTTTATAAACTTTGGCCACTTCATCCTGGAGCTTCAAGGCTGCTTTATGGCGAATGTCTTGCCAATCCTTTTTACTAATTGTATTCTTATCACCATAGGTTATGGAGCGCCTTTCAAAGGTTCCTGCCATTAAACACATATGAGCATAAGTTTCTTCAAAAGAGGCAACAATACTCGCTCTTTGATGACGAAGAACCCTCTGTCCCCCATATATTTTTTTATACTCTTCCTGTAGTTTCTTGTATACTTCAGCGCCTTTTTCAGGGAGACGGGGGCCGCTTAAATCAATAGAACATAAAGTAGTATCAGTAGGTGTACGACCACCAAGGACTTGCTTAAGCCCCTGTTTGATATCTATAGGATGTCTTCCCTCAATACTTTCTATACTTAAAGAACCTTCTATCTTCTTAAGAACTTCTTCTTGTTCTTCTATTGTTAGTGTTAGCTCGTAAACTAAACGTCCTTGCGGCTCAAACATCAAGCCATTTTGTAGTTCTACGGGATCTTTACCTTTGGTTACTTTTTCTAAAACTTTTTGATATAGGTAATCTTGATAAATGGCATTGGCTTTGGCTGTAGCATACCTTTTGCGTTCGATTTCTATGCCTTTTCGTACTTCCGGATCTAATCCTTCGAAACCATCATCTATACTTTTCAAGGCTTTTCGTGCGTCACTTCCCTCGGGTGTTTCGCCTGCTTTAAAGAGTAATTTCTGATAAATTGCAATTTTGACATCATCTCTTAGTTTTCCAAATTCTTCTTGATAATGTCCTTCACCTACAGCGATAAGATCTTTAAGAATTTTTGAGAGTGCCATGCATCGGCTCCTACTTAGGCTTTATGATTATATTTTAGCACGTAAATATTACCTTAGCCTTACGTGATATAAATTCAAAAAGGTGCTGCAAGTCAGGTAGTCTGGAGTTAACTGGAATAGTAAAATCCCGGGTTCCGCTGCGCTGCACCCAGGCTACGATTTAAAATAAGACGCTTAAGGTTTGGATATTTGGTTAAAACTCAGCCTCTTTACCAAAATTTTGCTGTTTGGCATGTTTTTTTGTCTTTCTTTTTTCATGCCAAGTTTGCAACATTACAAAAAATGCAGGAACGAATACCACGGCAAGGCATGTTGAAGCCAGCATTCCACTGCATACAGCAATCCCAATCGAGCGTCGTGCATTAGCGCCCGCACCACTGGCGAATACTAAAGGCATAACTCCCAGGATAAAAGCGAACGAAGTCATTAAAATAGGACGAAAACGTGTTTTAGCACCAATTACTGCAGCCTCCATGATGGATTTGTTATGCAGTTCGTGTTGTTCTCGCGCCACCTCAACAATCAAAATAGCGTTCTTCGCTGCCAACGCAATAAGCAGCAAAATCCCGATCTGGGTATACATATTATTGGAAAGGCCTAGGGCCGATAAAACCAATACCGTTCCAATTAAAGCTAAAGGCACGCTTAACAAAATCGCGGCAGGAGCGATCCAGTTTTCATATTGACCTGCCAAAATCAGATACACTAAAATGAGGGACAGGATAAAAATATAATAACTCATGTTTCCCGCAATTTTCTCCTGATAGGCGGTGCTGGTCCATTCATAAGAGATACCTGCAGGCAAAACTTCTTTTGCGAGCCGCTCCATCACTGCCATGGCTTGGCCTGAGCTGTAACCTGGCGCGGCCGAACCATAAATATTGCTGGAAGGGTATAAATTATAAAGCGAAATAATGGAAGGCCCTACGGTAGACGACATATCAGTCAGTGTTCCCAGAGGCACCATTTCCCCCGATTTGTTTCTTACATAATAATTACGGACATCACCAACCGTCTTGCGTGCCTCTGCGTCTGCCTGCACATAAACCTGAAATACTTGCCCGAATTTTGAAAAAAGATTCACATAAGATGAGCCAAGATAGGTCTGTAACGTGTTTGATGCATCGCCTACAGAAACGCCCAAAGCTTCTGCTTTGACTCGATTAATTGGGGCAGCAAGCTGCGGCACTGAAGCGCGAAACGAAGTCATCAGGCGTTGCAACTCAGGCTGCTGGCTGGCATAACGAATCAACTGATCTGTAGCCGTTTGCAATTTTTGATAATCAAATGAGCCGTCTTGCAACTCAAGTTGCATTTGGAAGCCACCAGACATACCTAAGCCTTGAATTGGCGGGGGGATCATAACCAATATTTTAGCGCCTAAGGTTTTTTCTGCGATCGCGTTCAGTTGTTTGTACATCGCCAGCAAATCTTCTTTTTTACCCCGCACGTCCCAATCTTTAAATATCACGTAAAGAACACCACCATTGGCAAGGCTTGCATTGCTATCCAAAAGCGAGATCCCAGTAATACTGATCACATTTTCTACGCCACCAAGTTTAGATACTTGCGCGCTTAAATCGTGTAAAACAGCCTCCGTGCGGCCTAAACTGGAACCATCGGGCAATTGCACGTTCATCATCGCATATCCCTGATCTTCAAGTGGGATAAACCCCGTGGGGATACGTGTTAAACCTAAAATCGCTAAAATGACTAGGGCAATACCAATGATGCATACTGTTTTATTTTTATGAACAAGCCTATCGATGAAGCGAAGATAGAAATTTTCTATAGGATAGTAATACTTATCAAATAAACGAAAAATGATATTTTTCTTTTTCTGCGGGTCAACGGGCTTGAGCCACAAGGCACATTGGGTAGGCTTCAAAGTCATCGCATTGATGGCACTAATAAATGCAGTTGCCGCAATAACTAACGCAAACTGAGCATACATAGCACCGGTTAAGCCCGGCATAAAACCTGCAGGAACGAATACCGCCATTAACACAAGCGTAATCCCAATAATAGGACCCATTAATTCGGCCATAGCATTAATTGACGATTGTTTGGGTGGAGTGCCTCGTTCAATATGTTGGGTTACACCCTCAACAATCACAATCGCGTCATCAACCACAATACCAATTGCTAAAACAAGTGCAAATAAAGTTAACAAGTTAATGGAATAACCTAATAAAAGCATCGCAAAGAACGCACCAATAATGGTCACTGGTACTGTAGTAGTGGGTACCAAGGTAGCACGATAGTTTTGTAAGAAAAGGAGAATAACAATCAAAACCAGAATACCCGCCTCATACAAAGTGTGATATACCTCGTTCACAGAAGCTTTTACGAAAACGGTGGTGTCAAAAGGAATTGAATATTCCATACCTGGAGGAAATTTTTTTGCCATTTTCGCAACTGCTTTACGTACCTCGGTAGCAACTTGCAAGGCATTGGCATTAGGAAGTTGGTAAATACCAATAGCCGCTGCCTGTTTATTATTCAGTCTCGCAAGCTGGTTGTAACTGTTAGAGCCTAACTCCACACGACCTACATCACGAATACGGACAATTTGCGCACTTTGTGTCGTACTGGTTTCTTTAGCACTTTGATTGGGGTTTTGCGCTATTGTTTTCACAATAATGTTTTCGAATTGATCTACGTCAGCAAGTTGTCCCGGTACATTTACCGTAAATTGATATGCTTGTTTCCCCGCAGTTGGCGGTGCGCCAATTTGTCCAGAAGAAACTTCTTGGTTTTGATTACTAATGGCTTGCAGAACATCACTTGGATTAAGGGAATAAGCCAACATTTTTTTAGGATCCAGCCAAACACGCATCGCATAAGTACCAGTTCCAAAAATAATTACGTTACCTACCCCAGGTAAACGCGATAATTCATCTTGCATATTAATTGCCGCATAATTATCAAGAAACAACCCATCATATTCATTATTTTTGGACGTTAACGTAATAAATTGCAGAATCGCTGTAGATTTTTGCTGTACCAGCACCCCTTGTTTTTGCACTGAATCAGGCAACTGCGCCATTGCAGCTTGCACGCGATTTTGGACCAGTACTTGCGCAAAATTAAGATCCGTTCCAATAGCAAAAGTAACAATCAATGTATAGGTACCATTATTCGTACTGGTAGATTGCATGTACAGCATGTTTTCCACCCCGTTCACTTGCTGTTCAATGGGTAGCGCTACGGTTTTGATGAGTGTTTTCGCATCGGCACCAGGATATGTAGTGGTCACCTGAATGGTTGGGGGAACAATAGAAGGATATTGAGAAACGGGTAGTACAATTATAGCGACCGCCCCCAGCAATACGATGAGGAGCGCAATAACATTGGCCAATATAGGCCGTTCAATAAAAAATTTAGAAATCATTCTGCCGTTTTCTCACATTGTGTACCGATCACCGAAACAATACTCCCTGACCCATCTAAATTAATGTTTGGCGCTCCCATTATCTTTGGGTTTGCTTTCATCATTATCTTTTGTTTGTGCCAGTTCATGCGGCTCAACCTTATTACCGGGAGTCGCGTATTGCAGGCCATCAATGATGACTTGATCTTGGGCCGAAAGTCCTGTGACCACAGCACGCATCCCATTCTCTACACTGCCCAATGTTACCCGTTTTGTCACCACAACATTATCATTATCCACAGTCAATACATAAGAACCGATCTGATCATAAAGGATCGCTGTATCAGGCACCGTTAATTGCTTTTTAGGTTTGGAGATAGCGACCCGTACTTGTACAAAGAGACCTGGTACAAAAATGTACTCTTTATTTTCTAATACAGCGCGCAGCTCCATAGTACCAGTAGATGCATTAAGACCTGTATTAACAAAATCAAGCGTTGCTTTGTACTTAACCGTAGGATCGTTTTGCAGACTCACTTCAACAGGAACTTGTTTAATATCCTGAGGTTTAAATCCTCGCGCACGAGCTGCGGCCCGTAATTTGAGTAAATCGAGTTCATTTAAATTAAAGTAAACATAGATAGGATCGATCTGCTCTATGGTAGCTAAATTTGTGGCCTCACCATGCCCCACAAGGTTACCCACATCCACTAAATGCCGACCGATTCGGCCATCAAATGGAGCTGAAATATGCGTGTAACTGTAATTAATCGCTGCGTTGACTTCTTCTGCTTCGGCTTTATCAACTCCTGCGGCAATTTCCAATGTTTTGGCATACCATTTTTCAACTTCGTTTAATGAAGTAGCATGTTGTTTGTACATTTGTTGTTGGCGTGCATATTCAGCCTTGTTGTAGACAAGGCTCGCCTTTTCTGCAGTAACCGTCGCCTTGGCAGCCCTTAGTTTCTCAAAATAAGGCTCAGGCTGTATAACAAAGAGCTCCTTTCCTTTTTTAACAAACGTTCCATCAACAAACTCGATTGAATCAAGATAGCCTTCAACACGTGCAACCAGATTAACCGAATTATAAGCGACTGTATTCCCTGTTTGCGTAACATATTCAGCCATTTCTGCACGTATTGGTTTTTGCACAACAACCTTGGGTGCAGGGATGGCTGGCGGGCTGCTTTTGCCAAAAATATGTGAAATCAGATAAATGAGAAGTAAAATAGCAACTGCTATCCCTGCAATTTTGACTGATTTTGAATCTCTATTAAAGTTCATACCCAACACCATTTTATTTAAATTTTCCTAATTTCCCTTGGGAAAAGAAATTTTTCTCTAGGATCTGTTTCCATTTCGCTCGCTTGGCCAAGAGAGTAGGAATGGAAGCAGATCCTACCATTTTGGTAAATAAAGCTCCTTAAATCGTTCTTTCTTAGTTCGCGGTGGCTCATGATTTTGCTGTTTGAGCAAAGTGCCCCAGTTTGTACGTGCTGCCATTTCAGCTTTTATTAGGGGCGGCACAACATCATTAGTACCACGGATTTCCCAGCCCCCGCCCAGTGCTCGATAAAGTGAGACTAATGCGAGTGGAATATTGGCTTGTGCGTTAACCAATGCAGTCTGTACGCTCAATTGTTGCTGTTCGGCATTCAGCACCGGAGTAAAATCAACTTCTCCATTAATATAACGGACGATTGCCAGTTTTAGTGTTTTAATAGCCGCGTTATTTGCTTTGGTTAGTGCGCGTTCCGCTTTTTTTGCCTCGATATAGGCGGTAATACCATTTTGCACTTCTTGCTGCGCTTTGAGAACCAGATTAATGTAGTTTAACAAGCTCTGCTGGAATGCAGCATCTTGTGCCCGTACTGCGTTCGTAATTTGACCGTAATTAAGTATTGGCCAGGTCAATGTGGGACCAGCGGTTATCGAGTGATTCGCCCAATTAAACAAATCTGCAAGTGAGTTTTGGCCAATGTTGTTTGATGAAAAAACAAAAGTACCATTTAAGGCAAGGGAGGGGAAAAGATTTGCTTTTGCTGCGCCAATTTTAGCGGATTGTGCAATCGCCTCTAAACGGGCTTGATGAATATCCGGCCGTCGCGCCAAACTTTCTACAGGAATCCCCACTGCTACAGTTGAAGGCGCTTTAGGGATTCCTTTGCTTTTCTTAAGCTCTCCGTCCACCCCATTGGGCATTGTACCTAATAAAAGAGCCAGTGCATTTTTTTGCTGTTCTAAGCTATTTTCCAGTGGCGGAAGAGATGCTTCTGTTTGTGAAAGCTCCGTCTGTGCTTGTTCCACATCCATGAGGTTTGTTTCACCAGCATTATATCGAGCCTTGGCTATTTTTAACCCCTCTCTTTGCACGACGATGTTGGCTTTGGTTACTTTAATTTGTGCTTCAAACGTTCGAACTTGGATGTAGGTGCTGGCAACGTCTGCGGTAAGAGTAACTAATGCATTATCATAAGCAGCGAGAGAAGATAAAAATGTTGCATCATTGGCTTGAATTGCTCTTCGATATTTTCCCCAAAAATCAATTTCCCAATTTGCTGCAAAACCTAATGATAATGTTTCGAATGATGGAGGTAGAATTGACTGCAGTTGACTTCCACCAATTTCATAATAGGTAAAGTTACCGGTCATTGCCTGTTGTTGTGGATAGAGCATACCTACCGATTGAGCCAGGAGGGCACGAGTTTGCAGTACTCTTACTCCTGCGATCTGCAGCGTCAAATTATTATAATAACCTTCGTAAATTAATGAAGTCAGAACAGGATCATGAAAAACCTCCCACCATTTAGTCGTTTTAAATGGCGCTTCTTTTACTGTTGCATCCTTTTTTGGCCAATGTGTAACGACTGGTTTTAGCGGCTCTTTATAATTAGGACCGACCATACAGGCGCTAAGAAACAAGCAAGCAACGAAGGTAAAAAATTTTAACATGGGTGCTAAGAATTCCCTATCTAAACTATTTTCCATTAATGGAAATGACATTAGCTTCTTTACTTCAAAGCACTTTATCACTAGTAGGGATTATTTAACAGAGCATTCATGTGAAAACTAGGCTGTTAATCCCATAGCCATCAAGGTAAGCAGAAAAGCGAATGGTGTCACTCCTGCGAAGGCAGGAATCCATCCATCACGGAGCACATTTTAACCAACCTTTTTTAAACTAAGGCCTGCATTCTCACCCAAGCTACAGAAACTATTCTGAGGTAATGACTTGTAATTGAGTCACATTTTGCAAACCACGCGGTAATCGGTTGCCTCGACGTCCACGCTCACCTTTATAATGATCCAGATCACTTCCTTTCAAAGTAAAATGCCGTTTTCCAGCATGTACCGTGAGTGAATCATCTGCAGAAAGTACCTGTATATCAATCACATATTCTTCACGCGATACTGCTTTGGCAGAAGGGATACTGATTAATTTATTTCCTTTCCCGCGCGATAATTCTGGGACTTCCCTGGCAGAAAAAATGAGTAATCGACCAGTGCTGGTAACACAGGCAACAAATAGCTCATCATGCTTGGGGACTATGCGAGGCGGCAAAATATGGCTGGATTCAGGCAGCTTAATACACGCCTTGCCATTACGATTTTTTACATACAAATCGCCTATCTTAGCGATAAAACCATATCCTGCATCACAGGCTAATAACACCATTTGTTCCGCTTCACCGCCGACCACTGCTTCGAATAACGCACCTTCGGCAGGATTAAGCTTACCTGTTAAAGGTTCTCCCTGGCCTCGCGCCGATGGTAAAACATGGCCTGGCAAGGAATAAACTTTGCCTTCACTATCAAAAAAGAGGATTTGTTGGTTTGAACGCGCCATGGCTTGCGCTTTAAATTCATCACCGGCTTTATAACCCAACTCGCTACCGATTACATCATAACCTTTAGCTGCCCTTACCCAGCCCTTTTTAGAGAGTACTACAGTAATTGGCTCATTGGGTAAAATATCCTCTTCTTTTAATGCTTGTGATTCTTGTCGGACAATAATTGGTGAACGACGCACATCACCAAACTCATCCCTGTCTTTAATAATTTCCTCTTTAACCAACGCTTTTAATCGTTGTTCCGAGGCTAAAATATTTTGCAGATTATCGCGTTCAGCGCAAAGCTCATCCAGCTCACCACGTATCTTTATTTCTTCCAGTTTTGCCAAATGGCGCAACTTCATTTCTAAAATCGCCTCAGCTTGCCGATCGCTGAGATTAAATCGTGCCATTAACCCTTGTTTGGGTTGCTCATGTTCGCGAATGATCGCAATGACTTCATCGATGTTCAGATAAGCAATCAGCAACCCTTCAAGCACATGAATGCGATCCAGAACTTTTGCCAACCGATACTCCAAGCGTCGCCTTACTACCGTTAAGCGATAGGACAACCACTCCCTTAGAACATCCAGTAAATTTTTTACCTTTGGCCTGCCATCAAGTCCTATCATATTGAAGTTAACGCGATAACTTCGTTCCAAATCCGTGGTTGCAAATAAATGAGACATCAAACCTTCTGCATCAACTCGGTTTGAACGTGGAATAATTACCAATCGAGTGGGATGCTCATGATCGGATTCATCGCGTAAGTCCTCTACCATAGGCAGTTTTTTCTGTTGCATCTGGAGCGCAATTTGTTCTATTACTTTGGCACCAGAGACCTGATAAGGCAGAGCAGTAATTACTATATTTTGTTTTTCCTGACTATAAACCGCCCGCATTTTAATTGAACCATTCCCCGTTTCATACATATTGGCAATTGCTTCCGGCGGGGTAATTATTTCCGCTTCAGTCGGAAAATCAGGCCCCTTAATGTACTGAGTAATAGCAGCTAAATCTGCTTGGGGGTTATCTAATAAATGCACACAAGCATTGGCTACTTCGGTTAAGTTATGCGGCAGAATATCTGAAGCCATACCCACAGCAATACCTGTAGCGCCATTTAATAAGATATTAGGTAAGCGTGCTGGCAGTAATGCAGGCTCTTGTAATGTCCCATCAAAATTGTCAACCCAATCGACGGTACCTTGTAATAATTCTGAAAGTAATACTTCAGCATAAGGTGATAATCGAGCTTCCGTATAACGCATGGCAGCAAAGGACTTAGGATCATCAGGAGATCCCCAGTTTCCTTGACCATCAACAAAAGGATAGCGGTAGGAAAACGGTTGTGCCATTAATACCATGGCCTCATAACACGCACTGTCACCATGAGGATGGAATTTACCCAGCACATCCCCAACCGTACGTGCCGATTTTTTATATTTGGCGGTCGCTTTCAAACCCAGCTCAGACATTGCATAAATAATACGCCGCTGAACCGGTTTTAATCCATCAGCTATATGGGGTAAGGCTCTATCTAAAATGACGTACATTGAATAATCAAGGTACGCCTTTTCCGTAAATTCAGTTAATGCTTTTCGTTCTGTTACTGCATTCATCGTTTTTTTATTCATGAAATTAATAATTACTATTTAACCATTGAGATGCTCTATTGCAAAGTAATTTTAGCAGAGTCCTTATGATGTCATATAGAGGAACAGCTTATAAATTGTGAATAACTTTGTATATTTCTTCATGATGATTACCATATTTAACGTAACCTATTGAAAATTAATTAACTTTTAAAATCAACCTATTTTAAATCATTTTTCACCTGTGGATAACTTTGTGCATTATTATCGAATAAAAATGCTAAGTCCTTGTAAATAACATAGAAATTATAGCTTTTTCACACCATTTCTCATCGCAATGAATAACATTAAAAAGGACAATATATATTGAATAGAGTAAAGATTATTTAATGGGAGGCTACCTTATTTCCGGTGATGAGCAGTTCATCGCGAATATTGATAACTTTAAAGAGACTTTTGATAGATTAATTGCTTTAACAAAAGATAACCCCTTCCAAGCAGAACGAGCGGCATACTTTATTAACAAATCAACGGCTTGGCCAATTAAATCAAACAATTCAATTAAAAATGAATAACAAACTCTGTCTTTTGTATTTTTTAGGCAACACGCTTAGAGCAAATTAATCGCTTCGTCACCAAATTTCAAAATTGGACTACGTTAAGTTTTACGTAATAGTCACGTTATATACTTATAAATAAGCTAGGGAGAAAACTAACAGTTTTTGTTGTTGGGATCAACGCGAACTAAAATCGGAGCGAAGGTTATGAAACGGAGTGTTGATCAAAAGCAGGTGATTGATAAATTAAATCTGTATCTTAAATGGCATAATATGCCAGTACAAATGAATAATGAAGGGGTTTGTAACGGTCTTGCGACTTTGTATGCAAAATATGTTCTGGAAGGAAAGGAAAATCAATTTTTTAAGATACTCGAAGAGATAGTAAAGAAAAACCCTGATTCTGCAATGGAATCTGATATAAACCAATTTGTCTATGATGTGGTTTTAACTTTATTCCCTGAACAATTTGATAAAGAGTTAAGTCAGGCCAATTCAATGCGCGCATTGACTATCAATAATAAACCGATGAAATCCTCCTTTGATTTTGCCATAACGACCAGTGATAAAAATTGGGAAGAAATTTTTAAGACACTCGCGTTGCAACAAAATGAAGTAATGCGTATTGGCGGTACTATGCATGCCGTGTCAGTTAGAAGGAAAGATAATAAATATGTCGTATACGATCCCAATTACTCGTCAGGAACAAAAGAGTTTGCAAGTGAAAGGGAGGTGATTGCCGAGTTACATAATAATGTACTTAGATATCAGAAAGGGGGCGCTTTAGGAATGACAATTAGTGTCATTCGCCATCCAGAAAACAACGAACCTCGAATTTTCCCTAAAATTTCTGAACTTTATGATCATTATTTAACGCAAAAAAATATTGATGATGTGGCTGTTTCTCATTTTGGTGGAGTATTTAATACTCTGAGAAAAGCAGCTGAAATTAATGATGCCTCTGTGATTCAGCATTTACTAGAACTCGGTGCAAAAGATAAAGATCTTCAGGCGGCAAGGATTGCTGTTGTAAATAATAACCCAGATGCTTTGGCAGCTTTACTGGGCAACAATAAGGATTCAGCAACTTTTGCCACTTTATTTATTGATGCTTTAGCCCATGGACGGGAAAAAACTTATGACCAGTTATTTCTGCTGAAAAAAGCTTTGCCATTTAATAACCCGACTCAAGTAATTCAAGCGGCGGCGAAGGGCGGTAATCCTAATCTACTTAAAAAAGTAATGAATTATTATGGGATATCTGGGCTAGGGGCTGATGAACTGCATAAAGCAATCCCTCATGCTATTCACAGCGGAAGTACTGCATGTGTCAGGCTGCTTGTTGAACGATTAGTTATTAAAAAACAGCCTTTGAGTGTTGAAAAAAATATGGAATATTTACTGGAATCCATTAAACAAAATCAACCCTACATGGTAGCCTATTTTATTAAAAGTATTCCACCAGAATATTTAAAAACAATTTCTATGAGTGTTTCTGCAGTTGAGAGAGCTGATTTGTATTTATTACGTCAGTTACAAACTCATGGCGTTCCTTTTTCAGAAACTGCCAAGGCAGTCCTTGATAAAAAGGAACACCAGCCTGTTAAATTGAGCCTTAAGGCTGGTATTTTCTTACATAAATTTACTGATTTAATGCACAGTGGAATTACTTATAATCACTCTCATTTTAAGATAATAAAAGATAAACTTTCTGCCGCTAAAAATGAACTGCAGGAAAGTGAAAGTGAAAAGATACTGACTGGTAAGAATTTTTGACTGGGCAATTGCCATTAGTGAGAAGAACCCAACCGACTGAAGAGTTATTTGCTCTCTTAGTGGCTGCCTCATTAATAAAGAGCGTCTCAATAGTGATAAAAAGATATTAGTTTTTGAGTTAGAGTTCCTTTCACATAAAAGAATGAAGAAAGAAACTCTAAAATATAAGAGTACTACTTAACCATTTTCCTGACTTTTTGAATCGCTCGGATTTGGGCAACAGCACGTGCCAATTCCGCAGTGGCGACTGAATAATCCATTTCACCACCTTTGCCAGCCATTGCGGCTTCAGCTTGCGCTTTTGCAGCAAGTGCAGCTGCTTCATCAAGATGCTCAGCACGCTCAGCGACATCAGCAAGAATAGTGACATTATTAGGTTGAACTTCCAGCATTCCACCTTGAACGTAGTAAATTTCTTGGTGACCGCCAGGTAAAGTGAGTCGCACTTCACCTGGTTTCAGAACTGTAAGCAAAGGGGCATGACCGGCTGTAACGCCTATCTCGCCTAATTCTCCAGTTGCAACAACCATCTCAACCAAACCGGAAAATATTTCATGTTCAGCACTAACAATATCTAAGTGCGTTGTTCTAGTCATATTTGCTTACCTCATAAGGTCTTAGCTTTAGCAACTGCTTCCTCAATACTACCAACCATATAAAATGCTTGCTCAGGTAAATCATCATATTCACCGGCGAGAATACCTTGGAAACCCTTAATTGTATCCTTCAGTGATACATATTTTCCTGGAGAACCAGTAAAGACTTCAGCAACGAAGAATGGTTGTGACAAGAATCTTTGGATTTTACGCGCACGAGTAACAACACGCTTATCTTCTTCAGATAATTCGTCCATACCAAGAATCGCAATAATATCTTTTAATTCTTTATAGCGTTGTAATGTTTGCTGTACACGACGAGCAGTATCGTAATGCTCTTGTCCTACAATGAGTGGATCCAATTGTCGTGAAGTTGAATCCAATGGGTCTACCGCAGGATAAATACCTAACTCAGCAATTTGACGTGACAATACAACTGTAGCATCCAAGTGCGCAAAAGTAGTTGCTGGAGAGGGGTCAGTTAAGTCGTCAGCAGGTACGTATACTGCTTGAATCGAGGTAATAGAACCGGTCTTTGTAGAAGTAATACGTTCTTGCAACATACCCATTTCTTCAGCAAGTGTTGGTTGGTAACCTACCGCTGAAGGCATACGGCCTAATAGAGCAGATACTTCAACCCCTGCCAAGGTATAACGATAAATATTATCAACAAATAGTAATACATCACGGCCTTCATCACGGAATTTCTCCGCCATAGTCAAGCCAGTTAATGCAACGCGTAAACGGTTACCTGGTGGCTCGTTCATCTGACCATAAACTAATGATACTTTATCCAATACATTGGATTCTTTCATTTCATGATAGAAATCGTTTCCTTCACGAGTACGCTCACCCACACCAGCAAATACTGAGTATCCACTGTGCTCAATCGCGATGTTACGAATTAATTCCATCATGTTAACGGTCTTACCTACGCCGGCACCACCGAATAGCCCCACTTTACCCCCCTTGGCAAAAGGACAAAGCAAGTCAATAACTTTAATACCTGTTTCAAGTAATTCCTGACTTCCAGCTTGATCTTCGTATGTTGGCGGCTTGCGATGAATAGCCCAGTGCTCCTCAGCACCAATTGGACCCGCATCATCAACAGGACGACCAAGAACATCCATAATACGACCCAAAGTTTTCTTTCCTACAGGCACTTGAATAGGATGGCCTGTATTTTCAGCTTTTACACCGCGCTTAAGTCCTTCGGTTGTTCCCATAGCAATAGTACGGACTACACCATCACCCAACTGCTGCTGTACTTCGAAAACCAAATCGCCATCAGCAAGTTTCAATGCATCATTGATTTTAGGGACATTCTCACGGGGGAATTCGACGTCCACAACCGCGCCAATAATTTCTACTACAGTTCCTAAGCTCATTTTATACCCTCTTATAAAGCGGCTGCGCCACCGACAATTTCTGCCAACTCTTGAGTAATTGCAGCTTGTCGGGCTTTGTTATAAGCCAATTGAAATTCTTTAATCAAATCACCGGCATTGTCCGTTGCATTTTTCATTGCAATCATCTTCGCCGCTTGTTCACAAGCAATATTTTCAACTACTGCTTGATAAATCTGTAATTCGATATAACGTTCTAAAAGATTATCCAGCAGCTCCTTAGCATCAGGTTCATAAATATAATCCCAATGATGCCCCATTGACGTGCTGTCTTCTTCTGATTTTGGCAATGGCAATAATTGTTTCACCACAGGTTTTTGGGTCATGGTGTTAACAAATTCGTTGTAGACTACATGCAACGCATCAATGGTGCCATTGTTAAAAGCATCAAGCATGACCTTAACGATACCAATGATGTCTTTAATACCCGGTGTATCACCTAAGTGTTCCTTTGAGCCAAGAACATTACTGCCAACGCGTTTAAAAAATGCTTGTCCCTTACGCCCAATGACGGCAAGATCAACCTCTTTACCCTGCTCCTTCCAGCCGCGGATTGTGCGGACTGTTTCTCGCAATAAGTTGACGTTTAAGCCGCCACAGAGACCGCGGTCGGTCGTAACGACGATAAGGCCGATACGATTAATCTCGCGATGACTCATAAACGGATGCCTGTACTCTGAGTGTGCACGAGCAATATGTTTTACTACACTGTAGATCTTACTGGCATAAGGTTTAGATGCGCGCATTCTTTCCTGAGTTTTACGCATTTTGCTTGCTGCCACCATTTCCATCGCACGAGTAATTTTTCGAGTTTTGTTAATACTCGAAATTTTCGAACGGATTTCTTTTGCTCCAGCCATAATCTTACTTCGCCTTAAATTGACTTACCAACTTGCTGTAAGCTTAAAGTCTTCTACAGCTTTTTTCAATTTTGCTTCAATGTCATTATCGTAAGCGCCTTCTTCGTTGATCAGTTGTAACAGATCAGGATGAGAGCTACGCATGTAGTCATGTAATGATGCTTCAAACGCTGCCACTTCATTTACAGGTACATCATCTAAATAACCTTTTTCAACAACAAACAATGCGGTACCCATTTCTGCGACAGACAATGGAGAATATTGTTTTTGTTTCATCAGCTCTGTAATACGCTGACCACGCTCTAACTGCTTACGTGTTGCATCATCAAGGTCAGAAGCAAATTGCGAAAACGCTTCCAATTCACGGAATTGAGCCAGTGCCAAACGAGTACCACCACCCAATTTTTTCATGATTTTTGTTTGTGCCGCACCACCGACCCGCGATACAGAAAGACCAGAGTTAATTGCTGGACGCACACCTGAGTTGAATAAATCAACATCAAGGAAAATCTGACCGTCGGTAATGGAAATAACGTTTGTTGGAACGAACGCGGATACGTCACCAGCTTGAGTTTCAATAATTGGCAATGCAGTTAATGATCCTGTTTTTCCTTTAACTTCGCCATTAGTCAGTTTTTCTACTTCGGCAGCATTAATACGTGCAGCTCTTTCTAACAAACGAGAATGTAAATAGAAAATATCACCAGGATAAGCTTCACGGCCAGGTGGTCTTCTTAACAACAATGAAATTTGTCGATAGGCCCAGGCTTGCTTAGTTAAGTCATCATAAACAATCAATGCATCTTCGCCTCGCTCCATGAAGTATTCACCCATGGTACAGCCAGCATAAGGTGCAATAAATTGCAACGCAGCTGAATCAGAAGCACCAGCAACAACAACGATTGTGTGTTCTAAAGCACCATGTTCTTCGAGCTTACGTACTATTGCAGCAACAGATGACGCTTTTTGGCCGACTGCTACATAAACGCATTTAACGCCAGTACCTTTCTGGTTAATAATCGCATCAATTGCGATTGCTGTTTTTCCTGTTTGACGGTCACCAATGATAAGCTCGCGCTGTCCGCGTCCAACTGGAATCATGGCATCAATCGCTTTCAATCCTGTTTGTACAGGTTGATCTACTGATTTACGTGCAATAACACCAGGAGCAACTTTTTCAATTGGCGACATGCCGGCTGCATCAATAGGTCCTTTACCATCAATTGGATTACCTAAAGCATCAACAACACGTCCTAGCAGACCTTTTCCAACTGGAACTTCAAGAATACGACCAGTACATTTACCTTTTTGGCCTTCAGCTAAAGAAGAATATTCACCAAGAACAACTGCGCCTACTGAATCTCTTTCAAGGTTAAGAGCTAGGCCATAAACGCCGCCTGGAAACTCGATCATTTCACCAGCCATTACATCTTCTAGGCCATGTAAGCTCACAACACCGTCTTTCAAACTGACAATAGTACCTTCATTTCGTGCTTCCGATACTACACTAAAGTGTTCTATTTTCTTTCTGATTAATTCACTGATTTCAGAAGGATTTAACGCTACTTGTTCTGACATGGAAACTATCCTCTAATTTATGCGGCCAATTCAGTGCTAAGCTTATTAAGCTTGCCACGAACTGAACCATCTATAACTAAATCGCCCGCTCGAATTATTGCTCCACCAAGCAAGGAAGGATCAATACTGATTTTTAACGAGACCTTGCGCTGTAAGCGCTGACTTAATGATTCAATTAATCGCTGTTGTTGTGCACTTGATAAATCAGAATAACTGCTTACATCAACGCTCAGAGTTTTTTCTTGCTCTGCCCGATGTGCTTCATAGAGTGCATAAATTTCAGGGAGCAATATCAATCTTTTATTGGTAGCCACTAATGCGATTAAATTATTTAATGGCTTGTTTTCTTTTGATTTTGCACCGCTTGCTGCCTCCAACAACTCAATATGTTGCGTAACAGTCGTTGCTGGATTTGCAATAAATTTTTCAGCCTCAGGTGTCAACACTGCTTGTGCAAGATTTCTCAAATGTGCTGACCACTCAGCTAATTCTTTTTCCCCTAAGGCATATTCAAAAATTGCCTTGGCATAGGGTCTGGCTATGGTGGTACTATCAGACATTTTAAATCTCTTCTATCAAGTTATCTAATAATGCAGTATTTGCCTTAGCATCTATTTCACGCATCAAAATCTTCTCAGCACCTGTTATTGCTAAGTTTGCGACTTGTTTACGCAACTCGTCTTTTGCATGATTGATTTGTTGCATCAATTGCTCTTGTGCCAGTTTTACCTGCATTTGCGCTTCATGCTTTGCTGTTTCTTTTGCTTCTTCAATGATTTGCGCAGCACGCTTATTCGCTTTTTCGATGATATCAGCCGATTGAACTTTGGCTTGCTTTAACTCATCTTTCACGCGATGTTGTGCTAACTCTAATTCTTTGCGACCACGTTCAGCAGCAGCTAGGCCATCAGCAATTTTGTCTTGTCTTTCTTCCATAGCTTTTGCTAGTGGAGGCCATACTAATTTCATGGTAAACAAAACAAAAGCTGCGAAAACGAGCATTTGTACGATTAATGTTAAATTAATTTCCACCGTTTATCTCCTGGAACAATTAGGGCGCCACGCGCCCCGATCATGTGTTATCAAGAACCCAGGTTGCTAAGGAAAGGGTTTGCGAAAGTAAAGAACAATGCGATACCCACTCCAATCATAGTTACGGCGTCTAACAAACCTGCAACGATGAACATTTTTACTTGTAACATTGGAACCATTTCTGGTTGACGAGCTGAGCCTTCAAGGAATTTGCCACCAAGCAAACCAAATCCTATCGCTGTGCCCAATGCACCCAAACCAATTAACAAGGCAACCGCAACAACGGTCATACTTTGAATTTGTGCTATTAAACTAGCGGCTTGCATATTTATCCCCTTTACAATGGATGAAAATTAAATCGGTTAATGATCTTCGTGTGCCAAACTTAGATAAACAATCGTTAGCACCATGAAAATAAATGCTTGCAATGTTATCACCAATATGTGGAATATTGACCACGCCAGCGCCAAAATAAATTGAGCTGAGCCTAAAGTCATTGTGCTCACTGTTGATGATGTTGCAGCATTTAAGGTTAACAGAGCAATTAATATAAATATTAATTCGCCTGCATATAAGTTCCCAAATAAACGCAGTGCTAGTGAAATTGGCTTTGCAACAAGACCAACCACTTCAAGCAACAGGTTAAAAGGTATAAATCCAGGATGATTAAAAGGCTGTAAGGTAAGCTCTTTTATAAATTTTTTAGTGCCTTTTATTTTAATGCTGTAAAAAATAATCAGAATAAATACAGAAATTGACATGCCAAAGGTTAAGTTCAAATCGTTAGTTGGCACTACTTTAAGATAATGAATTCCACCAGCTTGAGCAAGTGCAGGCAATACATCTACGGGGAAAATATCCATAAAATTCATCAGGAAAACCCATAAAAATATGGTTAGAGCCAAAGGACCAATCAAGTTATTTTTGCCATGGAAGCAATCTTTTACCTGATTATCGGCAAACTGGAGCATAATTTCCGCGAAATTCTGTAATTTACCAGGAATTCCGGTAGTCACTTTGCGTGAACCAAAATACATTAAGCCACAAACAAAAATCCCTAAAACAATTGAGAAAAATAAGGTGTCAAGATTCAATGTCCAGAAACCGCCCGAACCAAATTTCATATCACTAACGTTATATGTAAGATATGTTAAATGATGCTTGATGTAGTTTGTGCTAGATACCATTTCAGTCACTTTCAGGCCTATTCTGTTTGTTTACAATAATCAACGGGGCAAACCAATGCGTCATCAGGATCATAATGTATGCTCCAAAAAACGCTAGTGGTGTAATTTTAAATAGTAAAAACACCGCGGTGAATAAGAATACCGATATTACTATCTTTAACGCTTCGCCTTTATAGAAACTATTCACTATCTTTTTGGCTGAACGAGCACCTTGATACTTAAACAGTTTGCTTGCAAAATACGCATTAGGAACAATACAAACCATACCACCAAGCAATGCTGAACTTGCTGCATTAATATCGTATATTAACGCACAAAACGCTGCAAAGACCAATGTAACGCTGGACTGCACAAGCCATAGCCGTACAATTCCGCGCTTACTTAGCTGTTTGTTCACATATTCACCTAAGTTTCACCGCGCGAATTATAAAGCAACCAGCATGAATAATCAACGCTATATTTTATATATGCGAGAATCTTTATTACCAATGACCTACATTTGGCTCTGACGCCCAGGGTTCTTGAGTGGGCAAAGGCTCTCCTTTTTGCAGCAACTCTATGGAGATATTATCTGGAGAGCGAATAAATGCCATATATCCATCTCGTGGAGGCCTATTAATGACAACCCCTGAATCTTTCAATCGTTGGCATGTCTCATAGATGTTATCTACACGGTACGCTAAATGACCAAAATTTCGTCCTTCTTGATACTCTTCACGATCCCAGTTATAAGTAAGTTCAAGCAATGGCGTTTTAAGTTGTTTTGCTCGCTCTAAGTCATTAGGTGCTGCAAGGAATACCAAGGTAAATCGGCCTTTTTGATTCTCCATGCGATTGACTTCAATCAACCCCAATTTCTTGCAATAAAAATCAAGTGATTTGTCCAAATCGGTAACTCGCACCATCGTGTGCAAATAATTCATTCTTTTTCTCCTTAAGTGAACTATTTCGACTTTACTCCGGAGGTACTTTAACCCCCTTCTATATTTGCATTTAATCCCTTCTGAATCCAGTTAGAATAGATTTTAGCGTCTATAATTAAAGTGTGGAGCTTATTATCGCCACATTTGGGTAATAAGTAGTGTTTATTAACCTCGCAAAAGGAAAAAACATGCCTGATAAGATCCAACATACTGCAGCCAGTCTGCAGCAAAAAATGCTCGCTCGTTATAGCGATGGGTTACATCATAAACATAACAAACATCATCTTGAATATCGTCAACACTGTAGATCCCACCCATGCAATCAAAGTAATGGCTTAAGTAATGAAGAAGAAGACGGGTTAAACGGTTCTACGGGATTGCTACGTCAATTTAAATTGAGGAAAATGCGAAAACGTCCCGATAAGGGAGGTTTCCATTAAAAACATACGTCCTAAAAAAAGCGATTGGATGTATGTTATTGAGCAAACGCTTTTTTTAGGACCACCTTAAATTATTCTGATAGGTGAATTCAAAATTCGCCATGAGTCACACGTTGAGAAAACCTTTTTTACACCAAATCCACGAATCTCTATGTTCCTTTACGTCCAATCCGAAAGAGGATATTGATGGATAAGCTAGCTTAAAAATATTAGCTCAGTTTAAATTTATTGTTATATACCAATAAGTTATATAATATTGCGCTGTTTCAAAATTCCCTAATGTTGGAGTAATGATAAACCACCGAAATTGTAACATTACATCCATTCCGAACACTTATTTTCATAATACCGATCATGGATCCTAATTGATCGCTATTTATCACTCAGTGTTCTTTTTCAAGCTAAGAAAATAAATTTAGCAACTATTTTATTAATTTGGAGAGTTTAAATGTTTTTTTTACATGCTAGAGCTAAAGAGGGTAGCCGAGTTATGCTATGTATTCGTGGAAACATTAGTGAGAATGGTACCCCTTACTTTATCAATGGCGAGGCTATCTATTTAGGAGAGCAAGTAGCTCCAACTAGCAGACGTATAATTAAAAAGGTAGGTGAAGTGCAGATTATAAACAATCAAATTTCTTTTCATTTCACAGATGATGATTTTAAGAAATTAATTGCTTACAAGGAAGAGACTGGGTATTCACTTATGGATGGCGGCCCCTGGGAAATACGCCAAACCACGGTAGAAGATAAACTTCCTGCAGGTATTGGGACTTTTACTTATATGTATAATAGTGCGAAAAAACCTTTTGTTAATTTAAGCATGTTCTTAAACTTTAATAATAGCGCGTTCTTTAAAACAAATGACCCTGACCTGGATCATGATATGGGTGCTTCTATGATTCTACGCAAGTAAATTCGAATATTCCCCATTGCTTAAGAATCATATTATAGAGCAAATAGTCAGCTGCCTTATAAAAGCAGCTGATTTTTACTTAAAATTAATTCAACTGAAGCAAGGGATTAATACAAATAGTTATGTTATGCAAGAACTCTATTGGTTAATAATTACTGAGGTACACTATTACCCTACGGAATTATCCTGATAAGTATAATACTTAAGAATTTTTACTACCCGCACGACATCATTTGTTCGCCTTGCCATATTAATTACTTTTTCTGCTTGTTCCTTACGGACATCGCCCATCAAATATACAACTCGGTCTGAAGTAACTATTTTGAATGCATTAGGATCAATAGAATCATCAGCAAAAATTTGGCTGCGAATTTTAGTCGTTATCCAACTGTCTTGTACTGTATTAGACTCCAAAGCACTCACTTTGACTTGATTAAACAAACGTCTATAACCCCTTACTTTGGCTAAACGCTGGCTTAATTCCATTTGCATTTCAGCGGTAGGGACATGTCCTGCTACTAAAACATCGCCGTTGAAAATTGCGATATCAATAACGCTTTCAGTGTTCTTAAAAGCATTATCAACCATTATCGCATTATTTACTTTAATGTATAAACTGTAATCATCCAGTTTTTTATAGACATTATGTCGATTGTAAACCATAGTGGCGCCTGTCCATATGCTGCCCATACAACCGGATAAGCATAGGAGAGCGAAAGCAAGTAGTGCAGCAAAACATCCTTGTTTTAACATATTATTTAGTGAATGTACTGAAAAATTTTAACCACTTTACTTACACCATTAACGCGCCGCGCGGCATCAACTGCAAGAGCTGCTTGCTGGTCATTAACGATACCCATGAGATAAACTACTTTATTTTCTGTCACAATACGAATGGAGCCGGACTCAAGTCCTTTTTTGGCCAGCAACATGCTGCGAACCTGGCTGGTAATCCAACTGTCTTTGGAGCGTTCGGTAAGTGGGATAGGGTAGCCTACCGATATTTCATTATATACTCTATATACACCCGGAGTAGTTTGCGCGATTTTTTCCGCCAAATTACGTAAAGAAGCTGTTGGTGTTTGGCCTACAAGTAGGACAACTCGATTAAAGCTGGTTACAAGAACTCGTGAATCTCTAAACTGACGGTTTGTTACGATTGCTTTATGAACTAAATGAAATAAGCGGGCATCTGCTTCCATTGTAATTACACCGCGTCGATCATAAACCATTCCTGCAACGGCGCCGGTTACTACAGCGGCAACACATCCTGTTAATAAGGTAATTACTAAAAGAAAAGCTATTGATTTTAATTTAAACTTCATTTTTTACCCCAAAACCTGACCAAACAATGATTGGTCGATTAAATCACAAAAGCAATGTAAGATGAACAGGTGCATTTCTCTTATTCGTGCAGAATTGTCTGAGGTAACACGCAGTTCAATATCTTCAGGCCCTAAATGATTTGCAAGCACACCTCCATCACGCCCGCTTAACGCAACGGTATCCATTCCGCGTTCATTTGCAGCATGAAGTGCGTGCAACATACTGTCTGAATTACCCGAAGTCGTTAGCAAAAGCAGCACATCATTTTCTTGCCCTAAGGCCTGAATTTGTCGCGCAAATACCTGACTGTAATGATTATCATTTGCAGAAAAACTTAAACTGGTCGCATCCGTACTTAAATTAATTACGGGAAGAGAAGGTCTTTCTACTTCAAACTGGTTCAACATAGCGCTCGCAAAATGCATGCAATTGGCACTTGACCCCCCATTACCACATAATAATATCTTCCCATCAGCAAGCAAACAATTTACTAAGCGTTGTCCAGCCTTGGCAATCAAATCAGATAAAGAATCAGCAAGCGCTATTTTGGTTTCTATATTCACCCCAATCAAATGTCTTACTCGTTCTTCCATTTGTACCATCATATTAAAACCTCTATTTCATACTTTTTTGTAGTTTACTGTTTAACTAAAAAATTCCCTCGTTACGCTTCGTCTCATGCCATTAAGTCAAGAAATCACTTCTCCGCCTACGTCCCGGGACTTGTTCGCGGGGCGTGAGATAATGTTCACATACTTAAACTTAATGGGAGTGACGTCTCATTTTATCCAAAATTACATCAATCAATAATCTGTGCCAAATGCATCTTTTACCCAATTAATGGACGCTGATTTTCCATCAATACTTACCACATCAAAACGAAGAGCAAATTGATTATACTTTTGATGTTCCAGCATATAATATGCGGCTGCTTTGAGTATTTTTTGCTTTTTTGCATAAGTAACACTTGCAATGCCGCCACCAAACTGCAGAGAAACCCGCGAACGCACTTCTATAAAAACCAGCTGATCTTTATCACGCATAATTAAATCAATTTCACCCAGACGGCAATTGTAATTTTTTTTAATTAATTCAAGACCTTGTTTTTCTAAATAAGCTAAAGCTTTTTCTTCAGCGATACGTCCTTTCTCATAAGTCATCAATTACGCCGTCTCACCTAATGAATGGACAAGACCTTGTCTAAATTGCCCCCACTCCAAAACACGGGCAACCTGCTGAGACGCCTTAAGATATAAAATACCCTCTCCGTTCTGCGATTGGTCTGCTGGGAATAACATCAATTGATTCAATTGGGTAGCCAAAGTATAACTATCTATTCCTAAAGCATACAATCGATTGTAGCTATTAAATTGTTCTGGCCAATTACGGGTTCCCGCCTGATGCGAGAAAACCCAAGGAATATCACAAAAAATAATTCCATCAAGATCTTTATCTTTCAAAGGATTAGCATTGCCTCCATAAACACTGGCGGTAGCATATACGGGAACATCTCCTGCATAATAATAATTTAATAAAGGCATAATTTGCCGGGCTTTTGACGGATAGGCCAGCAAAAATATCATATCAAAATCTTGCCTACGACTAATAACCGGCTGGATTTTTTGTCCTAATAACTCCCTTAATTTCTTTTCGCGTTGTTGACTGTTAGTGATTTGCAGAAAATCTTTCATTCTTTTATTCAAATCATCATTAGATCCATATAAAAAAGTATCAACAACACGTCCACCATTCTTTTGCCATTGTTGAGTAAATGCTTTGGCCACATCCTTTCCCCAATCATTTCCTGGTGCAATAATTAATGCTCGGCTATATCCTTTATTTTTTGCCCTGATTGCTACCTGAGTTGCTTCATTTGCTGGTGAAAGTCCAAATAAATAGGAATTTTCCTGGATAGCGGTATCTGCATCATTGAGTAATAGTGTAGGAACAGGATGGGGCAGTGCCGCAACTGCAGCTACTTGCGATTTAGTTAGAGGCCCCACAATGTAATCAGCACCATCATTGACTGCATTTTGATATAAAGAGGCAACATCACCTTTATTGGTATCGTAAGTTTTCACCTGCATGGATGTTTCGCTATTATTGCCCTTGTATGCCGCCATAAATCCATCCCGAACTGCAGTTCCTGGGCCTTGCAATGCACCGCTTAAGGGTAACAAAAGTGCTACCTGTTTTGGTTGGCTACGCATTTTATCTGCAATAGAGTCCAGTGGCGTAGGCAAAATATGATTTGCGGGATGACTTCTGTATTGAGATTGCCAATGATCTAAAGCAGCGAGCAGCGATTTTGGATTGTCACGATATTTGCGTGAAATCAATGCGAGCTCTATCCAGCCCTGTAACACCGCTTGATTCGCGGCTTGTGCTGCGAAAGAGTTTAATTCTGCTTGGGGTATGCGCGTTAAAGTTAACCAAAGTGTGCGACGGTTATTGGCTTGACTTTCCTCATCAGTCAACAAAGCCTCAAGTTGGATACGCTCATTAACCGATTCCAATTGTTTGCCTGTACCACGATAAGCTTGTGCTAAAAGTTCATGAAGCTGGATCTTTTGATAAGCAGATAATCCATCACGTTCAGTAATGCCATCTAATTTATTCAATGCGATTTGGGGTCGGTCACGCATGAGATCAATTTGTGCCAATAAAAGATTCTTTTCATCCTTAAGTGCCGGTGTTAAGTCAGAAGTCTGTGCTAAAATAGCAGCACCTTGGCGCCATTGCCCCTCTGAAATCAGTCGGCCTGCAGCCAAAAGCAAGGATTGTTGTTTTTCCATACCTTCTTGATTTTTAGCCTGCGCAAGGTAGCTTCCAGTAGGTTTGGAATAAGGACTCGCTATTTTTTTCTTCTCTACTTTGGGTGCAGGCACTGGTGCAGCTATTTCTGGAGGATTCACCGCTGTAGTGCATTGGCAAAGAAGAAAAGTAGATGTCAGTAAAAAAAATACGCGAATTTTTAGAAACATGTTTTTAAAAATTGAATAAGCAATAACGCAAGAGGATAAACCATGACTAACTCACTAGCAACAGGCATAGGAACTCTCTATATCGTTGCAACTCCAATAGGAAACCGTGAGGACATTACGTTTAGGGCATTAGAAGTACTTAAATCAGTTGATTTTATTTTAGCTGAAGATACACGCCATTCGGTGCAGCTATTAACTTCTTTAGGGATAAAAAATAATCTTGAATCACTGCATGCGCATAATGAAAATGATAAAAGCAAACACGTTATTGAACAACTTTTAGCGGGGAAATCAGTAGCATTAATCAGCGATGCGGGTACACCATTAATTAGCGACCCTGGTTTTTTATTAGTAAAATTAGCGCGTCAATCCCATATTCCCGTTATCCCTGTTCCTGGAGCGTGTGCATTAATTACTGCACTTAGCGCAGCTGGCATTCCTTGTGATTCTTTTCTATTTTTAGGGTTTCTTCCAGCAAAACAGCAGGCAAGAAAAAGCAAATTGGAAACCTTACGTACAGAACCGCATACTTTAATTTTTTATGAATCGACCCACCGTATTCTTGAATGCATTGATGATATCGGTGAACTCTTTGGTCAAACATGCGAGATTGTTCTGGCAAAAGAATTAACCAAAACGTTTGAACGTTTTATTACCGGTACTTTGCTTGAAGTCAAAAACTGGCTTTTAGCAGAGCCGGCACATGTAAAAGGAGAGTTTGTGCTGCTTATTCCTCCGCGTCCAACTGCTCCTGAGCCAGGTGCTCATGAAAAATTACTGAAAATATTATTGGATGAGTTACCGCTCAAGCAAGCAGTAGCCATTGCCTGTAAGCTAAGCAATGGCAGTAAAAATGAATTGTATGAAAAAGCATTGGCAATAAAAAATCAATCAACGTAGCCTGGGTGAAGCGAAGCGTAATCCGGGGGTTTTAATCACTTAAAAAAGAAAACCCGGGTTACGCTTCGCTTCACCCAGGCTACATAAATTAAATAAAGCAACAGTTATCTATATCTATATTCTCTTCTTTATTTAATAGGCGTGCATCTTCTTCATCATATATATCATCAAGAAAATCGTCTTCTTTAGGGCCTTCTAAAGCTAACCTTTCCGCCTCTTTTTTGCTTTGGTGCTGATCGTATGCATGATAAATTTCATAACCCATATACAATACAGTTAAAGCAATTGCTGCAGGCCAACATACAGCATAAGTAGCAATTAAAAGGGTAGGTACAATTGCATTCTTGGCCAAAGTAAAATAAAAATCATTACGTGCAGCTTCATATTCCTGACGTGCTTTTTCCAGCTCTTTTCCTTTAAGATGGCCTAACTCTAAACGATAACCTTTTTCCTGATACTTCGAATAAGCATCAGAAGAGAGATACATTGCTACAGCAATGGTACAAGCAAAGAAACAAACAACAGGTATAGCTGGTCCGGTAAACAGTAATGAGGCTGAAAAACCAAACATCAATAAAGCTGCGGCGGCGGCATTAAAATAAAATGTTGCTTCTTTCGTGCGCCAGTCAATTTCCAGCTCTATAATTTGCTTTTCAAGCATGGCTATATGCGCATCCCGCTCCTTTTGAGACAAATGGGTAAATAACGCTTTGTTGCGGTAATCCTCTATTTCCTTCTCGTATTGTGTCTTCTTAGCCAGATATTCCCGCTTAGCCAAATAACATTTATATAAAGTCATACACACATCAAACCCTAAGAAGGCTGCAGTAATTACCCCAGCAGTAGGATCAGGTATATGGGTAATATGATTAAAATTAGTTAAGAAATTAACTGTTGCCCATACCAAATCATTGGCAAAATTACAGTGGCGTTTATAAAATTCAAATTTAAAGCGTGCCCACATTTCTTCAGGCGTATTATTGCCTTCCCCCTTTTTAGGGCAAAAGGTATGGCGAAGTAATAGACCGAAATCAATTGCAAAACGGAATAAAAATAAACCCACACTGAAATAATTCAATACGCCATTGGGTGCCTTAAGCGTATCGATTATTTTATCGGCATCCGTATGCGTACCTAATATTTTATCCAGCTTTTCAAGAAAATGCGTTTCCTTTGCTAGAGTAAAACCCGATACTAAGGTCAAGCGGCAAAATACCCAATACACGCGGCATAAATTGGAATACGCAACATAGTCACGAATTCGCGACAAGTGAGCCGGTGCAGTGCATAAGTTTTTAAAACTATCGAGAAAGCTATTTTTTAGTGAGTCAATAAACTCTTCTTCAGCTTTTGCATCCTCTTTTTCCTTCAATAAATGTTTCTTAATTTTTTCCTTAAATTTTTTATAGTCAGCTTCTTTGCTTTGCTGTCCATAGGCTTTATGAAAGGTTTCTAAAAGAGTCGCGCAATAGTAGCAATACAACCAAAAAGCTTTATTTCTTTCTTCATCTTCATCTTTTTGCATTTGTAACACAGCAAACATGTGCTTGAATTCAGCTTCGAGCGCTTTTTGATTTTCTAATATAACGGTATAACTTTCCTTTTCCGCTTCATTTTGAATTTCTTCTAGGGTTATCTGCTGACGACCATGAAGTTGCTTAAAAAACTTTTCCTTATCGCTACTAATAGGATTTTGTTTTGAAACAGCCATGACAACCCCCTTCTTTACAAAAATTTTACAAAGTGTTTTTATAAGTACATTATCATTTGACTTTCATTTTGACAAGATGTTTTTGTATGTTTTTTTTACACAATGTTTCAAAACAGTAAAAGACGTAAATTAGGCTGTTACAAAGGAAAACTAGGCTTATTTACCAATGCAGAAACTGGAAAAAATGCGTCCCAATAGGTCATCAGAACTGAATTCACCGGTTATTTCGCATAAGCTTAGATGGGCACGGCGCAAATCCTCTGCCAATAACTCCCCCGCGCGATGCACTGTTAATTGCTGTTGACCAGTAGTAAGTAAATTTTTTGCTTCATCTAATGCGTGTAAATGACGTCTTCTGGCAAGAAAGTGGCCTTCATTCGGTTGATAACCTACTACCTGCTTTATTACGTGTTTTAGACTATCAATCCCTTCACCTGATTTAGCAGAGAGATAGATTGTATGATTTTGTATTTGCGCGCTGCGACTCAAGGTATCAATTTTATTAAATATTGTAATAATGGGAACTTCTTGCGGTAATGCTGCTTTAATTTCCTTTGTTAAATAATGATGGTGTTCCAGATCGTTCACATCAACGACGAGCAAAACACAATCTGCCTTCTTTAGCTCTTGCCAAGCTCTTTTAATTCCTTCTTTTTCAACTAAATCATCAGAATCACGTAAACCCGCGGTATCAATAATGTGTAGTGGAATATCATCAAGTAAAATATGTTCGCGCATCACATCACGAGTTGTACCAGCAATTTCCGTAACTATAGCAACATCTCGCCCAGCGAGGCAGTTAATCAAAGTTGATTTACCTGCATTGGGTCTGCCAGCGATGACTACAGATAAGCCTTCACGTAAGATCACTCCTTGATTGGCTTGCGCACGTATCTCATCCAATTCAATTAAAATATTTTGTAGTAAATAGGCTACCTTACCGTCGTTCAAAAAGTCAATTTCTTCTTCCGGAAAATCTATTGCTGCTTCTACATAGAGACGTAGATAAATAATCTTTTCGTTTAATTGATTGATTTTATTTGAAAACTCGCCTTGTAATGATTTTAAAGCCATTCGCGCTGCAGTTTGCGAACTGGCCTGAATTAAATCAGCTATTGCTTCAGCCTGCGTTAAATCAATTTTATCATTTAAAAATGCGCGCTCAGAAAACTCCCCTGGACGTGCCATTCGGGCCCCTAAATGAATGCATGCTTTAATAAGCATATCGAGCACAACAGGAGATCCATGTGCTTGAATTTCAACAACATCCTCACCAGTAAAAGAATGAGGTGCTTTGAAATAAATCATTATCCCCTGATCAATTAAAGCATCGGGTTGTGGTGATAGAACTTGTTCAAAGAATGAATAAAAGGAACAAAAAGCCGCTCTACGTGGAGTCAATGGTTTATTGCCATTAAGCGAATAAGCTATTGTGTATGCTTCTGGACCTGATAAGCGTATGATTCCTACACCGCCTCTGCCAGGCGGGGTAGCTATGGCTACTATGGTTTCTGTTGTAGACATTTATTTATTTAACTGAAACAAGTTTCTTTGCAGGTTTTTCATCGGAATATTTACGTGTAATGTACCATTGTTGCAATATGGACAAGGCATTATTCACAATCCAATACAACACTAAACCAGCTGGAAAATTCCAGAACAAGCCAGTGAACAATACAGGCAAAAACATCATGATCTTTGCTTGCATTGGATCTGGTGGTGCTGGATTCAGTTTTTGTTGAATCAGCATTGTAGCACCCATGATTAATGGCAATACATGATAAGGATCAGGTGAAGCCAAGTCGTTAATCCATAAGATAAATGGAGCTTGTCTTAATTCAACGCTTTCCAATAAAACCCAATACAGAGCAATAAATACAGGAATTTGGATTAAGATAGGTAAACAGCCACCTAAAGGATTTACCTTTTCCTGTTTATAAAGTTCCATGGTAGCTTGGCTGATTTTTGCTTTATCATCGCCATAACGCTCACGTAAAGCTTGTAATTTAGGTTGCAATTTACGCATCCCCGCCATTGACTTATAGCTGGCAGCAGATAAACGATAAAAAGCTAATTTAATTAATACCGTAACTAAAACGATTGACCAACCCCAGTTGCCCACAAAATTATAAATTGCTTTCATCAATGAGAATAATAGTGAAGATAAAAACCATAAAATTCCATAATCAACAGTAAGATCAAGCGAGGGGGCAATACTTTTTAATACGCTGGTGATTTCCGGGCCTATATACAACTTGGAACCAACTGTTGTCTGCTCTTCTGGCTTCAGTGTAATCGGTTTGCTTACAGAACCAATAATATAATCATTATTTGCAGCGCGAGTATAAAATTTATTGTTCGAATCAGGTTGGGGAATCCAAGCACTTAAAAAATAATGCTGTTGCATGGCAATCCAACCGCCTTTACTGTCTACATCCAGGTTTGCTTTATTCATATCGCTAAAGCTTACCTTTTGATAGCGGTGTTTTCCTGGTTCTGAATAGGATGCGCCCGTATAGGAGCCAACGTGAAACACACTTGACTTATCTTCTTTGGGTGAGCTACGCAACAGCTGGGTATTCAAATATCCCGTCCAATCGCTGTTTCCCCTATTAGCAATTTTGTAATTTACTTCAATAAGATAGCTACCTTTTGTAAAGGTAAACTCTTTTTTTACATCAAGTCCATCATCACTTTTTCCACTAAGAGTTACGACTAATTGCTTTTGATCGGGACCTAATTCGAATTGTTGTTTTGATGCTGTAAAATTAAAGTCAAGTGCTTGAACGTTTTGTCCTGAGGCAACAAAAAGATTGCTGTTAGCAACATAACGTTCGTTGGGCTGATTTTGTAAAAGAAGAAACGGTTTATTCTTTTCATCTACGCTTTGCGGGTAATCAAGAAGTTGACTTGCAACAACATCACCTTGTTGTAGATCAATAGACACGTTTAAAACATCTGTTTTAACATGGATTAGAGATGCATTATTGCTTTTAGTTTGTTCAGCAATTGGATTAACTGGGGTTGATGTTGACGTATTGGATGGGGTTACTTGCGGTAACAAAGGCTGTCCACTTTTCTCTTGGCTTATCGTGTTTTCTGTGGGTACTGGCTTTGGCGGATAGTCAATCTGCCAAGCATTCCAAAGTGATAAACTTACTAGCGCAAGCGCCACATATAAAACAATACGTCGTATATCCATCAATGATTCTCGTTGTTGGGGAGTACAGGATCATAACCACCACGTGACCATGGGTGGCAACGCAATACTCTTTTTAAAGCCATCCATATACCTTTGGTTATGCCACATTGTTGGATAGCACTTTCAGCATATTGTGAACAACTTGGGTAATATCGGCAACTTGGCTTTAACAAAGGGCTAATCAAATACTTATATAGTTTGATGGGTAAGCAAACTATTTTTCGTAACATGAGATTATTTTTTTCCATGTTTTGCCCATTCTAGCGTTTATAATTGCATTTGTTTGTTTTGCTACGCCTTGTCTTGCTAAAAAAACCACATCGACTGCAGGTAATTCTTGTTGTCGAAAGCTTTCTCTTAACAGCCGTTTAATACGATTTCGATCATGAGCTTTTGCTATCAGTTTCTTCGACAACGCCAGCCCAAGTCGTGCATAACCTAAATTATTCTCTCTAAAGAGAACGATAAATTCGGATGTTACAATTTTCTTCGCTTGTTCAAGCACATGATTATAATCATTTTTTGTTAATAATCGCTGTGTTTTTTTAAAAGCAAACACTTAAGCAGTCAAACGCTTACGGCCTTTAGCACGACGACGTTTAATTACTAATCTACCTACGCGAGTAGCCATACGCTCACGAAAACCATGATCACGTTTACGTTTTAAATTACTGGGTTGAAAGGTGCGTTTCATGATGAACCTGCTAATAAAATTATGAGGCTGGCAATAATAGATAACTTTTTTTCTACTGTCAATTTTGTGATCTGATTATTTTTTGTCTATTTTCTTTTTTACACCTAAATTTCTCACCTGTTAATAACTATATCATTTTATATTTTTTAATTTTTTGTTGTTATTGTGTCAGTTATCTCTTGTTGATAACTATTTTATTTTATTTGAAATCAATAAGTTAATTAATAAATAACTTTGTTCGTAAGCTCTTT
This sequence comes from Legionella bozemanae, assembly GCF_001648595.1. Classification (GTDB taxonomy): domain Bacteria; phylum Pseudomonadota; class Gammaproteobacteria; order Legionellales; family Legionellaceae; genus Legionella; species Legionella bozemanae. The sequence goes on along the minus strand of NZ_LBAW01000013.1, from coordinate 31,307 downwards.
TTTACCCTGTGATCTATTTGTATGTATCTTTGTGTTTTGATTTATTCATTGCTTTATCATCATCTTATTCCCTATATTTGATCCCATTTATTCATAGTTAACTTGATCCAAGATGATTTAAATTTAATCGTTTTATTTTGTTCTTAGATATTTTTTTCATGCATTTCTTGATTTGCTGAACTTTTTTTTGCTGGTACTGATTAAAAATGAAGCTTGAGGATAGTCTATGTCATGAAATACAGAACTACGATTTTTAAAAAATTTTATCAGTATTTCTCGGTTTCTTAATTTAAAGTTTTAGCTTTAGTTTTATTGATTTGTGCTGCTTTTACAGAAAAGATATGTTTTTTTAGAGAACAAATACGAATCATTTGCGTCTCTCTACGTACAATGATTTTAGATTGCTTAGGAATAATTATGGTTTTTTTAAAATCAGTTTTAAATGGAATTGGTTCGGGATCCGGCGTTGCGTGGCCATTGTTTGGGATTTTATTCGCAGCACTGGGCGGGACTATCGCCAGTTTTTTTTCTTTATCCTTAGGGATTCTTGCCATCACTTTATTTTTTTCAGTGAGTAGTCTTATTTTTTATTTTTCCTATCAAGAACAGAAAAATAGTGAACAACTTTTTCAAAATCAATTTCATAAAAATCAACAAAAATTATTAACTGACATTAACGAATATATAAAGAGTATTAATAATTACTTTTTATATGGAAAGAATGTTGAAGACTTTAATGAATTATTTAAACGAATACTCATTATGGATCTTGATAAAATAGAACATGTAGATACAAATTCACCTTTGTATCAAATTTTATTACTTCTTAAAAAAGAATATGAATTGAATCAATGCATTCCTAATAATAAAAATATATTAAAAAATATTGCTGATGAAGTATCACAACAATCAGTACCTGCCTCAAAAAAAATGATTCCTGCTTTTTTTGCTTTTGTAGGAACTTTTGGTTCTATTGCTGGGTGCTGTGCTGGAGTTTCGGGTTTATTAACGGGTATGGGAATATGTTCCAGTTTTGCAGCATTTCCTCTATTAGGATGTGGGGTTTTATTATTTGCATTAATCAGCGGCACTGCCTTAGCTTATGAAGCATTTACTGAGTCAATTGTAGATTTTAAAAAGACACAGCTCAATCTGTTGATGAAAAATATGCATCAACAATTGAGTAAAGCGACTATGGAGCGTAATCTTAAAACGACATTATATAGTGCTGCTATGTCTTTAAGCGTTCAAAATGAAAGGGAATGGGAAGCTGCTCCTATTGAACAACGCATCTTTGCTAGTCCATATTTTAAAAATTTACATGGAAACAAATTCAGATTATCTTTTTTTAATGAAAATCTATCTCATCCTGTTCTAATTAATGGTACTTTAAATGTGTTTCCTAGTGAACCATTGATGCCTTTATTTTAAATAGATTCTCGGGTAATTTGTGTGGTGTTTTTAAAAATATCCACACTTTTTTTGTGGATAACTTTTCTTTATCCAAAAGCCTGAGTATAATTTGCCTGCAGCAGCACCTTGGTGAATCGAAGAAATTCTACTTTTTCACTTCATGCAAAGTTAATTTCATACTTAATTATCTTGCTGTCCAGGTACTTTCAGTGGCATATTTAAATGCTGTGGCTAATTAGTTTTATACTCTTTTTACCACCCTTCTTTGATGAGGAGTTATGTTGTGTCAGCATCTGTTTGGCAAAAATGTTTAGGTCTCTTACAAGATGAATATTCTGCGCAACAATTTAATACCTGGTTGCGCCCTTTACAGGCTCATACAGATGAGCAGCGTTTCATTTTATTTGCACCTAATCGATTTGTTGTTGACTGGGTTAAAAAGCATTTCTTTTCTCGAATCGAAGAGTTGATTAAGCAGTTTTGTGGTGACGAGATTAAATCAATTTCCATTGAAATTGGCAGTAAAACTTCCAGCACAGACTCAGATTCAAGTTCTTCTGGTTCATTTTCTTCTGAAGTGAATACATCTCCTTCAGTCAGTTCTAATGCAAGTAAGGCTTTACCGAAAAAGGCTGTTGATTATAAGAGCAGCCACTTAAATAAAAAATTTATTTTTGAAAGCTTTGTTGAGGGTAACTCCAACCAACTTGCTCGTGCGGCTTCAATGCAAGTGGCTGAACGACCCGGCGATGCCTACAATCCTTTATTTATTTATGGTGGGGTAGGTTTAGGAAAAACGCATCTGATGCATGCTATTGGAAATGCCATCTTAAAGAATAATCCTGATGCTAAAATACTTTATTTGCATTCTGAACGTTTTGTTGCCGATATGGTTAAAGCGATCCAGACGAATTCAATTAATGAATTTAAACGCTTTTACCGCTCCTTAAATGCATTGCTTATTGATGATATACAGTTTTTTGCTGGTAAGGATAGATCACAAGAAGAGTTTTTCCATACCTTTAACGCTTTATTGGAAGGACAGCAGCAAATTATTTTAACCAGTGATCGTTATCCAAAAGAAATTGAAGGCATGGAAGAACGTTTGAAATCCCGATTTGGCTGGGGACTAACCGTTGCTGTTGAGCCTCCTGAGTTGGAAACGCGAGTTGCTATTTTAATTAGTAAGGCAGAACAATCGAATATCGAATTGCCTTATGAGGTTGCATTTTTTATCGCAAAACGTATTCGCTCTAACGTAAGAGAACTTGAAGGCGCATTACGCAGAGTTATTGCTAATGCACATTTTACAGGTAAGCCAATTACTATCGAGTTTGTTCATGAAGCGTTGCGTGATCTTTTAGCGCTGCAAGATAAATTAGTCACTATAGAAAATATTCAAAAAACTGTTGCTGAGTACTATAAAGTCAAAGTGGCTGATATTTTATCAAAAAGACGCAGTCGTTCTATTGCTCGACCTCGACAAATGGCTATGGCCTTAAGTAAAGAGTTAACGAATCACAGTTTGCCTGAAATTGGTGATCATTTTGGCGGCCGTGATCATACAACGGTTATTCACGCATGCAGGAAGGTTAAGGAATTGATTCAGGATGACAGTGATTTTGCCGAGGATTATAAAAATTTAATGCGTATTTTATCTTCTTAGTGCTGTAAAAATAGTGTAATACGCCTTATTAACCCATATGTTTATTCTGGGAAGATAGTTTTTTAGTTTTGTCTATTAATAAATCATTCCGCTAGGGTAGCCATGTTGTACATGAATTAGATGAAGCGATTTATTTGTTATTTTATTCTTAAAGTTCATATGGAGTTCTATCTTGTTTGAATTCACTATTAAAAAAGAAGATTTACTTGCTCCTTTGCTAACAGTGGCAGGTGCTGTAGACAAAAAACAATCTTTAGCTATTTTGTCAAATTTTTATTTTAAGTTAGCGGATGATTTGTTGAATATAACTGCTACCGATTTAGAAATTGAAATTTCTGCGCAAGTTGCTTGCGAATCTGGGCAGCATTCTGGCAGTATTACCGTACCTGCAAAGAAATTTATCGATATTATTCGCTCTTTAGATGATGAAACCAATCCAAATGTTATCGTTGATAATGGGCTTTTAACCATTAAACAAGGGCGTAGTTCATTTAAGTTAACGACTTTACCTGCAGAGAGTTATCCTTTAAGTGAAGATGAATGTAATGAAGTTGAGTTAACTGTTCCTCGCTTGGTTTTATTAAAGTTGTTGCAATCAACTCATTTTGCCATGGCGCAACACGATGTACGTGTTTTCCTCAATGGCTTGTTTCTTGATTTTGAACCGAATCTTATTTCTGCAGTTGCAACTGATGGACATCGAATGGCGATTTGTCGTCATCCGTGTTCTAACACCAGCGAGAAAAAATTGTTATTGCCTAAAAAGGGAATTCAGGAATTGTTACGACTTCTTAATGGTATTGATGATGAAGAAGTTTTATTGGCAGCAGGTAAATCACATTTTAAATTAGTATCTCGTCAGTTTATATTTTTATCGAAATTAATTGAGGCGCGTTTTCCTCCTTATTCCAAGGCGATTCCAAAAAATCAAGATAAACAGATTATTATCGACTGTTCTGTTTTTAAGCGTTCTTTATCGCGGATTGTTATTTTAGCTCATGAAAAGTCGAGAGCGGTTATGCTTCATTTACAACCTGGTCTGCTTACTTTAATTGCCAACAATAACGAGCAGGAGGAGGCTGTTGAATCTCTAACTGCTGAGACTCAGGGTGATGAATTAAAAATTGGTTTGAATGCAACTTACTTACTTGATGTGCTTTCGCACTTTGGGGAGGGAACAATTCGCTTGTCCTTATCGAATACGGATAGCAGTATTTTAATTGAGTCATTAGATGATGATAATTATCAATATATTATTATGCCCATGAAAATATGATCCTTTCCGAATTAAAAATTCATCACTTGCGAAATATTTCATCGGTACATCTTGGGTTAAGCCCTCGATTTAATTTTATATTTGGGCCAAATGGAAGCGGCAAAACTTCTATCCTTGAAGGACTCTATCTTTTAAGTTGTGGCCATTCTTTTCGATCTCGTGAAATCTCGCCAATTATTTCATATGAACAACCCTCTTTAACTGTATTTGCTCGTTCTCAGCTGGAGGAGACGATCAGCATTCAAAAATCTTATTCTGAACCAACTCAAATTAAGCTGAACAATCAATTTTGCTCTACTACCAGCCAACTGGCTTATGCTTTACCTTGTCAGATTTTTTATGCTGATATTTTTCAAATCATTGATGCGGGTCCATCGGAACGACGTAGTTTATTGGACTGGGGATTGTTTCACGTGAAACATAATTATCATGCTTTATGGAAAGAATATAGAAGAGTCCTTAAACAACGCAATGCACTTTTGAAACAGCATGCGTCACACGTACAGTTTATTCCCTGGGATAAGCAATTAAGTCAGCTTGCAACTCAACTTCATTTACTCAGAGAAGAATATTTTAAGCAATGGGAGCAAATGTTTATTACTGTTTTAAGTGAATTAAGTCACCTTGACTGTAAGATAACGTATTATAAGGGCTGGGATAAAAAAAACTCTGGTAAAGAATTAGAAGACATTTTATCTGAGTGCTTTACCAGTGATCTGCAAAAAACATACACACAATTTGGAGCCCATCAAGCTGATATTGTGATTGAAATAAATCAAAATAAAGCCAAACAGATTTTGTCACGTGGTCAACAAAAGATAATTTTGATTTCCTTACGATTGGCGCAGGCAAATTTACTTCAGCAGGATTGTTTGTACTTGATTGATGATTTGCCTGCTGAGCTAGATGAAGAACATCAAATAAAACTAATGGAATATTTGGCGAAAAGAAAAGGTCAATATGTTATTACGTCCACTACCGACCCATCTCAGTTTATTTCTGCTATATCCAGTCAAGAACATTTCATTTATCAAATTATTGAAGGTACTTTAAAGCAGAAATAATGTTTCACGTGAAACAAACTGCTATGTATGAAGTAGACTAGGGGGAGGCCATTCTGCCATTACATGCTACGTAATTAGTATTCTATAGCAGAAAAGCCATATTTGGCTCATCTTGAATGAAAAAATACCCTGATAAAGCTCATATTGATGTATACCATGCATTTTCAACATATTTTTCGTTTAACTAAGCTTAAAACTGCCTGAGCAGTTACAATGATGGAGTTATATGTGTTCGGTTATTCAACATACTTTACCGGTACTCCTAAAATCACGCCCAAGTAGGCTCAGTTCAGCGAGTTTTCAATAGGCCATAATCCATATTCTTAGAGCAACTATGACCAGTTCAGGCTAAGCTTAAAGTTCCCTAATGAGATATAAACATAGGACAAAATATGCTATGATAAAGTATTTAGAACACCACAATAGGGTTAAGAGGACCACTAATGAGCGTTGATGCCAGTTATGATTCAAATAATATTAAAGTCCTAAAGGGTTTAGATGCAGTAAGAAAAAGACCAGGGATGTATATTGGTGATACAGATGATGGCACTGGCCTGCATCACATGGTTTTTGAAGTTGTTGATAACTCTATAGACGAAGCACTGGCGGGCCATTGCAAAGAGATATTTGTTACCATTCATACCGATGAGTCAATTACTGTAAAAGATGATGGACGAGGGATACCCGTCGATATTCATAAAGAAGAAGGGCGATCCGCTGCTGAAGTGATTATGACAGTGCTTCACGCCGGTGGTAAATTTGATGATAATTCTTATAAAGTATCGGGTGGTTTGCATGGAGTGGGTGTTTCTGTAGTTAATGCCTTATCCGAGGAATTACATTTAACCGTACGTCGTCATGGTAAAATCCATGAGCAACATTACCGTAATGGAGTTCCAGATGCGCCAATGGCAGAAACAGGAGATGCATCGACAACCGGAACTCAAATTTGGTTTAAACCAAGTGCCGAAACGTTTTCTAATATTGAGTTTCACTATGATATTTTAGCAAAACGGCTAAGAGAATTATCTTATTTAAATTCAGGTGTTTGCATCCATTTATTCGATGAGAGATCCCAAAGGCAAGACACTTTTCATTATGAAGGTGGAATCACGGCATTTGTGGAGCATCTCAATAAAAATAAAAATACTATTATGCCCACCGTTTTTTCTATGACCGCTGAAAAAGATAACATTGTTGTTGAACTGTCTATGCAGTGGAATGATTCTTATCAAGAAACACTTTATTGCTTTACAAATAATATCCCTCAGCGTGACGGCGGAACACATATGGCTGGGTTCAGAGCTGCATTAACAAGAACTTTAAATAACTACATCGAAAGTGAAGGTTATGCTAAAAAAGCTAAAGTATCTCCAACAGGTGATGATGCTCGAGAAGGATTAACCGCAGTGCTTTCTGTTAAAGTACCTGATCCCAAGTTCTCTTCACAAACAAAGGATAAGTTAGTTTCTTCGGAAGTAAAATCAGTCGTTGAGTCCAGTGTTGCTGAAAAATTCAATGATTTCCTCTTGGAAAATCCATCCAGCGCAAAAGCAATTGTTGGTAAAATAATCGATGCTGCACGCGCAAGAGAAGCAGCGCGCCGTGCTCGAGAAATGACTCGCCGTAAGGGGGCACTAGATATTGCTGGTTTGCCTGGAAAACTTGCTGATTGTCAAGAAAAAGACCCAGCATTGTCTGAGCTCTATCTGGTAGAAGGAGATTCAGCGGGTGGCTCAGCAAAACAAGGGCGAGATAGAAAGTTCCAAGCAATTTTGCCGCTCAAGGGAAAGATATTGAATGTTGAAAAAGCACGTTTTGATAAGATGCTTGCATCTCAAGAGGTTGCTACTCTTATTACTGCTTTAGGCTGTGGCATAGGGCCAGATGAATATGATCCGGATAAAGTTCGCTATCATCGTATTATCATTATGACGGATGCTGATGTTGACGGATCACACATTAGAACTTTATTACTTACCTTCTTTTACAGACAAACACCTGAGTTATTGGAGCGTGGTTACATTTATATCGCTCAGCCACCTTTGTATAAAGTGAAGCGTGGAAAACAAGAGCAATATGTAAAAGATGATGAGGCATTGTTTGAATATTTAACACAAAGTGCTTTGGATGGAGCTGCATTTTATCCAGGAAAAGATACGCCTCCAATTACCTCTTTAGCCCTAGAAGAGTTAGTACAGCAGTATCGACGTGTTGAAAAAATTATTAAACGTTATAAAAGAAGATATCCAGCAGATATACTGAAGCGTGTTGCCTATTTACCTATTTTACAAAATGATGATTTTAATCAGCAAGAAAAAATAGCTAATTGGTGTAAACAGTTGCATTTAAGCTTGCAACAGCTTGGAAGCAAGACAGAACAATACCAAGTTGTGGTACATACAATAGAGGATACGAATCAATTTATACCGCAAATAATTGTTACACAGCATGGGATGGAAAATGACATCCCCATGAATGCTGAATTCTTCTATTCAAAAGACTATAAAGAATTGGTAAATCTAGGATCCAAATTGGCAAGTCTGGTAGAAGAAGGGGCTTATATCAAACGAGGTGACAAGGAGTTAGTAGTAGAAAACTTCGAGCAAGCCTTATACTGGCTCATGGAGGAAGCGAAAAAAGGCCAGGCTATTCAGCGTTACAAAGGTCTGGGAGAAATGAATCCCAATCAACTCTGGGAGACAACGATGGATCCAGCGGTTCGCCGTATGCTGCAAGTCAGTATTGAAGATGCTGTTGCTGCTGATGCCATTTTCACTACATTAATGGGTGATAACGTTGAGCCTAGAAGAGAGTTTATTGAATATAATGCCTTAGAGGCAGAAAATATAGACGTCTAAAAATTTCTTGCGTGATCCTATTATTTTAGTGATCACGCGACATCTGCATAACTTCCAAATCTATTTTATATATACCTGTTCAGCCTCAATCAGGGAGCGGCTGCATTTTTCTCATTTTGTGAGAAAATTTCTCTGCTCACACATTGATGTAGGCTACACCTGCTTAGAAAAATCTTCTCACAATTTACGCTCAACCCAGCCATTCAAGTAAACAGTTGCTCAATCAGGCCTGCCGTTTTCATCGGTTTCTATTTCTAGCAGGCCTTTTATTTTTCTTAACTTAGTAAAATTGAACGGACACAGCGAACATTCAATGAGCTTCCTTTACTAGTAATTCCTTGAAGACCCTGATTAGAAAAATTCAGAAACCATGCATTATTAGCGGGATTAGCGCTGGATTCAGTAGAACTCCAATACTGCCCAGATAATCCTGCAGTAAATCCTAAACTAAATAAGTTAAAAATTGTTGAGGCATTAGCAGGGCAACCCGCACTACCTGAAGTACCCAGTTCGCAAATAGAAGGTAGATACCAAGCAGCCATAGGAAGTGATTCAAAATAGCAGTTACCGGCGGCAATAGCCATGGGATCAAAACTTGTTATTTCCTGGGTATTACAGAATCCATTAGTGGCACCATTACAATTATCGGGAGGATTTGTAGAGGCTTCCGTAATTCCAGGTATGTTCATATTGACTGTGCTCCAAGGAACAGCAGAAAAATCAGTATCTGCGATGACATTAGCAAAGGGAGGTGATACAGAATAGATTAAGAAATTATTGATAGAAAAAGCTAAGGCGATTGCAGGAGGTGAGATCACGTTATCACCAGTAACTAATATACCTCCCTGAGGAGCGAAAGGAGTTAATGCTGTAGATGCGATATGTATGACACATGAGCCGTTTGCTGGAATAACAGCACACGTGCTGCTGGTGACATTGCTCCAGAAAGCAGGCAAATTGAGCCTGACATTTAACGCTGGGGTACTGGTAAGATTATTTACAGTAATATCAACACCAACTGAATCATTGGTAGGAATAACCGCGTTCGTTGGAGCACTAATGGTAGTTTGTGCAGGAGCGCATTGTATGGCCTGCATGTCAAAGAAGGTGGCGTTGGTATTGGTTCCTTTAACCATAACACTAGGTATGAAAAAAGCAATTGAGGTATTGGTAAAAAAGGAAATGGCACAACTTCTACCGGGTAACAACGAGGTTGGGCAACTATTATTTTGTAGGACATAAAGGGAAAAAAAACCGTTTGTCGAAGAGGCCTGAATATTGTTTGCGGGAACTCTGGAGTTATTCGTAATGATAACAGTACCTGGGCTTGGCAAGCATTGAAGTTGGCTCACTTGAATCATGCAGTTTTGCAATGACTTGGAGCAAATGACACCATTTTTACCGGTGCTGATGGTTAATTGGGCTTTTTCAACAGTTTTGGATGACCCGAGTGCCCATAGAGATTGAATAGGAACGATAAAAAAAAGAAAAAAATATAAAGGTAGTTGTTGCACGCGACGCATAAAATTCATCCTTTTAATTAAACTAGGCGCATAGTTATGCAACCATATTACAGACCCTATCTTTTTTGCAAGAGTTTATTGGGATATGTCGAAAGTTTCCATGAAATGAAATACATTAATCATTAAGTTATTGAACTAACTGAAAAATAATTTATCGTTTCATTTATTAAACCGTCTGTAGTGCGACGTAAAAACAGGCCTTTGCTAATAAGAGAATTGCTTTGATTCATGCTTTTTTCTTGTTGGTTAACATGTATCCATTATACATGCCTGGGTTAACACCGTAAAAAAATCGCCTTATCTCGTTGCGAGTGCATCTCAGTTCATTAATATTTTCTTAAGTTTTATTTATTAAAATATGCAAAATGTTTAAAAATATACCAATATGTCGACGAAAAAAATATGTGCTGCTTTAGAAGCTGGAACGCATTGTATCGATGCGAGTAGTCTTAGCAAGGACCAAATTCTGAAATATGAGAACTCTGCACGTGGTGCTATTGTTAACCGAAAATTAGATGATGGTACAGAGGGAATGGTTGCCCGTGCATTGCATCAAGTACTCGAACCACAAAAAGGAAATTCAGGTCAGTTTAAATTAATTGATGCTACAAATTTACCGGCTCAAGATTTACCTCCTGCAAAAAGACCAGCACTTCGCGTTACATTAAAAGAAGCGTTGTTTAATGCACAATGGTTTACCCAATATGAAATGCCTGCGAGCGCTACGGATGGGAGTTCCAATGCATTTGGAGGGTTTGGGACCATACAAATGCCATCAAGTGATTCATTGAGTATACCGGTTATTAATGCCCTTTATGCCTCAGACGAGTTTTTAGCAGCATATGGCGTGAAGTTAGTGCATTTAACTGAATCCACCTCAATTGATTTTGGAACGAGTCACGATTTAATGTTATTTCGTTATGATGTCCATGCCCAGTATTTCGACAAGTATATTAAAACCCCAAAGGGTGGTGGAGTTTATCTGGAAACGCACAATGATTTCCCTCATCTGGCCATACCACTGCATCCATCTTGTGGCGGATCCTATACGGTTGCAAGGAAAGTCAAAGAGAATGAATATGCAATCGTTTCTATTAAAGTCAGCTATGGTTGGGGGCTTGTGATTGCTCCTGGCGCTATTCATGACGATGCTACCTTGACTGGGCCTTATATTATTGGTTTAACGACTAATGTGGACCCAACGCACGTAAATACTGCCTTAATGCGAACAAAAGATGGCGGCATTATGGATGCAGTTTTGACCACCCCTTCTACTGCGTGTTTGTCGGGCGATGGAGTTACCAGTATAAGTCAATGTAAAGCGCAGATGTTTATGCAATTCAAAATAGGTAGAAAAGATAATTTGGAAATGATAGCTCGTTCTGCCGATAAACGCCCTGCAGAAGAGCGAATAAAAATTTTGGCTTATCTAAAAACGTTACCTGCAGATACTTTATCTGAAATCAGGCACTTATCAGACACAGCGCAGGAAGCATATGATCATACATGCGGGCTTGTACTAGCTCACGTAAGTTCGATATAAAAAATAACCTGAATTTGGAGAATTTAATAGTACACATTGATGCGGTAGCGACGTGCGGCGGTCACAATGCTTTCATTTGCATTCTTTCCTACGAATTCTGATACGGTTTTTTGAGGTATTGCAGAACGTATACTCGCTAAAATAGGAAAAAACCCATGGTTCTGCAATAAATCTTAAATCCAATTTTGAAATAATGAGAAGGTAATAAATACTCAATGAAGGGGGCTATCTGTTACTCAGGAACAATGCCCATTTGCTTAAAAACGTGGCTTATGGTTAGGCGATATAATTGATAAATAACAATGCGTTGTAGGTATATATTGAGTGTGTAGTGTGCTGCATCCTTGCAGCGAAGTACGTCCTATGTACTGGTCCCTTAGTTTGACTTCCTGTCAGACAAATCCGTGTCATCCCTTTGAGTTACAGTATAGTATTTTGATGTCCGTTGTCATTGCGCAGATAGAGCAACAGCATGTAAGAAATTTCTCAAAGAGTAACGTGTGTTGTCTTCGGTTGCTGTTGTGTAATGCAATGAATCCCGCCGCCGCCTGCAAATACATCCAGTGCATCAATTTGGGTAATTTGATAATCAGGATATAAGTGCGTGAATAATTCGTAGGCTGCTTTATCTTGTTTTTCATAACCGAAAGCAGGCATGACAATTCCTTTATTTGCCAAATAAAAATTGATATAGGACAAGGTCAATCGTTCGCCAGCAAGATAAGTCGCTGGGGGTTGCTCTACAGTATAAACTTCTAACTTTCGCCCTTTCGCATCAGTTGCTGATTTAAGAATTTCCAGATTCTCATGGAGCATAGAATAGTTTGGGTCATTTTTGTCATGAGTAATAAGACATAAAACTTTTCCTGGTGCTGTAAAACAGGCAATTTCATCAATATGGCCATCCGTTTCATCACCTAATAATCCTTTATTTAACCAAATAATTTTTTGACCGCCCAGAAAATTATTCAGATAGTTTTCAATTTCTTGCTGCGTGAGTTGTGGATTTCGATTCTTATTCAGCAAGCATTCACGAGTCGTTAAAATGGTGCCTTCACCATCTACATGGAATGAACCTCCTTCCATAACCAAAGGTGCGGAAAAGGATAAAGCCTGAGTTTGCTTTATGATTGCTGTTGCAATTTGGTTATCCAGGGCACAATCTTGATAGTTACCGCCCCAAGCATTGTGGATCCAATCAACACCGGCTAATTGGTGTTTCTGATTTAATAAAAAGGTAGGACCTGTATCTCTTGTCCATGAGTCATTGATAGGAAGAGTAAATAATGTAATGCCCTCGCCACATAGGCTTTGAGCGGATTCTTCATCTCCAGGGTTCACTAACATGGTTACTGGTTCATATTGAGCTATAGCTTGGGCGACGCGAGCATACGCTGTACGTGCTTTGTGTAGACCTATCTTAGACCAGGTTTCAAGGTGACAAGGCCATGCCATCCAGCATCGCTCATGTGGATGCCATTCCGCAGGCATAAAAAATCCACTTTGTTTTGGTGTCATCTTATCTTCTCCGAATGTTTTCGTCTAAATAGGTTAATTGAGAAAAAATGCTTCTTAATTCATTTAAATATAAAAGCGTTGTCTCTTTAGGTAATTCAGCATGAATTAATTGTTTCTCATAGGATTGCACTAATTTTTTAGTATCAAAGTGAGCGAGATTCAGAACGTTAGTTACTGTATCGCCACTCACCAAATCATTCAGTTCAAACTGTCCATCGTCAAAGAGTTTAACATCCAGCGAATTGGTATCCCCAAATAAATTATGTAAATTACCCAATATTTCCTGATAAGCACCTACCAAGAAAAAGCCCAATGAGTAAGGGTTATTACTATCATATGGAGGAAGCATTAACGTTGAGTTAACGCAAGAACTGCCAAGATATTCTTTAATAGTACCATCTGAATCACAGGTTAAATCTTGCAATACACTGTGCATGGCTGGTGTTTTTGTAAGTTGTGAAATAGGTGCGATTGGAAAAATTTGTCCTATAGCCCAGGCATCAGGAATCGATTGGAAGAATGAGATATTACAGAACACTTTAACTGCCATATCTTCGTTGATTTTTGCTAATAAAGTTTCTTCAGCAGGATTTTCTACATTGAGCCGCTTTTTAAGCTCCATGCATATATTGGTATAGAACGCTTCTACCTTGGCTTTTTCTTGCAAACTAATCACGCCATGCTTAAACAAAGAATGGGCTTCATTCAATGAATGCTCTGCATAGTTATATATCTCGATAGGTGAGCTTGCTGTTATTGAATGATACGTATCATAAATATCACGAATCACATGGGAGTCTTCATCGGTAATTTCTGGAAGTGAGGGCGACTTATTAATTATTTCAATATCACTGATATCAGAAATTAAAACTGCATGATGGGCTGTTAATGCTCTTCCCGATTCTGAAATAATGTTGGGCTCTGGGACATTGGCCTCCTGGCAAAGATATTGAATTGCAAGGAGAATATGCGTGGCATATTCATGCAAACTGTAGTTCATGGAGCAGCCTTGGTTTGAATGAGTGCCTTCATAATCCACGCTGAGCCCACCCCCAACATCAATCGTATCTATGGGCGCATTTAATTTGCGTAATTCAACATAGTAACGAGATACTTCTTGCATACAATGACGAATATCATGAATATTGGCAATTTGTGAACCTAAATGACAATGCATCAGTTGCAAACAATCGAGCATATCGTGCGCTTTTAATTGATTGATTAACTCAAGTACCTGCTTTGCTGTAAGGCCAAATTTGGATTTGACGCCACCAGTATGTTCCCATTTGCCTGCACTTTTAGTGATTAAACGGATACGCACGCCAAGAGATGGTTTTATTTTCAAGCGAGCAGATTCTTTTAAAATAATATCCAGTTCAGAGATTTTCTCAATAACAATAAAGACCTTATGCCCCATTTGCTGGGCGATTAATGCGGTGCGTATATAATAGCTGTCCTTATAACCATTACAAACAATCGTACTGTTTTGATGATTGCTGAGCATGCCAATTACAGCCATGAGCTCGGGTTTTGAGCCAGCTTCCAGTCCTATAGAATGATTGGGTGATTTCAGCAACTCTCTAACCACGCTTTGTTCTTGGTTTACTTTAATGGGATAAACCAGTTTGTAGTGGCCTTTATATTCATTTTCTTCTATGGCCTGGGAGAATGCTTCATAAATGCGGTGCACGCGGTCATGTAAGATATCGGAACAACGAATGAGAAGCGGCAAATGAAGCCCCGTCCTGCTTGCCGCGTTAACAATAGCTTGCAGTTCAACACCAGGTTTACCTGGTGCCTTGCTGATTTCAATATTCCCTTTGGTATTAATACTGAAGTATCCCTCACCCCAGTTGTTGATGTTATATAAATTTTCTTCAGATGGTGCACTGATGTTCATAATATCAATATTCCAAAGGGATTAACGTGATTTTACAAGTTCATGGTAGGTGGAAGGCTCTCGCTGTTGTGCAAAAGGAAATAATCTTCCCCATAATGCGCGTTGGCTAAAGTCTAATTCCGCTACTAATACCGCAGGCTTGTCGCGAGAGGCTTGCACTAAAATTTCACCCATAGGCGTGCTAATGAAGCTGCTACCATAAAATTCCAATCCATCTTCACAACCTATTCTATTGGCTGCAATGATAAATGTATTACTCATGATTCCTTGCGCAACCATAACTTTTTGCCACATCGGTTGTGTATTTATCTCCGGAGCAGTGGGCTCCCCGCCTATTGCTGTGGGATAAACTAAAATTTCCGCTCCTTTTAAACCATAAATTCGTGACAGCTCAGGAAACCATTGATCATAACAGGTAGGTAATCCCCATTTGTGTGCTGCGATGTGATGCACCGGGTAATTGGAGTCGCCGGGTTTAAAATAGAAATTTTCATGGTATTTTTCACCGCTGGGGATATGTTGTTTTCGGGTTACGCCAATAAGCTCACCCTTATTACTGTATGCCACAGCAGTATTATAGCCAGCTTTTTCAAACAATGAGGCAGTAATGCATACATTATGTGCCTTTGCCATTTTGCTGACAAATTGGGCAGTTGGACCAGTATGAATATCTTCCATAAATGGAGTCGAATTTACATCTGAACGAGTACAAAAATAAGGACTTAGCGTAAGCTCTTGCAAACAAACTACAGATGCTCCTTGTTGTGCTGCAGCATGAATCCCAGAGGCTAGCTTATCTTGATGTTCTTTAGGGTTTTCGTGCCATTTTTCTTGTACTAACGCGATAGTCAGTTTTTCTTGCGTCATTAACTTACCTCTCTTGCAATTAAGGATCAAAAAAAAGTGCCCTTACTTTGTAAGGGCAGATGTATTTAAAGTGAAGTGCTGGTGAATGAGTCACTAAGCGTGCTTTCATCATATTCTTCCTCTTCGTTACGCTGGGAGAGTTCTTTTTCATTAGCATCATTGGTTGGCATTATGCTCAACGGAGGTGTTAGTGATCTGCTATTAAAATAACCATACGGATTTGTGGTTTGAGCTCCCGTTTTCTTTTGTTCAGAGCTTTCTTTTGCACTCAGGGAATTAGCGATGAGTTTGAATGGATTTGTTTCATCAAATACTTCAGTGTGCAGCAACTCTAAGTGACGCTTGACTGATGCTCGCGCGCTTTCAGATTGGATAGCGCATAATTTTTCACCGATTGTTTCTTCGTGGCCTTTTAATAAGGCACGAAACATATTGATGAACATCCTGCAGCTATCTTTATTGTAATCGCGACTTGTAAAAAACTTCTCTGGATTGTCTCCTAATAACAGTCTTTCTATATTCCGCCGCATCATAAATGCGATCTGAACTTTTTCTGCAAGACTATGCTTGGGGAACGTAGTGCTTATATTATGAGCTACTTGGCTGCGATCCTGTTCGGGTGTGCACAAGGCGACGCGTTCTGCAATCACAGGCTCATTGCTTTCCAATACGTGCTTGGCTAAAGTGCTGAAACGATGGAACGGGGCGGGATTAAATTCCTTTCCTAAAAATAAAACATGGGGTGCTTTATTGCGAGAGTCAAGTAATGAGTTGATGCGCTGTCTGACTTGGTATGCTTCAGAGAGTACAGAGTGGAATGTATCCTCGCTTTTGGTTAAATTCCCTAATGCTCTAATGTGATGAGCATATTGTTTGAATTTTGCTTCGGGACAAGCAGCAATTATCTTAGTAGCAAGTGCGACTTGTTCTTTATCGCTTAATGTATTGAGCATCTCCGCATTCTTTGCCAATGCGTCACCATCGCTTAGTTGCTCATAGGGATTTTCTAGCGCAATTATTTCTATACGAGTAAATGCCATTTAATCCTCCTTAAATAAAGATGAGAAAGTGTAATGAACAATTAGGGTCTGTTTCTATTTCCACTTTATTGGCCAAACTGTCCTGACATTCTGTGCGCCGATGTTCCCATACTGCGTGTATGCCACGCGTCGGGTGCTCGAAAATCAGGTCATTTTGGCTCAAGTTAGCGAAATGTAAACAGCCCCTATACAAAGGAGTTACCTCAACAAAAAATAAATGTTATTTCCTTTGCTCTCTTCCGGCATAAAATGCTACCGAAATTCCTTTTTACTGACATCAGAGTTAAATTTGGAGACTATATTAACGGATTAAAATCGAACTGTCATGAAATTAATCTAAAGTTTTACGAAAAAATGTCGAATAAGTGATCAGATGCATGTTTTGCCTTTAAAAAATACAATAACAACAAGGAGTGGGCAATGTCTAAAACTCATTTATTACAAGACCCCTTTTTAAATGAATTACGCAAAGAAAAGGTGCCTGTATCCATTTTTTTGGTGAACGGAATCAAATTACACGGTATTGTGGATTCTTTTGATCAATACGTAGTCATGCTGAAAAATTCGATTACACAAATGGTTTATAAGCATGCCATTTCTACGGTTGTTCCTTCACGCGCAATAAAAATGCCTGTTGAAGACGAAACTGGTGGAAGCGAAGGAACTGTGGCAGACTAGAAAAATTTCAGTATCCATTGCAGGTTGAGCCTTGGGCTCAACCTGAATTCCGGTAATGAGAAGATAATTCATATCTGAGTGAAAGCACTTCTGAAAATTTATATATCTCTCAGGGGTGGCTTTTGCTTGTACTCAACCGCGGATTCAGTTTTTTTCGGAGAATAAGTTAGTGTTTGAACGTCCTCAAGGTGGTGAGCGAGCGGTATTAGTGCAACTAGCACTGCCGGGAGTTGATGCAGATAAGGCATTGCAGGAATTTGAAGAATTAGCACTTTCAGCAAAAGCGGAAATATTAGATTGTGTTTTAGGCACTCGAGCAACTCCTGATGCTAAGTATTATATCGGTAAAGGCAAGGCGGAAGAAATTGCGCAGCTGGTTAAAGCACTTGATGCAGAGTTGGTTCTGGTCAACCATGAATTGTCCCCATCGCAAGAGCGAAATCTGGAGCGTTTATTTGAATGCCGCGTGGTAGATAGAAGCGGTTTGATTCTCGATATTTTTGCTCAGCGCGCACGAACTTTCGAAGGGAAATTGCAAGTCGAGTTGGCGCAATTACAACATTTATCAACGCGCCTGATACGTGGTTGGACGCATTTGGAACGGCAAAAAGGAGGTATAGGATTACGAGGCCCTGGTGAAACGCAATTAGAAACAGACCGTCGTTTATTGCGAGAACGCATCAAATACATTAATAAACGTTTGGAAAAAGTACGTAGTAGTCGTGACCAAAACCGACAGGCCAGACGTAAAGCTTCTTTGCTTACAGTGTCTTTAGTAGGTTATACCAATGCGGGTAAATCCACTTTGTTCAATGCATTGACTGGTGAAAGCATTTATGTGGCAGATCAGTTGTTTGCTACTTTGGATCCCACCATGCGTCAACTCAACTTACCTGGTTCTTCCTCAGTGATTTTAACGGATACAGTAGGTTTTATTCGCGATTTACCTCATCAATTGGTAGAGGCATTTCGCGCTACTCTGGAAGAGACACAGCAGGCTGATTTATTATTGCATGTCATTGATATTTCTGACGCTCATTGGCGAGATAATGTTTTTTCAGTGCAACAAGTTTTAGATGAATTGGGCGTGCATGATATCCCTGTAATACAAGTGTTCAATAAAATTGATTTAAAGGAGGGGTGGACTCCTAAGATTGATTATCAGGAAAAGCGCTGTAAAGTCTGGATCTCTGCCGCAGCAAATTTAGGGTTGGATTTACTTAAAGAAGCAATTAGTACTCAATTGCATGGAGCAGTGCTTATTGAAAATGTAGTACTTAAAGCGACCCAAGCGAAATTACGCTCACAACTGTATGAATTGGGCTCTGTTTTAAGTGAGTCACACAATGAAGACGGTGATTGGCTGTTGAAAATTCGGATAACTCAAGCACAAAAACAACGTTTGTTTGCGAGTGAGAACTCCTGATATGGGAAGCGCAATTTCGCTACACTCCACTTTGGTAAGTGCTTAGCGCCATTTGAATAGACATTAACATGGAGATCCGAGTGCTTTGAGCCTTCGCTTCTATAATTTATGTCTTTTCTATCTCCATATCCAAAGTCTTAAGGTCTTGGCCGCCATAAAGGGTATTAACAAGCTCGCCTTTGGGATTAATGACGAAAGTAACCGGTACTCCAATAATATCACCTAGTCCTAATGCAAGCGCCGGATCTGTAACAAGAGAGGGATACTGAATATTGAATTTTTGAATGAGCCTTTTTTGCTTATGTATTGGGAGTCCATCGTAATTTACTGCAAATAATACAACAGGATCTTTTTCGTGTTTTTGATAAAATCGATTCAATTCGGGAATTTCCTCAATACACGTTTTGCACCAGCCCGCCCAGTAATTAATAAGTACCCATTTACCTTTCAAAGAGGCAAAAGAAATAGTATTGCCTTGAGTGTCCTTAAGCAGAACGTCCGCCTGGCTTAGGGGTGCGGTGGCCATTAAAATCAAGAGGACAAATAAAGTTTTTATTTTCATTATAGTTATCTCATGCAATATTTGAAATTACTTCATTCTATGTAAAACAGCCCCTACAGGGGAAAGATATTTTTTACTATATCAAAAAATACTCCTAAAATCGCATGAATTTAATGAATTAGGTTAGCATTGTAGACCATTGGCAAATGATTTGGGTATGATGAGAGTATTTTAAAAAACGAAACGCTCCAATGGCAAAACTCTATTTTTATTTTGCAGCAATGAATGCAGGGAAAAGTACGGTTCTCTTGCAATCAAGTTATAACTATCGTGAACGCGGTATGGATACTTTGTTATTCACACCGGCAATAGATAATCGTTATCAGCATGGTGCTATCCATTCGCGTATTGGTTTATCGGAACACGCTTTGATTTTTAATCCTGAAGACGATCTGTACAAGCAAGTTCTAATGCAAGAAAAAAAATACGCTTGTGTTTTGGTGGACGAGGCTCAATTTTTAACGCGGGTACAAGTTCACCAATTAACGGAAATTACTGATGAATTGGGTATTCCTGTGCTCGCATATGGATTACGTACTGATTTTCGTGGTGAGTTATTTGAGGGAAGCCAATATCTTTTAGCTTGGGCGGATGAGTTGGTTGAGCTTAAAACCATCTGCCACTGCGGGCGTAAAGCAACCATGATCTTACGATTAAATGCTCAGGGTGAGGTGATTACCGAAGGTGAGCAAGTGGTTATTGGCGGTAATAATATGTATTCATCGACGTGCCGTAAACATTTTAAGCGTCGAGAGCCGGGGAGCACGCTTGCTATAAAAGAACGAGCAGCAGAAGATTTAATTTGATCTGGATTAAGTTTTATACCCTTAAATTAAATCGTTCTTGCAAGGAGAATGACTTTTCATAAACTAGTTACAATGACCTGTTTTTTAACTTTCAGTTTACTGGAAGCTAAGAAAAGAAATTTTGTTTCATCATTTAAAGCGGTACATTTAGGGTACTGTTATCGGTAATGTTACTTGCTCTTTTCCAGGAGGAGCCTTAATCATAGATACTGCGTACTCAACGAGATCCGCGCCAGTAAAACATTAGCTTTCGGAACGGCTTTTCATACCATTGTTTTGAAAGCTTAACTTTTACATCTATAGCGGATGGCGGATTTTAGACTATGCTATATAGCAATGATGGAAATTATGTTTTAGTTAGCTAACATGGAGTGTATTCATGAGCGAAATTAAAGTAGAGCGATTAATCAAAGGTATCCTGGTTCGTGAAGGTGGTGGTGTAAAATTACATCGCTACATTGGTATCGAGAGGAGCAATGATTTTGAACCTCTTCTTTTACTCGATTATTTCAATAGTGCTGATCCTTTAGATTATATGGCGGGTTTTCCTCCTCATCCACATCGTGGTTTTGAGACGATTACTTATTTACTTGATGGCAGTATTACTCACGAAGACAATAAAGGGCATAAAGGAGTTATTGGCGCAGGAGATGTTCAATGGATGACTGCTGGCAAAGGAATTATTCACTCGGAAATGCCTTCACCCAATGGCAGATTACATGGGTTACAGTTGTGGTTGAATTTACCCGCGTTAGAGAAAATGCGTGCTCCACGTTATCAAGAAATGCAAAGCGCCCAATTGCCCGTGGAGACCAATGATACCGGTGCTCAAATAAAGGTTATTGCGGGGAAGACAGATAAAGGAACCCATTCGCCAATTTCGGGTATTGCCACACAACCTTTATTATTTGATATTATTTTGCCTCCTGGTGCAAGCATACAACAACATATCCCTAATGATTACCAAGCTATTCTACTGGTGATTTCCGGAACCGTTCGCATAGGTGAGCAATTAGTTCAACACGATACTTTGGCAAAACTTGGAGGCGGAGAGGTTTTATTTTTGAAAGGTGAGACAGCAAGCCAATGTATTATGATTGCAGCAGCCAGACTTCATGAACCGATTACCCGTCATGGGCCATTTGTAATGAATACCCAGGAAGAAATAATACAAGCGCTGGATGATTTTCGTAGTGGCAGATTCTAGTTTTCCAATGCGACTGTATTTAACCCGATTTTACTAGGCTCTGATCCCTTTTCGCTGGATTGAGTCAAAATGGCTAAATTTTCGAGCATCGAAACACCAATGGGAACAGACCCTAAATTTAGTCTAAAATTGAATTATTAATAGTGAAATAAGTGAGGGAATAGGAGTAAAACTTGTGCACCCACGGAAAGAGCAGTCTGCCAAAGAAATCTATAGGATTGTAGATCAATACTGTGAAGCCAATTTACATAGTAAATACAGCTCAAGTTCAGCAATACCTCTGGTTTTGGGTATTTCAGATACTGATGCGCAGAAACTGATTCATAAAATCCTAATCGCTTTGCCCGATTGTTTTTTTTATTTGGCAAAACCAGAGCGTGTTAATGAGATGGTCAGTTTTATTGCGCAGCAATATTTGCTTTTTCAAGCACAAGAAAACATTAACGATGAGTTATTTCCTAGCTTACTTATTAACTTTGTCAATAATTTAGTCGAAGAAATTATGCTTCGGTATTACTCATACACATGACCAGGTGATTTATGACTAAAGAAGAGATAATTCAGGGAACAGGACTTAGCAGCGAAGATCTGGACGCATTATTTTTGCTGGAACGGATTATCCAAACGGATAAACAAAGTTCAGGTATTGAGTTAACAGCCGAAGAAAAAAAGCAAGTGATCACTTTTTTAGAAAAATCAATAAGTAATCTGGGATTAAACAAACAACTTCTTGAGTTAGGAAAATTGGAGCAGCAAGATACAGGAATTAGTTTTGCCGTGATAAATATGCTAAGAAATATAACGTTTAAATCAAGACATTGGCATGAAATTCGTTCTGACGATTATCAGAAATTAACACTATCTAAATTAGGCGCTTTATCTGATTTAGCTGCTCTTGCGCGCGATTTGGCTGTACTTGAGCGTTCTGGGTTAATCATGGAATCCTCTCCTTTAGCGGAATTGTATTCTGATGCTCAAAAAGCATTAAAAGAAGGCTTTTCCAAAGGTGTTGATATTTCTTCCCAGGCTATGGTTTTTGAGATTAAAGCAAAAGGTGCTCCCATGTTACTCCATCCAAATTATCAAAAAGAAGATGAATTCGTCTTGTCTGAATTTCTCTATAGCGAGGAATATAGGATTAAGCTGGATAAGTTAATTGAGCGTGATGAACTAAAAGAATTTCTAAAAAAATATTTAGGTGATGACTGGTTACAGCAATTGGAAAATAAATTTGCGATAATTCAACGTGAAATCCATGATGCACAACTTATAGGTCCTATTTATCATGGGCTCATTCATCAAGATACTTCAGCCCAGGAAAATTTTCGTGCGGAAGATAAAAGTCCAGTAACCCTTATTTGCTCTCCATTTGTAGGGATTTGTACTATGGCTGCTATTAAAGAATTAAATGAGCAGCTGATGCACGAGTTGCAAAAAAAAGGTGTTGAGGAGGATATCCCTTCTCCTTTGCTGCAATTACCGGTTAGCGAAAAACTGAAGGCATTATCTCCCTCCCAATTTATTGATGCTCTGGATAAACGGCGTGCTTTAGAGCGATTACCCGGACAGGCAACAGTTATGATGAAAGAGCGTTTGAGTGGTGCCAAAAACGAAGGCGAAGATGAGCATCCGCTAAATCGTCCCAAATAGCAATAGACTTCTAGCGAGTTCCGAAGAAATCTATTGATAGAACCTTTTACGCCCCTCTCCTATTGAGAGGAAAGTTTAAGCGAACTTTTACTCAAGCCACTCAGTCAATAACGATTCCATTGTTTTGCGAGCAGCGATTAAAGCGGAGGAGTCAAGCGAAGAGGGGCTATGTAAATCGTCGCAATGAGCTGCTCCTTGAATCAATTGATAAGTTAGTTTGGGGTTCATCGCGTTCCCATTTTTTTCCGCCAAAGAAAGAGTGGACCAGGGATCGTTTTCCCCATTAGTGAAATAGATATTAGATGCCAGAATGTCCATTAAGGGAAAGTATAAGGTATTATTAAGTTCCGTTGTATTGGCCGGTTGAGTGAGACCAAACAAGCGTTGACAGACACTGTGGTGATACTCCATATTAATTAATGAAGAACGGGTAGAAAGTGCAGAATTAGGATGGGCATTTTGCCAATAACCGTATTCCCTGCATGATTGATAATACCACTGACGCATTCCTAAACCATCTTTATAATCGCTGGGATTTTCACTCATTGCACCCTGGGCTGTCATCTCTACTGCATTAACCTGCATGTCTTGATATAATTTTCTAGCAAATTCGGCATAACCTTGGAGTGGTGTTGGGCTTGCCGATAAATTGGCGCAAAAAGCATCCCGCATTCCGTATTGCACTGCTGCAGCGCCGGTATCAGCAATCAAATATAAAAAATCAACTGGATCAGCAACTGCAGATGCATCAAACAATGATTTCATTTGTGCCAACGTCGCAGGGTTACTCAAACTGGCTTCCACTTCACTGACTACCTCCCGCATTTGATTGGCGCAATGTAAGCCGGCAACTTGGGTGACATGCGCATCGTACTCAACAAAGTCTTCTTTAGCCATTACTGGTGCGGATGAAGCCAAAGCACCAACCACTAAATAAGGAAATTTTAAGCGATAATAAGCGGATAAAGAGCCGGGATAAGAACCACCAAAAGCCACCCATTTCCCGGTCCAGTTTTTTTCGTTTTTTAAATGGCGCTGGAAATAAGCCAAATCATCTAAAGCTGCTTCTGTGGTTAAGAAACGTAAGTCTTTAGTTGACAACGAATTGAAAGGTAAACTTTCACCATAATATCGATGTTCCAGGGCAACGAGTTTGGCATGAAATTTTTGGGCGTAATTTCTGATCGCGCCGTTTAGGGCGCGCTTCGTGCAGGCGGATTCGCCGCAAATATAGAAAAATACCGGTGAATCCTCTTTAGGACCATATGTTTCATCAAGATAGTAACGTTGAGAAAATGTTCCCATGACAGGATCATTATGATCAATTAATTGTTTAAAATATGCGAGTTGAATGGTTTTTTCAGCAATTAAAGGAGCTTTTTCTTCTTGTTTTTTTTGCAAGTAACGCTCCACAACTCCTGCATGGGATGCAGAAAAAGTAGCGTAGAGGCCAAGAAAAAGGAGCATCCATTTTTTAATATACATCATATTGATTATCCTTAATATAAAAAAGTCCATTAGTTAGGCCGGCGCAAAAACCCGGACACAGCGAACACCATAAGTATTGTTTTTGATGATGGTTCCCTGAGTACTCATTCCATTAGCAAAAAATTCCTGAAACCACGCGTTATTTTCTGAGTCAGTGCTGGATTCAGTAGAGCTCCAATACCGGCCATTTACTGCCAATTCAGGAAGAAATCCTAAACTATATAAATTATTCGCAATATTGGGAGTATTCGCAGGGCAATTTGCATTGGCGCTGCCAGGAAATCCTGGGGTAAATATGCCTAATTCACAAATCGCGGGCAAATACCAAGTCCCTGGAGGTACTTCGCCACCATGATCTTCGGTAATTTGATAACATAACTCAGCCGCATTAGGAACCTCTCCTCCATAAAATTCAATCAGTATATTTGAATTACAGGAACCATCGGTCGCGCCATTGCAATTCTCGGGTGGGTTGGTAGAAGTTTCCGTGATTCCAGGGACATCATTAGGATTCATGCTCCAAACAAAGCCTGAACTTGCATCACTATCCCGCACTACAAAAAAAACTGAAGAATCGATTACAGAATATACTAAATAACCTTCTATAGAAAAAGCCAAGGCAATTGAGGGCGGTGAAATAACATTATCCCCTGTGACTGATATTCCCCCTTGGGCAACAAAAGCAGTAAAGAAAGGTGAGGTAATATTTATCATGCAGGATCCGTTTGCTGGGATAACAGCACATGTGGAGCTGGTAACCCCAGCTGCCACCCAGAGAGCAGGTAAAACAATTCTAACGTTAAATGCTGGAGTGCTGGTTAGATTCGTCACAGGGATATTAACGCCCACTGAATCACCAGCAGGAATAACTGCATTAGTAGGAACAGAAAGCATTGTTGTCGGCGATAAACTTACATTGACTGTTATTGGAATTGTATTCGCCGTATTTGTTCCAAAGACTGTTGAAGTGGTACTTCCCGGGGTAGCTCCTGGTTGATAAGTGATTTGACACGTATTGTTAGGCATTAAAAGTGCCGGACAAAAACTCATGACGCCAACGCCAAGTGGAGGTGATGATGCTATGGACGCCTGAACATTCGCAGCAGGTAGCGTACCAATATTGGTTACGGCGATTGATTGGGGGGAACCGCCGGTGATCAAATTTACCGTATTAGACGATACGTTGAGTAGTGCTTGCGGCTGAGCAGAACATGTTACAGCCTGCATATCAAAGAATGTGGCATTGGTATTGGTACCTTTAACCATGACACTGGAAATGAAGAAAGCAATTGAGGTATTGGTAAAAAAGGAAATGGTGCAACTTTTACCGGGCAACAAAGAGGCAGGACAGCCATTATTTTGCAGGACATAAAGGGAAAAAAAACTGTTTGCCGAAGAAGCCTGAATATTGTTTGCAGGAATTTTGGAGTTATTCGTAATGGTAACAGCGCCCGGGCTTGAGAGACATTGAGGTTGACTTACTTGAATCACACAGTTTTGCAATGACTTGGAGCAAATGACGCCACTTTTGCCGGTGCTAATGGTTAAGTTGGCTTTTTCAACAGTTTTGGAATATTCAAGTGCCCATAAAGATTGAATAGGAACGATAAAAAAAAGAAAAAAGTATAACAGTAGTTGTTGCACGCGACGCATAAAATTCATCCTTTTAATTAAACTGGGCGCATAGTTATGCAACCATATTACAGACCTCATCTTTTTTGCAAGAGTTTGGGATCTTATCATGGGGGTATTCCTTATAAAAGGGAAATGGTACTTGAACAATTTACTTGTAGATTGTTTATTTTCATGCCATTATGGTGGCAGTGTAAATTTTTTGAGTGATTTTTATGTTAAAAAAATTTCTTAGCATTACTTTTGTTTTGGTCACTTATGATGCGTTTGCTGTAACAGAGCTGGATTTATATCAAGCTCCATTAAGTAGTTTGAATCAATTTTCACTCAAACAACAATCAAACATAAGGGCTCGTGCAGCCGCTCCATCGGCAGAAAAGAATGCCTTACAGCAAGTGAGTCAGACCCAAGAGCACTCAAAAACAATCATGAGATACCAACAAATGTACCAGGGAATCCCTGTTGTTGGCGCACAAATTATGATTACTAAAGAGGATGCGCAAGTCAATGGACATTTACTTAACGACGTCCAACTGAATACAAAGCCCACACTGACGTCAAAAGAGGCTGTTAACTTGGCCAAAAAATCTTGGTTCAGCTTCAACTCACAAATGCCTACTTATGAGGAATTGAGTGAGTTGCAAATTAGGGCAGATCAAAATAATGAACTGCAACTGGTTTATCAAGTTTCATTTAAAACCACTCAAAATGATAACAAGCCGGCATGGCCATTTTTTATTGTAGATGCACAAAGTGGCGAAATCAGTAAGCAGTGGAATAACATAAAAAATTTTATGGATGGTGGTCCGGGTGGCAATGAAAAAGTTCATGAATACTGGTATGGGCGAGATGGATTGCCTTTTTTAGAAGTAACTCAAAATGGCAGTCAATGCATCATGGATATCGCCAAGGTAAAGCTTGTTAATCTGGGATCGGCTTGGGATTGGAATGATCTTTTGACCACTCCTTTTCAATATCCTTGCAGCAAGAATGTAGAAGAAAACATCAATGGTGCTTTTTCACCAACTAATGATGCTTATTATTTTGGCCACACCATAGTGAATATGTATAAAGAATGGTACGGGGTCAATGCACTGCAACATAGTAATGGAACCCCAATGCAGTTAGTCATGCGTGTCCATTTTGGCCAACATTATGATAATGCTTTTTGGGATGGACAGTTTATGTCTTTTGGCGATGGCGAGGATTTCTATCCCTTGGTATCTCTTGACGTAGCGGGTCATGAGGTAACACATGGTTTTACTGAACAGCATTCGGGACTTGAATACCATGATCAATCAGGTGCTCTCAATGAATCTTTATCCGATATGGCAGGCCAGGCAGCGCGTGCTTATCTCTTGGAAAAATTTCCTCAGCTTTATAATAAACTTTATTTGGAGCCAAATACTGTAACTTGGGGTATTGGTGAAACGATTGTTCGTGATTCTTTTGGTAAAGCGCTACGCTTTATGGATTTTCCTTCTTCAGATGGTAGTTCGGCTGATTGTTTGGATAAAAATCTAGCTCAAAGTCATGGGACCTATTGCGCAATTAGTTATCTAGAATTGGTTGCTTATGCAAAAGCACATATTTCTAATCCTCAAGAAAGACAAAGTTTTATTGTACATACTGCCAGTGGCGTATTTAATAAGGCATTTTATTTGTTGGCAAAAAATATAGGTATTAAACAGGCTTATCAGATGATGATTATTGCCAATAGCAAATACTGGACACCTACTACTAATTTTGTTCAAGGTGCTTGTGGTGTGCTGTATGCCGCAAAAGATATGAGTATTGATCAGAAAATGGTTCAGTCAGTTTTTGGTCAGGTAGGTGTGAAGACCACCGGCTGTAAGGTAAATTAAAGTATGGGTTTGTGGACTTTATGAGAAGAAGCTTATAAGCATATATGAGGTTCTTAATTGATTCGAAAACCCTGGTTATAAATCAAGTTCATTTTGATCTCTATAATGTTAATTTAATTATATTGTAATTCCTCCATTTAAAACGTTTTGACGCTTATAGGTTTTATTTTATATTGAACGCATTATACGATACTTTTTATCCGGCACAGGAATTAGCGGAAAACGCCTTGAACAGCATTCAGTGTGTGATGGAGTAGACACATCCATGTTTTATTGGGAAATGTTTAAAGAAAAATCTTTAATTTGAGCAGGCCATTGCTCATAGCGGTTGGGTCAAAACGACTCAACTTATGCTGAATTCTAGATTAGTTCATATCATCGTTTCAAAGAGCTCTTGCAAAAGACCAAGGAAATCCAGTATTGTTTATACGCAGGAGCAGGCAAATTCACCTCTCGCTTTTATTGTTTTTTATACGCAATTCAATAAAAGACATAGTCTTGAAAATTTTCATGTTTTCTCTACGTTAAAAGGGATTTTATGTACAAAAAACAATTAATATCGTCTCTCTTAGGCTTTTTGGTTGCCGATATATTATTTGCTAATGAAGTAGCAACAACATCATCACTACAAAATTTTTATAATAATTATAATAACTATTGGCATGCAGGTCCTTGGACTTCTCGTTTTACTAGCCAAGGCTTAATTAGTCGTAGTGAATTAGCTGGTTTCGTAGATGGAATGATTCCTGTGTTAGGGCAAAGTGACCGCTTAGTATATGTGGATGGTGCTTTTATGGGAGGACGAAATCAATCCATGGTAGCTAGCATGGGAACCGGTATTCGTAGTATCCATAACATACAATCAGATGAAGTTATTTTGGGTGGTTTCTTTTTTGCTGATTATCAAAGAATGAATCTAATGAATAATCAGTTGCACACATGGATAGCAAATCCGGGACTTGAGCTATTAACCAAGCATCATGAAGCACGAGTACAAGGTTATTTTCCTATGGGGAAACGAAGTCAACCTTATCTCTCCATGATGGCGAGTAACATGCCTCAATTTGTTCTTCATGATTCAGGAAAAACAAATATCGCACAAACAAGTGGTCATACATTCATTGATGCTCCTGTTAGTTTAACTCATGAATATGGTGTAGGTGTGGAAGGGGAGGTAGGACGTTATATACCTATAGCGGGAGGGGTATGGCTAAGAGGTGGCGTTTATCACTTCGACTATCATAATGCTCCTTCTGTGAATGGTTGGGAAGCGAATATAGAAGTTTATGCAGGAAAAAACATATCATTATTAGTGCAAGATAATTATGATAATCAAAATAAAAACTGGTTCTCCTTTGGAGTGCGCTTAAGTTTTGGTGGGCCTGATTATACACAAGTGAATCAGCTAAGAAATAGAATGGAGGAGCCCATTATTCGTCATATTGCACGCCAACCTTCAGGTGCTGCAATACCTATTAGGGAAAGTTATATATTAACTGGACCTACGCAAATTATAAATGATATTTGGTTTTTTAGTCCTTCTGGCACTAACTATACAAATTTTAATTCCAATATATGTACCGCAGAACATCCTTGCCAAACATTGAATCAATCTATTGCTGATGGTATTACAGCAACAGTAACTCGACCAGCGAATTTATGGTTCGCCTCAGGGAATTATACACTTCCAGCTAATAATGGTAGTCAAGTAGTCTATTTAGGTAATGGGCAAATATTATCTGGACGTAGTGCCGATTTCACAACAAGCGCTACTCTTGCTAGACCTATTATTAATGGGGGTTTATGGTGGTACGGAAATGGTTCGTTTCAGGACATGAATATAATTAATTCAGGACAAATAAATGTCATTGATAATTCAGTAGCAGCATTAGGTGCTGATAATAATCTTACAGTGAATAATGCCTCGGTTGTGGCGCGTGCTCAAGGGGTAACGGTTAATGGAATTGAAAGTGATAATCTTTCAGTAAACAATGCGGTTATATCCGCTGAAGGAGATCAATTTGTTATAGCTGCATCTGCATTAAATGCTATAAACGTCACTAATTCAGAACTAAGTGCGTTAGGTACAGATGCTGGCCAAATTTTTGGTGTAATAGGAAATCAATTAGCTACACCCGTTAATGTAGTTGTCAGAAACTCTAATATTAAGGTTGTCTCCACAGGAGATTCTTCTTTTGTTTTAGGGGTTTGGGGCATCAATACCGGTACGGTAATTGTAGATGATTCAGTGATTAGTGCTATAGGACCTCGTATTGTGGTTGGAGTGGATAGTGATGGGGGGAATGTTGAGGTAAATAGAAGTTCTATTTATTCAGAAGGAGGAGATAGCCTGGTAAATGGGATTTTTGCTCAAGGAAGTATCAGAGCTCAAGAGGTGAATATTACCGCAAGAAATAACTCAACAGGGGAGTCTTTAGGAATAGTAAATAACATGGGTGATGTTTTTTTAACTGACTCAACAATTAACTCCTTTAGTACTGCTATTGCTTATGGAATTTCTGCTAATGGTGGAAATGTTTTTAGTACTAATAACATTATTTTTGCACAAAGTTCGAGCGCTATCCCAGGAAGATGGGTTTTAGGAATTTATGCAAATCAAAATGCGACAATAAATAGTTCGAAAGTTACCGCTCAAAATATTAGTACTGCTGCAACAAGTGTAACACAAGGCATTGTGTCTGATGGCGTTTTAACCTTTGAAGGTGGTGAAAGTAGTGTATCAGCTACCTCATCAACACCTGCATCGTCAGATGCTGTTATTGGGGCTGAAGGAGTAATTAATAATAGTAACCCTAAATCACAATGTTCTATCAATGGAGGTGCTTCTGCTGATTGTGCTTAACTTTATAAGCACCGGAAATTTTATCCAAAGAGAGTATGAATTATTGTTATCAAATCCTACAGTATTTGACATAACCTACCTTGCTGCTTTCTGGATATTCATTTGGGGAGTTACTGGGGGAAGTGGTTGGAGTAGATTCTGGGAGGGACGTTGGGGAACGAATCATGATAATGAGGTTACCTATCGAGTGTTTGGGGCAATAGACAAGCGTAGCAACTGTCTTAAAATAAAATTCAAGGCTAAAATTGAAGGGCAGAAGAAGAATTGGTTGCCTTTGCAAAAAGAGCATTCACAAATAGCAGCATAATAGAAAGCCCCAGATGGGGCTTTCTATTTCAGAAAATAAGTAACTAAGCACTAAGAGAATTCATTGAGGTATTTTATGAAAGTACTTGGAAAAAATGCTCAAATTTATATTTCTAATTTAGAGCTTGTATTTCTACTATAGAAGAACTTGTG
>NZ_LBAW01000012.1 GCF_001648595.1 Legionella bozemanae | reverse complement strand
AATCAGTTATCTTGGCCTAAGCTATGGCCGATTAAAAGAGGATGAGTCCATCACATTGCGCTCTGACGCAAAAAATTTATACCAGACGATTTATCAACAGAGCATTAGACCTGAAAGTACTTTATTCAGTAGTCATCTCTATAGTTTTCAGCCAAATTTCCAATAAACTAGGCCAGTTTGTAATTGGAAGGTTAATTAATCTTACTAAAAATCCGTGACCACCTTGCGCATAAATGAGGGATGTAAATACGGGTCTTACAACATGGGAGATTGATGGAGAATCAGTACCTATTTTTGACATGGAGCGTACAATTATCGATGCCTTTCGGTTTCTTTCAAAAGAAATTGCTCTTAAGGCACTTCAGAGTGGATTGAGAGAAAAACATATTGATTCCCGAAAATTGCAAAAGTATGCAAAGAAACTGCGGGTTGATATTACTCCTTATTTGTTGGCGATGACGATATGAATGAACAAGCAGGATAGTCCAGTCTCCCCATCATCCTGGCTAGTTGGCGAACTAAGTCAATACGGCGCTGATGGGCAGAGGCTTGTTCCTTTGGAAATTTCTCCAACCATTGCAACACCAACTCCTCAGGCAAGGCCACTTCTCTAAGTGTTGTGTTACAGAGAAACTGATCAAACTGATATAAATACGAACAAAAATTAACCTATACTAAAGTTATTATTTACATAATTACATTTATATCTATGGTTGATTTAAATAAATTGGAGAGGTTATATAAAGTTATTGATTTATTAATAGCTTCGGATTCGGCTAACTCCTTTTGGAAAGACATCATTCCAAAGACTCTGAAGCTTCCTAAGAATATTTCTTCTATGAAGCAGCTTTTCGAGGAACTTAAGAGAAACCCATTTGGTAGCGACTCATCAAACAAAATACGGTTGTTAGTTGAATTGGGAATAAAAGCAGATGATGCTTTGCATAGTGATCCAGATTTTTTAATAAATGCTAAAGAAAAGTTAAGTACTTTTAAAATATTCAAAGGCCTTTCTAGAGATCCGATCACAGCTCAATTTTATGAAGCGCTTGCTCAATTAAAAAATTTAAATAACCTTTCCGATGATGAGAAAAATATGTTGATTGATGAGGTTCAAAATAAATTATTAAATTTAATTAAAGAAAGGAACAGTGTTCATTTCAAACCTCCAAGGTTAGTGACCGATATCTTACACACCGAGCAACAAGAACAACTTTTAAAATCGCAATTGAAGCTTAAGGTTTCTGAAAATAGAACAATCGCATATATTTATAGTAATGAACCTCCATCGCAAGTGTTTCAACAAGGATTGAAAGCGAGTGGATTTGATCGCGCTCTATTTGAAGGTACATTGAGTAGTACTGTTGGGAGTAAAACAAGCATGTATATCCTCTCACATAATCAATTAGATTTAAAAAAAGCACAGCAATATAAATATGTTTATGTGGTTGATGTTTTCTCTCCAGCAATAATAAATATGAATAATTTTCCAAAAAATCCAACTCCAGACCAGAGTTTAATACCACGCGCAATTGAATCTGGTGAAATCGTTGGTTATTTCCAAGTAACTGTTGGGGAAAACCCTCAAATTAAAAATGTAGAAAGAAACCTCGAGTATGAAAAAACAATGGATCCCGGTAAACAACTACTATTTCGAGCGGATAGTCGCCATTACTCTGGCGCTCCATCTAAAGATGCAGCATTGCATGTTTTTCAAGAAGGCCCAATAAAGTCAGAACAAAACAAAGTATCAGCACAAAAGAAAACTGAGGATTTATTTAAAACTGGGATGAGGCCATGGGTCAATTATTCTGATGATTACAAAGAATATATCGATAACCGAAAACCAACCATTTTTATTTCTACGACAGATGATATTGAACGAGCACTTAAATTCCCTGAAGAAGTACAAGCAAAGGAAAAACGTTATATTTATGTAATGTATAAACCAGAACGAGCAATCCAATCCGTAAGCGTATATAAAGATAGTCAACATGCATTAACGGATAGTGAGTTTTTAGTTCCAGGTGGTATTTCAGGGGAACATATTATCGGTATGTATACTTATGAAAATGGTAAATACACTTCTTTCGATTATAATCCTAACTCAACGATAAATATTGGTAATGATCCTAAATATTTTTTGGAGGAGCGTGGCTTACCCATAGCTGAAGACATGCCGTACACTGAAGAAGTAGCTCCAAAAGTGGAGATATGATTTGAATGTGCTTATATAATGGATTTAGATTATAATTTTTGATTAGGTATATTTTGCGGAGGAATATCCATGTGTACTTCTTCTTTTTTACAGCGCATACCAATAACAAGCCCCCAATACAGCTTGAGAAGGTGCCGATAAAAAAGGGAATGAAGATGGATAACGCTCATTAAGTCTGATTACTCATACTAAAAATATGAAACAGCATAGAGACTGGAATTTGATTTATTGAAAGCTCATCTCGAAATCAAAATTTTAAAATACCAGTTAGAAATACTTTAGATGAGAATTAGTTCTTAAATGCTGTTTTTGATATCACGATAAAAGTTTTCATGGGTCCTAATTTAAGTAACGTTAGTACGAGCTCACCCTCTTCATATATATAACCTAATAATACTTCCTGATTTGAAAATTTGAATTTATGAACTCTTAAGAAGTCCAAATCGCCTTTCTTGCGTTCACCTATTTCTGGGTTGTTAACTAATTTTCTGACTTCATCATCGAGAATTGCTTTATATTGTTTAGGCAATTTTTTTACAGCTTTTTTAAATGAGTTAAATTGCTTAATGATCAAATTCATAATCATCAATCAATCCATTATCTATTTCTGCTTTTGCTAGTAAACTATCTCTAATAAACTCATAGGATAAATCAGGATTTTCTTCAGCAATTTTTCCTATTTTTGCCCAATGTTCAATTTGTCCAGCCCCAGAGCGAGACATTACTTCACCAACCGCTTTGGCTTGTTTCACTAGTGTATCTGATAATCTTACCGATTGAGCCATGCTAATTTCTCTCGTAAACTATATAAAAACAATTATAGCATATGACGACAAATAATCGCAATTTGCGATTTTATATAATTGATGTTATTTGAGATAGATAACGTACCGGCGGCCTGTTGTAAAAGGTGGCAGATTTTGATCTTTTAAATCAAAATAAAACAAACATAAAAATACTATTCGCTTAATATTGATTGCTATTGCAGCCATGTAGGCTTGTATTTGGATATTTTCAATTCTGCGATATTTTGCACATCTCTACCTTTCATAATAGGGGCTTGGCAAACATCTCTTAGAGAGCAATTTCTACAATCTTTAACTCTTGTACGATAAGTAACAATTTCATCTGAATTAACCTTGCTCGCATGAAATAGTACGTTGTTTCTACAAACATAAGTTTGTTTAATGGGATCAAAAGCTATTCCTTCAAATTCAGAACAATTATTATTGCCGCTCCGTGTTGTAAAAAGAGGAATAAA
Source organism: Legionella bozemanae (assembly GCF_001648595.1). GTDB lineage: Bacteria > Pseudomonadota > Gammaproteobacteria > Legionellales > Legionellaceae > Legionella > Legionella bozemanae. Next base: position 123,921 of record NZ_LBAW01000012.1, on the reverse strand, counting down.
AGATTTAATTCCATAATTCTGTAAAAATGCAAGTATGGCACCAGAGCCATAAGCTCGATCAGCGACAACCTCTTTGATAGAATGGGAAAATTTAGTATTTAACTCTTTAATCAGTTCTATAAATGGTTGAGAGTCATGAATCGACCCAGTTGTTACGTGAATAGCTGTTATTACTCGATTTTTACTATCACACCAGACATGAGCTTTGTACTTAAGGCTTCTGGTCATTCCAGCTTTAAAAGCAAGAGAAGAATCAGGATCTGTAATACTGCGATGCGTTTTATTTGAAAGCTGCCATTTTGTAAATTGTGGTTATCATGAATACAAAAATTTTGATAAAATAACTGCGAGACAGGAATATCAATTAAGAGTAAATGAAGTACTGAGGCAATATTCCGATGGATATGAGTTAAGCGACAACGGATGTATTTTAATTCTAGTTGAAGGAGGGTTTGATAATTTATTAAAAGCAGCGGTCCCAGAAGGTTTAGATGGTCGCCAAATTATACAGAATAAAATAAATCATGCTGTAGATAAGTACAGAAGAGGTAGAAGAGCTGAAGAGAGAAGGGATGGCATTCGTATTAGCAGATATTTTAGAGTTGCTCCGTCCGGAAATTAAAAAGCTAAGTTTAAGTCAAGATGAAAGTGATATTTTTAATTTATTAAATAATTTTGGTATACGACATTTTAATTCTGGGCAAAAAACAAACTATAATACTTCAATATTTTATAGCGCATTATTCTATCATTTTTTGTTGATGATACACATGTCCCTAAGGCTAATAGAGAAAAGTAAAGATGAAGCTATTGAAGCGTGATTATTTTCCACTAAGTCTGATAAATCGTAAACTCAGATGATTAAAAAGCGTACCCCATGTTTTTTATGGATAAATAGAAATTAATTATAATAGAAATAGCAGTTTTTAAACTTTGACTACTTCAAGTTTTTCCAGTAAGACAGGAGTACAATATGGTTTATTTAAACACTTTTATTGCTATCGCTCTGTCCTTTATTTTCTTATCTAAAAAGATAAAAAAGAGAAATAAAGAAGTCACCAAGAAAAGAATGCAACAAGAAAGACTTATACCTAAATTTTCCTTTAATGGAAAACCGGGATTAGCACTTCCAATAACTTCAAAAGAGGAAGAGTGATATGCTGAACTGAACTCAGCAGCCATAGCAGCAAAATAGGCTTGAATTTGTGTGTTTTCTAATCCTCTGTATTGTGCTCGTTTTAAATCATGATAATTTTTCAATTCATTCATAATTCCTTCTAATTTCCACATTCTTTCATATAATTTTTCCTTAAAATATTGTTGCTCCATTTCGTTCTTCATTTGATTATAAAGCTCGGCATATTTATTGCGAGTGACATATCGAGCTGGTCCTTTATTTTTGATCTTTGCCAAATAATCTGGAGAAAAAGAGCATTGTTTACAGTCCTTCGTGGAAGAAATATAGATAGTGGTATCTCCCTGTGATTTACAGGGTTTTAATATGGCATTTTGAGGACATACGTACTGATTCTGTATTGAATCATACTGAAAACCATCAATAATACTATTTTCAGAAGAACCACTTCGGGAACTAAGCAAAGGGGTATAGGTTGTTAATGCTTGTGCTCTTAAAAAAGAGATAATTTCACCTGAACCGTATGCTCTATCTGCAATCGTTTCATTTAAGGAACTAAGAGCATTTTGCTTTACATAATTAAGTTGTTCTAAAGAAGGTACAGAATCATGAATTGCACCTGTAGTGATTTTAATTGCCAAAATTATGAGTTTTATTTGATATGGTACGCTTACCTTTTTCAATAAACGTATTATCGATATCTTTTTCTTTTAACGTTAATGAGTCAAGAGAAGCATTTGCATCAAGTAAAATACTATCAGTCATTACACTAGTACCATTTAATAAGTTAGCTTTCCTGCACTGTTCAATAATTTCAAAAAAAAATTGCTCTAAAATTTTCGAACCTAATCGTTTTTTAATTCGACTCAGAGAGGAATGATGAGGTGTTTTATCTTTGAGCGTTAATCGACAAAACCAGCGATAGCAAATGTTGTATTTTATATGCTCTACTAACTGTCTATTGGAATGTATATTAAACAAATGACCTATTAATTTTATTCGCAAGTAGAGTTCAGGAGAAATGCTGGGTTGACCTTTGTTAGGACTATAAAGTTTTTCAGTGAGGGTATTAGCAAAAGAAAAATCGACTAGTTGATTTACTTTCTTTAAAAAATGGGTTGCTGGAATTAACTCTTCCAGATGCGAACTTGTAATACCTTTCTTGCCATTAATTAATCCTTGTATACAAATAATTTAACTCATTGAAAATAAATTTGGATTAGATCATTTTTAATCATTTGAGTAAATTTTTTTCATATTTTTCAACAGGCCGCCCCGTTTTATGAACTTTATATCAAGGCTGTATTACAGTGTAATCATATGAGAAAATAACAATAATATTAGACGGTAAGAGATTTATGGTGGGAAAAATAAAACCTGTGCGTATCCATGAGCAAAGTTTTGATGACATCGTTAATTTAATTAAATCTTGTGGAAAGTGTCGTCCTTTGAAACTGATCCTCATTTAGTCTTATCGTTATTTTTATTGCGCGATAGCATAATCTGTATTTTCTATTTTCGATAGAATCAGAAAAAACACCACCTTTTATCATTTAATCTTATGGGTTAAAATAGGTCATTAAATTGGCCTAGTAGATTATTGTGCCGCAAAAATAAATGATTAAAATAATGCCTATTAGTAATAAAATTGACGCACCGAGTTACCCTTGATAACGCCAGAGCACTAATGAAATCGCTTTAAATTTACTCAGTTATCAAAAATTATTGGAAACAAATACTCAGTGAGATTTACTACTTCCTGAATTGCAGATACTTATTTGAGACAATCTTCTTGAGGTTTTTTTTCTGATAGGCAACGCATCCAAAGAGTTTGGATTTTTTACATATCTTATTATTTTTATTCACATTACGCGACAGCAACTATGCTGCATAGAGTGGTTTAAAGGGATTTTTTAATGATAAAGAAAAACTCGGGGGATAATCTTTCAGATATAATGCATGAGCCGCTCGCTATTGTGGGAATAAATTGTCAGTTTCCTGGAGTTAATGCGGATATCGAAGATGTTGATGCATTTTATGAGATGTTAATTAAAGAACAGACTTCAATCAAAGAAGTGCCTGCAAATCGCTGGGATATTGACAGGTATTATGATCCTGATAGACAGAAAGACGATAAAATAGTGAGTCGTAAAGGAGGGTTTTTAAATGATCCTCAGTTATTCGATGCTGCTTTTTTTGAAATAGCTCCCATTGAAGCCAAACAAATTGATCCACAACACCGCCTGTTTTTAGAAGTATCCATTCGCGCATTAAACCATGCCAATATCCCCCTTGATTCATTAAAGAATTCAAATACCGCAGTGTACTGTGGCATCTCTACTAACGACTACAACCAGCTGAATTATAAAGACAATATAAAATTTAATGCGTATACCTATATTGGTTCTGCTGACAGTGCGGCAGCAGGCAGGCTTTCTTATTTTTTAAATTTGAAAGGACCATGCATCACGGTGGATACAGCATGCTCTTCCTCTTTATCCGCACTTTATCTTGCAACCACGGCATTAAGAAATCAGCAATGCGATATGGCAATTGTTGGCGGAGTCCATCTTAATCTTTGTCCTGAAATTTTTATCGGCGTAACCAAGGCCAATATGCTATCAGCTCTTGGCCAATGCAGTAGTTTTGATGCTAAAGCCGATGGCTATGCACGTAGCGAAGGTTGTGGCGTAGTGGTAGTTAAACGGTTATGTGATGCGATTAAAGATGATAACCAGATCCATGCGGTGATCAAAAGCATTGTCATGAATCAGGATGGTGGTGGAATGGGCATGGCTGCGCCGAATATAGAGGCACAAATTGCGATGCATCAATCCGTGTTAGAGCAAGCTCATTTAGCAGCAAGCGATATTGATTATATTGAAACACACGGAACAGGTACTGTTGTTGGTGATTCGGTTGAATTTAATGCGATTCAACACATACACCAAGGCCAGCATGACAAAGACAAGCCTCTGATTATCGGTGCATTAAAAAGTAATCTAGGCCATACGATTTCATCATCGGGTATTGCCTCACTGATTAAAGTAATCGAGGCATTCAAGCATGAAACCATACCAGCAAACCTACATTACGCAACACCAAACAGCTCAATTGATCCGAAAAGCATACCCGCACTGATACCTGTTAAGGCGATACCCTTTACGAAACAACTTAATAAAAAGAGGTATGCACAAGTATCCAATTTTGGTTTTACGGGTACCAATGTGAGCGCTATTATTGAAGAACCGCCAAGTTTTACATCAAAAGAGCCTATTGCGGATAACGGTGAACCCGTATGCTTTGTCCTTTCAGCAAACAGTGAATACTCATTGCAACACATGATGGCAAGCTACTTACACTATTTCAAGGAATCTTCCGTAAGTTTGTGTGATGTGTGTTATACCTTACTCAATTGCCGAGACCATTATAAATTTCGCTGCGCCATCATTGCAAAAGATAAAAGGGAATTAATTAAGGCAATAGAGTCTAAAGATTATGAACTGAAAAGAGTAACTATAAAAGAAGACATCAAAATAACCGGAAATGATGCAAATCAAATTTTCAAGCTTTATCTATCCGGTGCCAACATAAGATTAGATGAACGTGATAATCAATACAATAAAGTTGATTTACCGCTGTATTACTTTGATAGAAAACCCTATTGGCATGAACCTAGAAGCAGTAGCATTAGTGAACAATCATCAATTAATGCGCCTCAGAAGGCGGCAGACGATGCAATCGCTATTATAGGAATGAGCTGTTCGCTGCCTAATGCACCTGATATTACCGCATTTGAAAGGTTGCTTGAAGAAGGGCTGAGTGGCATTAAGGATATTCCAATCGATCGATGGGACAATGAAAAATACTATAATCCAAATAAGGACGTCCCAGGAAAATCCTATGTTAATAAACTTGGATTAATAGAGAATATTAAAGATTTTGATGCAAGTTTTTTTGGTATTAGTCCCCGTGAAGCGCAATTTATGGAGCCTCAACATCGAATTTTTTTAGAATGTTGTTATCTGGCTATAGAAAATGCAAACTACCCTCCTAGTTCTTTGCGTGATAGTTTAACCGGTGTATTTGTTGGCGTGGGGCCCATTGGTACGGGATATTATCCACACCAAAATGAAACATTAAATTTTTATTATGTTACCGGTAATGGACTAAGTTATATTCCGGGTCGAGTGGCATATGTTTTTGATTTTAAAGGACCATCGATAGGTTTTAGTACAACGTGTTCTTCATCTTTAGTTGCAATTCACTATGCATGTCAGAGCTTAAAAAATAAAGAAATTGATTTTGCCTTGGCTGGTGGCGTGAATATCATATTAATGCCAGAGCTAAATATAGCTCTTTGCAACGCTAAGGCATTATCGCCCGATGGTCAATGTAAAACCTTTGATGCAGGTGCAGATGGTTATGTACGCTCCGAAGGTTGTGGGGTCATCTTTCTTAAAAGACTGGCGGACGCGGTTCGCGATAAGGATACGGTTTTAGCGGTTATTAAAGCCTCAGCAGTTAATCATGACGGAAAATCTATGGGCTTTACTACTCCTAACGGTAAAAGCCAAGAAGAAGTGATGTTGCAAGCTCTGAAACAAACCAAGTTATCGAGCAGTGATATCAGCTATGTTGAAACGCATGGAACAGGTACTCCTATAGGTGATCCTATCGAGGTTCATGCTATTAATAACGTCTATGGATGTCAGCGTAGCAAAGATAACCCCTTATATCTCGGGGCGGTTAAAACAAATATAGGTCATCTTGAAAGTGCTTCTGGTATAGCAGGTGTTATTAAAACGATCATTAGCCTACAAAAGAAGAAAATTTATAAGAATTTAAATTTTAAAAAATTAAATCCCAACATAAAACTAGATAATACACGTATCGCTCTGCAAAATATGGATTGGAACATGGGTTCAAAACCCAACTGCGCAGGGGTCAATTCTTTTGGCTTCAGCGGTACGAATGCCCATCTTATTTTGCAAGAATTTGCTGTAAAGGCAGATCAAAGTCCACCTCAACCAGCGAGATTAAATTTACTGGTTCTATCGGCAAAAACCCAAACCTCATTAGACCGTTTGGCAAAACGATATCCACAGTATTTAGAAACAACAAAAGATAGTTTTAGTGATGTATGTTTTACCGCTGCCACTTGCCGAGAACATCATCCTTATCGGTTGGCTGTGGTTGCTAAAAGCGCTGCTGAGGCCGGGCGATTGTTAGATATGGGCCAATTTGCATCATCGCAAGGGAAAAATAATCCGTTTGATTTACAAGACGATGCTGTACTAATGTTATTGCTTACCGATTATTTGCAAGGCAAAAATGTAGACTGGAATTTATACTATAAAAATTGTGATCATAGATTTATAAAAGTAGCGCTGCCTAACTATGCGTTTGACCGGAAAGAATTTTGGTTTGAAAAAAGGGACTCTTTAATAAGTACTGATATAGTGCAAGCGAGCCCAATTTCTGGCAATGAATCTCACTTGAATCATCTCTATGAAATAATCTGGAATAAACTTAATGTAAACTTGCTAAGCACACCAGATATCCCTGACTTTTGGGTTATTGCGCAAGATGAAATGAAAGTGAAACAAGTATTTGGCCATCTTGCTTACCAGCGCACAGATGATGTGAATGCATTAGAGAGTATAGAAAATAAAAATATAATCTTCTTTTATGAAGAAGGGCAATTTACTGCGTTGTTTCATTGCTGTCAAAAAATGTTTAAATCATGCCCGAGCAGCTTTATATTAGTTACAGAAAATGCCTATAGCATTAATGGTAAAAATAAAGTAAATCCTGAGCATACTATGGCGAGTGCTTTTTGGAAAAGCTTTAGAAATGAGCTCGGACTCAGTAGAAATTATACGATTGACTTAGATTCAAACGGCAATTTGAACAAGCTTTTAAACTATCTATTCGACGCTAAAAATTTGGAAACTCAATTTGCAGTAAGAGATTCAATTTATGTCCCCAGGCTAGAAAAAAAACAATTGTCTCCTCCTCCTGAGCAACAGAAGATATTATTTGATAGAGAGGCAAGTTACCTCATTACGGGAGGTACTGGAGGCTTGGGGAAAGCATTAATTGAATATCTTATTCTTAGAGGCGCTAGATATATTATTATTACGAGTCGCTCTGAATGTTCAATGGATACAAAGGACTTGATTTCAAGTGCAAGAAAAAAACAAGTCTACATTAGGCATTATGCTGCTGATGCAAGTAATTATCAGCAAATGAAGCAGATATTTGAGTATATTGAGCAAGATTCCAAACCTCTCAGAGGTGTGTTTCATCTCGCAGGCGTTATTAAAGATGGCTTGATTGTCAATTTACGCGATGAAGATATTCAAACTGTTTTACGTGCGAAAATGGAAAGCGCTCAGATTCTGCATCAATTAACTAAAAATATTCAGTTGGACGTGTTTGTTTTATTTTCTTCTATAGCGTCCGTGCTAGGATCAAAAGGGCAGTCAAACTATGTTGCTGCTAATGGATTTTTAGATGGGCTAGCGCATTTACGACATCAGTTGGGTTTACCCGCAATTGCGATTAACTGGGGTCCTTTTCATACAGTGGGGATGGCAGCAAATCTTACGCAAGCTATGAAACAACAAGGTTTAATTCCTTTAGATAAAGACAGTGTGGATATTCTTGATGTTTTATTGACACATCAGGTGACGCAAATTGCAGTATGTCCTATTGATAGAGATATTTATTGCAAAAACGCACCGAAACAAATGGAGTTTTTCGCTCAGAGCAGGGAAGCTCCTGCACCAGCTCAGCACTTTTTAAACGCTCTTCGAGAGCATACTCATGAAGAGCGCGTCGCTATGTTGAGTTTGGCTTTATGTAAAATTACTGCGGATGTTATGGGGATGCCGGAGCTGGATCAAACCGCAGTAAAAGATGATTTGTACTCAATGGGAATGGATTCATTGATGTATTTAGAAATTAGAAACCGAATGCATGATAAGTTGCAATGCCCATCGCTTAGCATACCCATAGAATATTTTCTTAATCACCCAAGCATTGATAAAATTGCCAGGAATCTTGCAAATGAATTACAAAATATTTTTGCAAAAGAAACCGGTAATCACGCCCAGAGTATAGAGACTCCTAAACCCGATAAGCACTTTTTAAACGCTCTTCGAGAGCATGCTCATGAAGAGCGTGTGGCTATGTTGAGTTCGGCTTTATGCAAAATTACTGCGGATGTTATGGGGATGCCGGAGCTGGATCAAACCGCAGCAAAAGATGATTTGTACTCAATGGGGTTGGATTCATTGATGTATTTGGAAATTAGAAACCGAATGCATGATAAGTTGCAATGCCCATCGCTTAGCATACCCATAGAATATTTTCTTAATCATCCCAGCATTGATAAAATTGCCAGGAATCTTGCAGATGAATTACAAAATATTTTTGCAAAAGAAACCGGTAATCACGTCGCGGAAAATCCAGTTTTAGAAGAAATAGCTTTATCTGATTATCAATACATATATTGGGTTTCAAATAAAATGAGTTATGCTATGAATTGCGGCATACACATACAACTCCACGGAAAACTCAACAAAGAATACTTGTTCCAAGCGTTTGATTTTGTTGTGAAGCAAAACAGTACTTTCTGGATAAACTTTAATGAAGATGCGCCGACCCAAATGGTGAAGAAAGACGGTCAATTTCAGCTAAACTACGAGGACATTTCCTTAGATAATAAGAGGGATGTGTTGAAGCATGAGTTCTATAGTAATGTAAGGAGTATTATTCCATTAAACAGACAGCCACTGATTAGAGTATGTCTGTATAAGGTGCAACATGACTTGCATGAATTACATATCGTGATGCCTCACATTATATCTGATGATGATACGTGTAACATTGTACTTGCACAGGTTAAGGAAAATTACACTGCACTTACCCGTGGAGAAGCACTCACCCCGATACCCGAAAAAGCATCTTTTTTTGACTATGTGAGACAGAGTAATATTGATTATGCAAAAAACCTGAAAGATAAAATTGATTTTTGGTGGAGTTATAATAAAGGGGTTAAAGGATTAAATTTTGGTCCCGGAAATCATTTACCTGATTCAGGGTTTGGCCGCTCAAAGCATTTGTTTCATTATACTATTGAGTCACAATTAGTTGAAAAATTTATCGACTGGCATAAAGAAAAAAATATTAGTATCAGCTCTGGATTAATTGCTGCGTGCCAAATCGTTTTTTACAAGATAACTCAGCAAAATAAAATACCTGTCACACTAATTCATAAAGGTAGAGAGGGAGGTCAATACAAGTCAGCCCTGGGTCTGTTCTCGGAGCGTAAAATGATAAATATTACCTTAAATGTGGAGGATAGCTATATTGACTCTATTCATTCAATTGAAGAGCAACTGTTAAAAACAGCCCCTTATCAAAAATGTTCTCAACTAATCAAAAACCAGAGGCTAAGAGGTTTTTCATTGTCTCTTGGTCAGTATTTGGTATATGCATTTAACAAAGCTTTTCTAACGAAACATTTTAAAAAAAGTAAGCTAAACTCAATAGTAATAGACTACTATCTGAACTACTTAGCTCAGATCACATCGAGAAGAAAAAATATTTTAATCAAATCAAAGCTCAATAAGATGTTTCACTTGAATATCCCTTTACTAAAACCAAGTCCGGTGAACGTATGTATTAATATTACTGAGGGCTTTTTCAAAGAGCCTCCGCATATGGGGTTTGCAGATCTTGAGTATAATTATGCCAGTCATTTTGCCAGTGTAGACCGTCCTATAGGCAATCAATACTTATGGATTATCTTTACCAGGAATCAGGATGGCGAATATCTGGTGTCTATTAATGGCCCTCTAACTGAAAAGTGTAACGATCAAATAGCCAGCGAATTAATTAAGTTGATTAAAAAATTAGTGAAAAATGACGAAACTAAGATTGCTGATTTAATAAGTGATTAAAATGAAAGAAGAAATCAAAACGTACAGTCAAGCTCTTAGAAAAACAAATAAAATACTTAAACAAAAATGTTATCATCCCTCAGACGCTATATTAATGAAACAGGATGTCAAATCGAGCTATGAATGTTTTGCCAATTTTATTGAAGAAAACGTTTTTATGAACTGGGGGCTGTGGAATAAGAAAATATATAAGGAATACATGGCGTTAAATTTTGATATTTCTACCTTATCTCCACATCAAGATATTTATTCACCACTACTCCTTTATAACCTGATCAGGCCATTAATAAAAATGGAGTTTTTCGATAAGAGATTGTTAGAGGTTGGTTGCGGCAATGGGCTCGGTTTACGATTGGGTTCTGAATTACTGAAAACTCAATATGCTTTAGGCGTTGATTTAATAACTCCTTTAATAAGACATGCAAAGAGTAATTTTTATAAAAATGAAAAAGTAAATTACCTACAATCTGATGCGGAAAGCTTAGCGTTAAAAGATGAAAGTTTTGATGTGGTAACGAACCTTGAAAGCTCTCATCTTTACCCAAGAATTGAGCTTTTTTTTGCTGAGGTGGAGCGCGTCCTAGCCCCTGGTGGTTTCTTTTGTTATGCCGATATTTATTTTAAGAATAAACAGCAATCAGACAGATTAGAAGCATATATTAAGACAAGTAAGCATTTAAAAATCATCAAAAAGAAAAATATTACCCGGATGGTTCAAGCATCTATCTACAAACGTCTCATTGTAGATGAAGCTGGACTTTGTAAAAGGGCTCAAAGGATATTCGGCGATGATAATCCGATGCCGCTTACCGAACTTCTTGCACTGGCGGGCTCTAAGGGAGCAACCTTTCTGCCTTGGTGGAAAATTAGATTTAAAAATCCCACACTGCGTTACTTGGCGAAGTATGCTCGTAAGGAAAGAGCGTGGGGTAAAAAATATTATTTTTATTATCTAATTCAGAAGGTGGGTTAAATCATAGGCTATTTAAGGAGGGAATTCGCATTGAAATTAAAAAAATGCGAGTAAAAGAAAAAGTTAGTCAAACTGTAATGGCGATGCTAACCCGATTTTTATGAATAGATCTATCCAGACTTTGCGAAAATTCTATAAATTTGTCTCACATATAGAACTTGGCAGTAACCCACTCGGATTAAGGGGGAATGCTAGCAAGTGTAACCTTGATTCCGCCTACGGCTCCATCAAGGCTATGCTTGCTGTTATTGCCGTAGGAGATACTTTCTCCAGCACAGGAGTTGGCAGAAATGCCTTGAACAGGCACACCAAGCCTTCTTGGAAGCGTGCTCGACAAATGCCCGTGAGAAGGCAGAGAACCACCAATCCTAATTTTGGGCTGTTGTAAAAACAATACCATTAGGTCCTGCAGTTTGACCGCCAGCAGGGCCAAACATTGTTGCTTCTGTTACACCTAAAATTGAAGGTAGAAACAATAAAGCGGCAGAAATAAAGACGAGGGCAATTGGCGTTCCAATTGGAATTTGCGTCGGGTTGTCTTTGTGCTGTTTAAACTTCATAATAGCCCCGATAGAAAATCCCAAACCAGCTAAATAAGCACCAGCAGTAATCAATTTAGCCAGATTCGTAAATGATACAGTAATTGTTGATGCCATTGCTCCTAAAGACCCTACAGGACTTGCTGCTGCACTATGGCTTACTAATGTCAGAAATGTAAGACAAGCAATACTGCTTAACCAACAACTAAAACCAGTTTTATTTATAATGTTATTTCTCACAACTTCTTCTCCAAAATTAACAAAAATTCGTGCATGATATTATTTAATAAATATTATTATCTTGCAAAATTATTAGATTTTAAATGGGTATATTTATATTTAACTGGTAAACAAAACCCTGTTTTATGCCTTATATCAATAAACACATTAATTGTGTCTGCATGCAGACATTATTCTTCGATGCTATATAATTATTTCTGCGCGCAGACATACTATATCTTGGCTTTACTTCACTCAAACAAATAAGTGAGCCTAATGTTTATTACTAAAAGGACTCAAAATGAATAGAAACTCTTCATCCGGATTAATTAGAGCTCTTGGTTTAGGTGCTTTAATTATATATGGTGTGGGGGATATTCTTGGTGCCGGAATTTATGCCCTTGTAGGGAAAATTGCAGGCCATGCAGGTTCATTAACCTGGTTTTCATTTGCTATTGCAATGGGGATTATCTCATTCACAGCATTATCTTATAGTGAATTGGGGAGTCGATTTCCTAAAAGTGGTGGAGTATCTATTTATATTCATGAGGCTTTTGGTACTCAGTGGTTTTCGATGTTAACAGGTTTGTTACTCTTTTGTGCTACTATTCTCTCTATTTCAACTTTATCGCATGCATTTGCTGGATATTTGAGAGCTTTAGGATTTAATATCCCCAGGAGCCTTGATATTTTCGGTTTTTTGCTTATTTTACTTTTAATTAATCTACGCGGTATCAAACAATCATCAATGGCTAATATAATAAGTACCTCAGTTGAAGTAAGTGGCCTATTTATAGTGCTTGGTTGTGGATTTTGGTATTTGGCAACACATCATAGCAACGTTATTGCTACTCCTACAGAAACACCTGGAATAGGTGAGGTGCTTCAAGGAACAGCTTTAGCTTTTTTTGCATTCACAGGATTTGAAGATATGGCGAATATTGCAGAAGAAGTTAAGGAACCCAAAAAGAATCTACCTCGTGCCATATTATCTTCTGTTGGAATTGCTGGGATTTTGTATTTAGGAGTAAGTTGGGTAGCGACAACGATTATTCCAGGGAGTGAACTTAGTTCCTCTGACGCTCCTTTATTAGACGTGGTTAGCAAATCTTCTCCTGCTCTTCCCAAATCTTTGTTTTCAATTATTGCCATTTTCGCCGTTTTCAATTCAGCTTTATTAAATTACATTACAGCATCGCGTCTGCTTTATGGAATGGCAAAAGAAAATCTTCTACCGAAATCGTTACAGAGGGTTCACCCCAAATTTCATACCCCTTATAGTGCCATTTTTCTAATCTTTCCAATAATACTTTGCTTGGTATTAACAAGTAATTTGGGAGATCTGGCAAGTTCTACAAGTGCAATAGTTTTGATAGTTTTTTCATTAAGCAACCTGGCACTAATAAAAATTAAACTTAATACAAAAAAAGAGAGAATTAGTACCAAAATATTTAGAATTCCCTTATTGGTACCTTGTTTCGCAATCGCTTTAAATCTCGCTGCCATCTCATTTTTGCCTCTACACAATATTATCCCTGCTACAGTATTGATTGGCATATGCGGTTTTATTACATGGGTTATCATGAAGGGTTTGTTATCTAAAAATTGATTAAATTTACCTTAACTAAGAAGGTATCATTCATTTTGCTGGAGTTACCAATAAATCAGTAGTAAATCCTGGCTTTACTGAATGGATGCATTGCTTTCCGACTTATTTGGACTCAGGGATTTGGCACCAAAATTTAGCCTTGATGGAGCTGTAGGCGGAATCAAGGTTTTCCCTTTCAATAAAGGAAGTACTATGCATATTGTTTTTTGGTTTTTATTCTTCGGGTATACTTTAGTAGCATTCGCCTCTTCACCTAATATTGCTGATAATTCACAAGATAGAATTGTATCCTTACCAGGCTTTGGTACGCTTAAGAATATAGAGTATGCAGGCTATCTTCCTCTTTCGACTTCTGTTTGTTCAAAGCAAAAATGTAATGCTGTACCAGGTAATTTATTCTATTGGTATGTTGAAAATCGAGAGCATTATGCTGATGCTCCTCTGGTGTTATGGTTAAATGGTGGTCCTGGAGCCGCGTCAATGTATGGTTTTTTTATGGAAAATGGGCCTTATGTAATTAATAAAGATGGGACTTTGTCAGAACGTCATTATTCCTGGAGCCAAAAAGCCAATTATTTAGTAATTGATCAACCAGCTGGAGTTGGTTTTTCTTATGGGGAACCTAATACATTCTCAAATGAGTCAGAAGCAATAGATCAATTATATGGTGCACTTAAGATTTTTTTTCAGCAGCATCCGGAGCTAGAATCGAAACCATTTTATTTGGCTGGTGAATCTTATGCTGGAAAATATTTGCCTCAATTAGCCATTCGAATTATTTCTGAAACAGGGACGACTCCCAAAATTAATTTAAAAGGACTGTTAATTGGCGATGCCTGGGTTAATCCTCGTCTGCAACAACGTGCTAATGCTGATTTTGCTTATTCACATGGTCTTATTGATCGTCAAGTTCGAGATCAAGTATTAAAATTATATGATTTATGTATTAAAGAAATAGACAAAACAATGCCATCAAGTCGCAAAGCAAACCAGGTTTGTAAAAAAATGCAGGAATTAATTGAGAAAGAAAGTGGTGGACTTAATATGGCTAATATTGCCAAAGGTACAGAACCTGATGATGCATTAATGATTCATTATTTAAATAAATCTGAAGTTCGCCACGCTTTGCATGTAGATAAGCGTATTCAACAATTTAACAATTTTAGTAAACAGGTAGCAGATCAGCTTGAAATTGGTGAACAGGATTCTGTTGCCGATTTATATCCTAAAATTCTTGCAGCAGGTATTCGGGTATTGATTTATAATGGTCTAGAAGATGGAAAGGACTCAAATTTTATGAGCACTGAATTATGGCTATCCGCACTTAAATGGCCATTCAAAAATAAATTTGCTCATGCAGCTTCTTGTGTATGGCGTACAGATGGTAAAGTGGCTGGCTATGCTAAAACGTCAGGCGGCTTAACCCAAGTTAAGATTCGCAATGCAGGACACCTCGCCCCTATAGATCAACCGGCAAGATTATTTGACTTATTTAATCACTTTATCAGGAATAAACCGCTGTGTTAATCTTGATTGAACCTGAGTGGAAAAGTATTTAAAGAGAACGCGTTTGGAGTTGGGACAAATTTTAATTTGTTCACAGTGGTTGGGTCTTTTCATATAACATTTAAATGAAACTGATGCCCATGTTATTTCGTGGCCGATACTGAGGGAGTAGTCGGGTTATAATCGACTGCATTTTCCTTATCTTCGAAAGCTTGTCGCTGATTTTGAACACGCTGTTTAAAGGAATTAAAATTTTCCCTACATTGTTGCAAATTATCTTCTTTAGAAAGTTTTTTTTCGTTTAATATCCATTCAGTAAATTTTTGTAATTTTATACCTATGGTAAGAAGTATTCCCGGGGAACGTTCTTCTTTTTTGTGTATAATTTCCTCTACACCAAATGAGTGTTTAGTACCGTATTCTTTAAGAGTTTTTAAAATAGATAAATCTGTATGTTTTGCAGTTTCAACACTTAATTTAATTGATTCGAACAATTGAGCCTGGATCTTCTGGGGTAACTCTTCTCTAATTGTTTCTGCAAAGAGTTTTACTAAATGGGGTTGATTCGTCTCTACAGCAAGCAAGGCGTAATGGAGAAGCTGCTCTGGGGTGAGTTTTTGATCTGACTCCAAAACCTTTTTAAGTAATATAGATACACATTCTGTGTTACTTATTCCACAAGCCCCTTTCTTTCCAATAGCAGCTTCAATCATATCTGGTTCATTTTCATTTTTTTTAAGAATCATTTGTGCTAATTCATTCTTGCTCAAAATAGGATTATCACCCGCAGTATAAATTTCAATAATTTTTTTTAAAATATCGGGATTTCCACCGTTATTTAGGTTATTACCAGAAGCGGCCATGCGAATGTATTGAGCGGCTTTATCTTTGGTAAATAATGTTAAAAAAAGGTTTTTAGTATTCGTATGCTCCTGAAACAGGGTAAAAGCTTTATAACTATTAGAGCTAATACTCATATCAACCAGTTGTCTAAATGGCTCTGGTATTTGCACTATAGCGAGATTATCTGTGGCAAATTGTAATATTTTCATACTATCGTATTTAGCCGCACTCAATAATCCTGCAGCTAAGTCCTTAAAACCGGTGAAATCCTTTTTGCCATCCTTTTCTAGTATCTTAAATTTGTCTTTATTAAATAAATGTATAAATAAAGCAAAATTGTCAAAGCGTGCTGCGAAACTAGTTTGAGAATAAGTGTCTTTCTTGTCACGAGTGCTCACACTTATAGCATTCACATCGATATCCCCATAGATTTCCGACATACTTGGTAGAGAAGGGATACGAGGTTTATCTAAACTATTATTATGACGTATGATATTTACATCAAGGCTGTAATTGCCTTCTTCCCATGGATAAAGTTTTTTAACATGATCCATAAGTGAACTTACATCATCGAAATCTTGAAAGCCGTTTGGATTGTTGGGATCAGCAAAGCGGTATTTACCATCTTTTGTACGAGAAATGCTTGTGGCATGGTTAGGAACATTTAATTGCATCACTTCATCTTCTTGTAAGTTGAGCGATTCGATTGTTTTTTTCCATTTATCAAGTGATGCGATCATACTGATGCGCAGTATTTCTTTTCCTGGGGTCTGAATCATAGATATTGCATCTTTCTCAGTCTTATTGGAAAAAAGCCCTGGTTTATAAGCCATTACTACTTGAGCTACGAAATGGTTTAATTCCATGTCATACTCATTTTTAAGTGTTTCTATATTAGATATTTTATCTAACATTTCATAATATTCATTTTCACGTCCTTCGAGAACATATTTGCAACGAAGAGCGGCAAGACCAAGGCATACCCCTTCTTGATTCATACGAAATGGGAAATCATGGCTTTCAAGATATTTATTTAAATTCGTTATTAGATTGAGTTGTTCTCTTGATAGGCGAGGTTTTTGAGTAGCTTCTCTCATGCAACGATTTTCCTCATTTTGAATTAGCTAAATATTTGCTATAAATCTAAATTGTCAAAGATTTAGCCCGTTAGGTTTTTTTATAATGACATCGATAACTATTAATAAAATTATAGATTAGCTCAATAATTATGCATTATGATTCAAATAAACATTAAAATGCGGTCTGTGAAGTAATGAAGTGATTTTGAATAGATCTCTAGAATAAGGTTGAGGAGGCCATCACTTGTTAGATAATAAATCTAATTAATCCTAAAATTAAATTTAGAATACAAAATATCAGGTAGAATAAATTTCATATCTAACCGAGATGAACCTTAATTAAATAATATTCATTCTGTCAACGACAGGTAAATTGCAGTGGATAAAGAACCGCATGAATTTGATATTTTGGGACTAAATTTATGACTCGAAAAGGGATTATGCTTGGTTTGGTACATAAAGTACCAACGGATTTTCAAAAAGTATTATCTTTTGACATGAAGGCGCTAGCTGCATGGAAAGATATTACACCGCTTGCGCGCAATGAATGGATATGTTGGATTGAGTCTGCCAAAAAACAGGAGACAAGGGAGCGCCGGATTGAGAGGGCATGCAATGACCTTAAAGATGGTAAGCGCCGGCCTTGTTGTTGGCCTGGCTGTTCCCATCGTTAAAATTAAATCAAATTATTGATTTTTCCACTGGGTCTGATTACGTCAATCAAATTTTAACTTGTGCTGTGCGCGGTTATGATTGCCATTGAGTTGAGATCATTCTTCATTATGCAGTTTATTTTATAAGAAATATCGCAAAACTATAGAACACCTATCATAAACTGCGCGGTTTGCAATTTTAGAGCAGCAAGATGTAATTTCTCTGCTTCAAGGCAGCTGGTAAGCTATGAAAAATAATATTAGGAATCCATAGCTTATGTTATATTCAGCAAACCAAGATGTCTACCCTCTTTTAATGTGAGATAAGTCATAAAATTTACGAAATTAAAAAGCTTGCCTACTAACATGCAGTAGGCAATCAAATTTAAGACAAATTGCGTTTTGCAAATACTTTCATGGCAGCAGTCAAAAACTCGACCAAATCAGGATGATAGCGATTAAAGAAATCACGAAAGTCAGGATGGTCCAGATAAATTTGTCCAAGCCCTAAATAAGTATCCTTAGTTGGCGTCCAACAATTATTGACCCAATTATAATGCTGTTGAATAAGGTCCTGCACCTCTGATGATTCTATGTTAAGGCCTTGTTTTACTGCGTTAACAAGTGCAAGATTTAATTGCTCCCCAGAAGCTTTAAAGGCCTCCCAATCGGGCTTTTTCCAATGGGTAACTCTCGCCCAACTGTCATCAATTTGTTGTTGTGAAATAACGCCAGCTTCAACCAGATATTTTTCATGTTCTTGTTGTTTGATGGGGTCAAAGCCCTCAAACATTTCTTCGATATTCATTTTATATTGTCCTCTTAAATGTGAAATGGTTTTATCAATCGTCTGTATGAGTGTTTGTGTTCGCTCAATATGAGACTGCAATGAGGATTTTTGTTTCTGTAACGATTTTATTTTATCGAAATCACTGCAGCTCAAAATTTCCTTAATGTCATTAAGAGGAAACTCAAGTTCACGAAAAAATAGAATTTGCTGAAGTAAAAGTAGCTGTTCTTCCTGATAATAACGATATTGATTATCACCATAAAATGCAGGTTTTAATAAACCAATTTCATCATAAAAACGCAAAGTTCGGGTGCTTACACCAGAAAGCTTAGCTAATTGTTTAATTGCGTACTTCATATTGTATTCCTCTTAAGTCACAAGAGACACAATAAGGGTTAACGTTGCGGCAAGGTCAAGCATTATAATCTACTTTGCAAAATGATTTTTTAATTTTAATTCTTTATATTAGAACACATGTAGAGGAGGACTCATTTTCTCTCTTATCTTTATGATGCTCTCTTTTAGCCTCATCTAAGAAAGTTTTACCGCCTCTTTTAAAGTTCAATTTAGAGCCTGAAAATTGCGGAACGGATTGCGCTGAGGCAACTGAGGTTTCAAGCATTTCAATACCGAAATTTAAGTAATGAATGGCTCTAATCTCACTATTTACTAATCCTTGCACGTTATGTTGATAGTATGTAAGCGGGTCTTCTTCAATAGTAGAAACACTAAAAAATGAGCTTGAGCCGATTTTATTTGATTCTACATTATTGTTTTTGAGCAGCGCACTCATTGCTTTAGTAAAAAATGGGATGCAAGCGGCATTATCATTAAAGCTTCGGTAAAATGGACAGGCAAAGCCTTCTTCTCCGATTTGAAAGATTGTTTTTCCATCAACGTTCTTACAAAAATCTTTACTCGCATAAAGAGACAAGGTAATGGTAGAAATTTTTAAACTGTTTTCTTCAATTGTTTCAGCCGCGAGATGATGCCTGCCTTGCAAATAAGTATTTATGGTTTTAAATAAATCAGCGGGAATTTTGCCCTTATCTGATAGCGTATATGGTGTTTTGAATGTAGCCTCCTTCATGGCTTGATAAGCAGGCTCATCAATAAAAATTCTTAGTGAAATGGGTGTCAGCCCATCCTTTAAATGTCCCACATATTCAGAAACAAGATGTTTGGTATAAGCAAGTACTCCTGGAAGTTCAGTGACTTTATTCAGAGGCCTTGTTGCGCCCGTTGCTTTATATTTAACTTCAACTGCATAACGCAAGGGTTCATTGATCTGATTTTCGTTATTAAAAACTTGAGGATGAATAATGCCCCGCAAACCGCCACTCCCTACAAAATAATTAGTGTCAGGGTATTGTTTTTGTAATTCGTTAAAGTCCTTTACTTCCTGATATTGAATTTTAATTCCAATTGATGTTGCATATTCCCTAAGTTTCTTTTCCAAGTCACTAATTACCACCTTGGAAGGAATACTATCAAGTACCTCTCCAAAGCCTTTACTTCTATCCATTCCCACAAAAGAACTTTGTTCCACATACATTGCATGATTGCGTACAGGAATCTCATATTTTTCAAACATGAGAATTTCTTTTTCCGGGAATTGTAGTTTTAACTGTATTGCACCTAAAAGACCAATAGGACCTGCACCAATAAAAATTATATCAGCCATACTTATTAATACTATTTAGAAAACAGGAAATTATAATAGCAAGTACTAATTTATTTGTATCTGATTTTTTAGAGGTCAAAAAACAAATAAAGTATTTTTCGACTATACTACTTGAAACTTGCTGCCACTTACAATCAACGCCAATGTAGCTTCCTTGTTGCTGCTCAGAACTCGATTGCTTTCACATGCTACTCAATGCAATATTGAAATTTCTGCACTATTTCATACACTGAATAAGCAGAGTTAAATTAAAATACAGGACATCAGCAAAAGAATTGTTAGATATTAATAATAAGGAATGTTATCTCATGAAAAAAAATATTGTTTGCGGATTATTATTTAATTTAATCTGTATTCAAGTATATGCTGGACAACCCCCAGATGCTGTTTCTGAAAAAATATCTACGCGTGCTAAATCCTATGAGGGAGTACAACAAGGAGAGACAACTCAAAAGTCGCACACGATAACAAAAAAGCAATCAATTGAAATCAATTGTGATTATAGGATTTCTCCCGAAATTCAAAAAATTGATAATGCCTTAATTGTAAGCTGGGCAGAATATGCTGTACTCCATTCCTTTAATTTTGATTTGTCGTCCTTTGACACTCAATTGAAAAATTTAAGAACATGCTATACCAAAAATGGATGGATTAGCTTCATTAATGCATTAACAGATTCAGGAAATATTGATTCAATAAAAACCCAAAATCTTATGGTGAGCAGCATGTTGGATGGAAAAGTTCAACTTATTGATGCTCAGGAAACTCAATGGAAAATGAATGTGCCCATTAAAGTTTTTTATAAAAATGATAAAGAAGAAATAACCCATTTTCTTAATGTTTACTTGATTATCAGCTGGAGGAACGCATTTAAACTCGGAATAGTTCAAATAGTCGCAACACCACGTGCCGCTCCTTTATCTCAAAAAGCAGCCGCAATAAAAGAAGCTCTGGGAGCTGTTTCTTTGAGCGTGACTCAGCAAATAAATAGCGCAGAGAACCTGAAAAAAGTGGCTACTTCGTTTCTGACCTCTTTATTCATTGCGTCACGAAGATCGCTTTCAGAGACGGATAGAATCCTAAGTCATCCCGAATTGTGTCTCAAGTTAGAGTATGATATTACAAGACAGCTCCAACACCTTGTCGAAGAACAAAAAGCTCTGGACTATGAGAAAGCAATAAAAACTCTAATGGCAAAGTTAACTTCTTACTATAAAAATGAAATTGAAAAACCTTTAATGGCTAATTCGTTTGTATGGACTAAAAATCAGTTTCTTGCTATTAAATCAGATATTTTTGCTAATAAATTGCCCAAGTTACTCTCCTATTTTAAAGAAAAAGGAACAGTTAATTTTTATGCTGCATTACCAAAATTCGATAAAATAAAAGTAATTAACACGCTAAACACACTCAATCAGCAACAGGGTAGGGAAATAGTTCAACATGTTGAAATTTCGAAACCATCTCAAATTCCGAAAATTACGTTTAACAGACCTTCTGAAGAGAGAGCGGAGCCCATTAATTGTAATTACAAAATTCCTAGCGAGATGAAAACGATTAATGAAGACCTGGTAATAAAATGGGCAGAATATGCCGCAACACAATCTTTTGATTTCAATCCTGTATCAGTAGAGTCTCAGTTACAGAAATTGGAGTCTTGTTATACTGCAAAAGGCTGGACGAATTTTAAGAGTGCTTTAGATAAATCAGGTAACATTGAAGCAATGCGATCCCAAAATTTTATTATGAACAGTAGGGTAAATGGTCAAATAAAACTGCTTAGAACTGGAAATAATCAATGGAGCATCGAGTTACCCTTACAAGTTGTTTATCAGAACAAACAAGTCAACGTAACTCAATTTCTAAATGTTAATTTAACTATGGGACGTAAACCTACAGGCGAGTTTGGAATTATGCGAATTACTGCTCATCTCAAGGATCCGGTTAACGCCGATACAGTAACGCCCAGCCAGCCTCAAGTGACACCGTCTAACGAACGCGGGTTGCAAAATACACAACGATCTACAGTGGAACAACCAAAAAAAGCAGCCCTTATCGATTGTGATTATAAAACTTCCGCTGAAATTAAAAATATCAATCAAGCCATTATCTTGGCTTGGGCTGAGCACGCTGCAACTCAATCTTTTAATTTTGATTCTAAATCTATAGACACACAGTTGAAAAAATTGCAATCCTGCTATACGAAACAGGGATGGGATAAATTTATAAATGCCTTTGAAAAATCAGGCAACATTAAAGCGTTTAAGACCCAAAAACTCAGTGCAACAAGCCAAATAGACGGAGTACCTCAGCTCATTGAATCTAGAGATAACAAATGGATACTCACTCTTCCTTTAAAAATTAACTATCAATTTGAAAATAGTAATGTAATACAATTAATTAAAGTAGATCTAACCATAGGCAGGAAAAGCACTGGTGAGCTGGGGATTATACGACTAAATTCTACATTACGGGTCGCCTCTAACCACTCCTAGAGTAGGGAGAGAAGTCCCAGTAAGTGGTGGCTTGAGGATAGTTTTCGACTTATGAGCACATGCGAACACATGCCTTGGCCGCTCATTATTTTGCTTCTCTATTTAAGTCTCAAGCAGAAGCACCATTCGTATGCATTGTTACCTCAGGCATTTTAATTTCGTTTAATCGGTCTATAGTTGTCTGGATGGAAGATAAGAAAAAAAATTTATTATTTTGATTATTTTGAGTGCCTATTAAACATAGTAACATATTCGTTCTTTCATAAATGTATCGACCTATATCCCATCCAGCATCCTGCTGCAACGCCATTTCTACTGCATTGATTGTATGCATTACTTCATCGTGAAATACATGCAGAAACTGAGAGGAATTAAATTTATAGCTTCGATACATCTTTTGTAACGCCATAAGGCCATCTACAATTTTTTCACAGTATATTGCCTGCTTTTGCAAATTTAAGTTCCCTTGAGATAAATCAAGCCTCTGGACCCATTGATGATACCATTCACCTAAACAAAAAATTATGGATTGTTCTCCTGGAGGTCCTTTAAAATCTGTATTCTCTAATAATAAAATTCCACTGGTTAAAATATAATTTCTATTTAAAAACTCGTTTAATTTTTCTTCTACAATTTTTGTAGATGATGATAGTTCTTCAATTAATTGAGAGATTTTTCTCTCTGAAAGAGAGGGATCAGCATAAAACTCTTGAATTAGATTTAAGGTATTCACTTTTAATTCTTCAATTTCCGAGGATTGAAAATGAAAGCTTTCACAACGCCTGATGCATTGTCCAAACATATGTTCGGCAGTGAATGCTTTATGGAATGACTGAAGCATTCGAACTTTATCTGCAATAACTGAAGAATTCAGGGTCTTAATCATTTGGAGATCGAAAGATAATAATTCTTTAAGCTCTTTCGTTAAGAAATTTAATGCATCATCGTGAGGAACTAACTGACTTTGAGTCAGCATGATAGAACTTTCTAATAACTTTAAATAATCGAATAGAAGAGGACTTTGTTGTAGTAGTAAATCGATTTGAGGCGCAATATCATGTAATAGGCTATAGATCATATCTATATCATTCTCAGGAACAGGTTCCTTATAACATCTGTTTTGCATCACCGCGAATAAAAAACAAAGCAGCTGTTGCCTATCGTAAGGTAATGCTTTCCATCTTTCTTGTGATGTTTGAGCAATTTCCCCCTGTTCTAGCATTCTAGTATACTGCGCGAAATTTTGAGAGCCAATCACATAAGGATGGTAATTTTTTAGCTCAGCCCAAAGCTCTGCTTCGTCAGTGTACTGTTTTTTGGCAATTTCCAATGCGACCTGTTTTGATATAGTGACATATATGGCATAGGGTTGCCATTTTCCTCCCAATAAATATTCAAACTTGTAGCGATTTGATCCCGGGGGTACGGCAACAGACATACCTTGCGTATTAAAAATTTGCGGAAGAAATTGATGACGTATGGGAGTTTTCCAGGCAGTACCACTCTCTTTACAGGGATAAGTAATTTTACCCCTTTTTTCAAGGCCCGATGTTCCGCCAGTTAAATCAATTTGATTACAAAGAGCTGCCGGTATAAAAATGAAATGTACGCAGGCATAATTTAAATAGTTGTTAACCGCTTTCAAGCCCTCATTATGATCAAATTCAAATGTACTTAAGAAACCTGAATTTATATATTTTCTGTATGAGCCTGCTGTCGTTTGCAAGTTCATATGTTCGGCAGGACATACCAAATACTGATCAAAGGGTTGAAAATATATTGCAGAGGAGTTATCTGTTCGAATGAACACTCTGAATTTCATCATGTTCGCAATCAGTTCAACATCACTGAGAGGCATTTCAAATTTTGTTTCCATCGGGTTCTTAGTAAATGAAATGGAAAAATTTTAACTGATGACTCATGATTCGATCAAGTTGATCGATTAGTTTCTAAGTGGAAAGATGTTCAAAACCCAAAAATAAAAGATTTTAGTCTATTTTGTAAAAGCAAGAATATTTGAGTGTGTATTTGGGTTACCTGCGGAATAGCTGTGGGAATATGGAAAGTTGGGGCTCAAAATTAAATTTGTTTTAAAGGCCAATTCTGATCTATAAACTTATCAATTTCTGAAGTTCCAGGCGTAACCTCCTTCATATGAGTAAGGTGCTTTAAGAGTTGGTTAAAGTCTATTCTAGGCATTCGAATCTAAAAATTCTTCCAGAGCTGATTGCGGCCTGTTTCCCATAAGATTGTTTTTCATATTATTTTTAAATGTGACAGGAACACCTCTAATAGCAGTACCACAAACATTTTCAAATTTATCATTTACCATTTGATAGAAAATCCAATCTCTGTATTTTTCTTTATCAGAAACCTGTTTGTAAACTGGCAAAAAAGCCTTGCAGTGTGAGCACCATGATGCATGAACTAATAAGACCGTTTTAGGCATTGCTAAAGCAGCGCAATCTCTGCTAGTGAATGGTTTTAGAGTTGCAAAAGACAGAGTAGGAATTAGAGTTATTAGCGCTATAGCGAAATATTTTGTTACATTTTTCATTTATTGCTTACTCTGGATTTGATTTCGATGAGAGATGATAATGTATATGATAATTCAAATCAATGTATGCATTAGGATATACCCTTGACTATCCAAGGCATGTTTCCAGGCTTATTTGTATGAACAGAAGCGAGTGAATTAATTGGCTCACTGTGTGCAATTGACAATTTGAAACCAAGACCCTTCATTGAAACAGCTTTATCACTAAGACGTGCAATTGATTTCACCAAAGTGCTGCTATAATAATTATATTGAGCTCACGGAGGAGAGAAATATGCTTAGCGTTCACATTACACCTATTATTTCATTAATTGCTGGAGTTTTAATTCTGCTTTTACCACGATTATTGAATTACATTGTCGCTATCTATCTGATTATTGCGGGCATTATGGGTTTAGGATTTTTTCATTAATGAAACTCATACATCACTGTATAAGCCGCTAATTGGGTTTAATTTATACATACCGGTGTTGGTACGTGGAACGCTAATTTGAGTAACCCGTTGTTCAAATTATTGAGTCAAAATGACCCAACCCACCTTATTTAACCCCTTTTTGCATGCCTAATACGATTTTTTTTAAAAGAGCGCTTATCTGTTCTTGCTCCGCTACATCAAGGATTTGGGTAACGGCAGAGTTTAGAGAGGTCCACATTTTTTCAACGTCTGCTCTTAATTTTTTTCCCGTAGAAGTGAGGTTGACCTGCATTACTCTTTTATCTTTGCTGGATGGTGTTCGGGTGATGTGGCCCTGAGCTTCTAATCTTTGTACCATTTTAGTGACAGTAGAGGCATCCAAGCCAAGTCGGCAAATAAGTTCTATCTGGCTCTGGCCATCTCGATCCCATAATTGCATAAGCAAAAGTTCTTGCCCAGGATAGAGATTAAGAGGTCGTAAAAGTTCGCTTGCCATCCCCCTATGTGTTCTGGCAAGCAGGAAAATCAGATAGCTGAGCTCATTACCTTTGACTGCATTCGGAAAACGTAAAACGTCTTCCTCTTTGCAGGAAATTGTTTCTTTTTCAGTTTTCCCTTCTATATTAGCCAATTGAGACTCCCAAGATATGGATGCTTGACAAATACTTTGCCGACCAACTATATTTATAAATAGTTGGTCGGCAAAGTATAGTTTGGTACATCATCTTAAAATTTGCAATCAAGATATGAAAGGTACTCTATCATGAAAAATTTAATGCTCACAGAATCATTCACCAAAGGGAAACTGACATTTAAGAATCGAGTTTTTATGGCCCCCATGACTCGTTCACGTGCTACGCAGCAAATACCTACTGATTTGATAGCTGACTATTATGCGCAAAGAGCATCAGCAGGACTTATTTTTACAGAAGCAACTCAAGTGAGTCCACAGGGTGTTGGCTATATATTTACTCCAGGAATCCATAGTCAGGCACAGGTTGATGGCTGGAAAAAAGTCACGCATAAAGTTCATGTGCAAGGGGGGAAAGTTTATTTGCAACTTTGGCATGTAGGCAGGGTTTCTCACCCTGACTTTCATGGTGGTTTGCTGCCAGTCGCACCTTCTGCTATCGGCTTTTCAGGTCAATCTTATACTCTTTCGGGACCTAAGGATGTTGTTACGCCAAGAGCCTTAGAACTAGCGGAAATTAAAGAAATTATTGAGGATTTTAAAAAATCAGCAAAACTGGCCAGAGATGCGGGCTTTGATGGGGTAGAGATTCACGGCGCTAATGGGTATTTGCCAGCGCAATTTTTGGAAGATGGCTCTAATAAAAGGACGGATGAATATGGAGGAAACCTGGTCAATCGAGCACGTTTTTTAATTGAGTTAACCCAGGCAGTGATTGACGTATGGGGAGCAGAACGAGTCTCTGTCCGTATATCCCCTAACAACCCATTCAATGGCATGAATGATTCTAATCCGAAAGAGACTTACCTTTACCTTGTTGAGCAGTTGGAAAAGCTGCATTTGGGAATGTTACACCTCGTTGAACCCATGCAACTTCCTGATGGGGTACCATTAGCGTCGAAAATAAGAAAATTATTCTCTGGATTACTGGTACTTAATGCGGGCTATACCCTGCAAACAGCCGAAGCAGCAATTAATGAAGGCCGAGCCGATGCAATTTCCTTTGGCAGTAAGTTTATTGCCAATCCTGATTTACCAGAGCGTTTTACAAAAGGTTTTTCTCTAGCTACCCCAGATCCGGCAACTTTCTATGGAGGAGCCGAAAAAGGGTATACAGATTACTCTAAAATGGAATATTGAATTAAGGATATATATGGGGGAGCATAACTATATTATCTATGGATATTCTAATAGGCTCATACATAAATACATCATTAGGGCTTTATTAGTTTAAGGAGCGCGTGATATTGTTAAAGAATTTTCCTCGCTTAAGTTGATACCTATCTGATTTTCTGGATTTAGTAGTGCAGTATTTGTTAAATAAACTTGATCAGTACGTATGGTGGTATTATTTCCCAGAGCTGATTCTACGCTACCGTATCCTTGCTCATTACCTGGAAAAGCATTGGAGTCACTTGGGTTAATAGCACAAACATAGTATTCTTCTCTTTCTTTATCGGTAAAACTAAGAACATCTCGGGCAAAGTGTGACACCTCAATGTGATTAATTTTATTTTGCCCATTAAAAACCAAGTCATAGGTGTTTTCCTCTTCATCCCCAAAAATTGGGAATTCAATTACTTTTATATGAGGAAATGAATAAGTTTCTAAAACATGTTTATAGGCATGTAAATAAATAGGTAAAAGATAACCATGAATATCATAAGCACAATTGATTTTAGCAAAAAATCCCATGCCTACTCCTGTAGCCTTTAAGAAAGCAGGCTTTTTTTCCTTTTCAGCCATTTGGTCCACAGCAATTAGAGCCAAATGTATGTCTTCGACAAGTGAATTAAAAAAAGCTTTTCTATTAAAAATAATTGCATTTTTATTAAAAAAAGTACGATAAAAATGGCCCGAAGTATTTCTGGCAATGTAGAGCAATCCATCTCTTGGTCGAAATAAGTCACCATTACTATCATATTTTGCTAGAACAGCCGCTGCTGATCTAAAATCAGTAGGAGTATCTTCATACAGATGCTTTAAGTGGGGGTGTTCAATAATATCCTGATAAGGATCCATGATAAAAGCTCTATA
Source organism: Legionella bozemanae (assembly GCF_001648595.1). Lineage (GTDB taxonomy): Bacteria > Pseudomonadota > Gammaproteobacteria > Legionellales > Legionellaceae > Legionella > Legionella bozemanae. The sequence continues at coordinate 95,724 of NZ_LBAW01000012.1, read as the reverse complement.
ATGTAAATAAGAATTTTCAAATTGTGCACCTACTTGAGAAAGTAATCCAATTTGAAATGGTTTTTTTAAATTTTGTCGAGGAATTGTATGAGGATATCCACCGACTGCCATTACTGAGCTGTTAGAGGTTATAATTTTTTTTGATGCAATTAAGCGTTCTTGGGGTGATAGTCCTTTCGGATCACCAGGTTGTAGCTTAGCAAAATAATCTTTCTCCTTAAAAGGTTCTCCATTTTGAAAATAACCTGCCTTATCTCCATCAACACTAATTGCTGCAGTTCTTGTTAAAAGACGGGATAATGAATAAGACGTATCGGGATCCGTGCCTAAAGAATCTGGAAAGTATTTTTGATTGAAAAAAACTTTAACACTCTTCTTGTTTTTTTGACTTGTTTCTGCCGGTATTTTGCTTAACCAGGTTTTTTCAAGAGATTGAAGGTAGTTATTATGAAAAAGATAGGGAGATGTATTTTTAATCAGGGGTTGAAACAAAGATAAACGACGCCTCATTATGAAAGTACTCCTTTCAGGAAATTCAATATTTAATTATTGACTGACCTATAATTAATCACAGTGTAATCTATTTTTTTATAACCCACAACTGTGTCATGATTATATTTTTAGGAACATTGCTTATTTCTAAATCAAATTTTACAAACTTATTGAAGACGCTTTATTGAGAAATTACATCAAAAGAAACGTTAGTTTAGAGACACTTAAAACAAATTTTTGCATTTTATTCAACAACTCATTCGAGCAGGTCAATTAAATCATAGTTTGCAGCACACGTTTTGTTCATAACTAATTTATTAGAGAAAAATAAGCGAACTTACCTTATTAAAAAAGTTGCTCAATAGGCATGCTTATATCAAATGTTGTTTAATTAGACACATAGTTTATTTTTGCTACAATTTAAGATAGACCTATCTTGGCGAAAATAAGGGTGGTGCACTATGCGTAAAAAAATGACACAAACACTATTTTCCTCTTCTTTAGTGCCTTCTAGAAGTATTTGGACTCGAGCTTCCGCTTATCCAGTAAAATATGAGGCAACTTGGCGATTGGAGACTTTATGCTTTCCAACGAGTACTTATAATGGCTCAAAGTTGAGTGATTTTAATTTTTTTAATATCTTTACTATGCCTCGGTCACATAATCTTCTATTTAGAGGTATGTCTAAAAAGGAGTCTGATTGTGTATTCAATAAGAAAATGGATGGTTTTGTGGGAAGGAAACCCAGTGTATTCAGAAGTAAAGACAAAGAAAAGATGATGATTGCTCACCAAAGCGGCGATATTATGGGAATCTCTACCTCAATGAGCTTAGATGCAGCAAAAAGTTGGAGTAGGGGTAAAGAGCATGAAATAATGGTATTTGATTTGAATAACATTCCTAAGAGGGAAACGCACCATCAAAAATATGAAGCAGGTGAGTTGGGTGTGAATCCTATTGACGGAGAATATATTGATTTTAGCGGTGAAGCTGAGTGTACTTTAAGTGGCGCCCATATATCCGCTTGTGTTGCAAGGGTTGAGAAAGTTGGTTTACTTTTCTGGAAGATTGAGTTCAATCCTTTATATGTTGATGTAAAAAAGTTACCTCCAGATTTAAGGAGGGAGTTTAAAGATGTAGTGCGTTCTTTTTATGATCTTATTCAAACTAAAAAACCTGATTCTGAGAAAGTTAAAGAATATGAGAAAAAAGAGCTAAATTTTTATCTAAAAGTCGCAGATACACTTGGTTATAGTGAGGAGCATAAAGCGGCAATAGTTTCTCACTTTAAGGGAAAGGGCTTAGAAATTGAGTATAAGGAAGGGCCAGACTTGAAGTAAAAGAATCTTCCGCTATTGAATCACCCCTTGAGTTCATAATTTTCAATTGAAAGAGTGTTAGAAAGAGGGGCTAAAGAAGGAGGAAGCTTAATTCCTATTGCTGGGGAGAACTATGATAAATGATCTCCAGTAAAAAAAGGTTTTGCCTTCGATACGCTCAAATTAAGTCAAGTAATCAGCAGTATAGCTGAGCAACGCTACTTTGGACTTTTTTATCTGTTTTAGTTGGTTTTTTTCTTGATGAAATGTTTGACTAAGGGAGCTCATATCTACTTGATGCAGAAAGTGGAAAAGTATGTTCTCGCTCAACATTTCTTTGAGACTCCTTGCAATATAATCTATTATGCCAATTAGTTAGTCTTTAAAATATTTGGATAGTGAATGATACAGCCTTCTTCTGAAACAGTAATGCCGAAGCGTTTTATAGCAATCGGTGCTTTATCAGCAATGGTTGCCACAATTTTAGGTGCTTTTGCTGCTCATCATTTGAATACACAAGTTAGTGCGTCTCAAATGCATATTTTTCAAACGGGTGTTTTTTATCAATTTATCCATAGTTTGGCTTTATTATTCGTTGGAATGATTCTTTGTCAGTTTGATGCACGAATCATACGAGTTGCAGGATGGTTATTTTTTACTGGCATTTTTCTTTTTTCAGGAAGCCTATATTTATTGAGCATGCTCAACGTAAAGGCAATTGGAGTCGTTACCCCCATTGGCGGCTTATGTCTTATTATTGGTTGGCTATTATTAGCTATTGGAATATACAAGGCTAGTTCGTAATAGAATTTTAAATACAACACTTTTTCATGATTCTTTATTCCTACGTCCCACGGCTTGTCCACGGATCTAGACAGTTTGCAATAAAAACTGGATCCCGCAGACAAGCCCTGAGCGATCCCCGCGAAATTTACCCCTACGTACTGCGCTTTATGCACGTCTACTCATTCCTTCTTTCTTTGCTCCTATCTGGGGAGTCCTCAGGCATAAAGCGCGGTACGTAGAACGTTGAGTATCGTTCATTTAAAAACATAAAGTGACATCCAAATTCGCGTGGTTCTCTCAGGGACAAGCCGCGGGACGTAGTAAGCAAGTGCACTATTTGAATAAAGGGATTAAGTTATAAAGTTTTATCTATTCTCTTTAATATGATTCTATTTTTTATATGCAGATACGCCCCCCATGGGGATGCTTGAACCAGCCCGCTTGTTTAAGCAATGCAACGTCAAATTATTCCCGGCAAAATAAAGTTAAAACTTGCCTGTTTTTCAGATAATATTGTTTTGGAAAATGTTCACAATTTAAAGGTCTAAATAGATATGGAAGTTAAACTGCAAAAGCTTGTTACTTTATGTATTTTTTTTATGTTTTCTTGTTCTGGAAATGCCAATCAAATCAGTTTCTTTGTTTCAGGAGGTCCCAATTTTTCGACCCTTAAAAACGAGCGCCTGGTTGATATTAATGAGAGCATTACCAATGCCTACCAAACCAATACCAAAACAAACTGGCAAGGTTTTTGGGGTATAGGGGCAAATCATACTTTTGAAAAGCCATGGTTTTCATTTTATCAATTATCTTTGGGCGTGTCGGGATATTTTTTCGAGCTGGGGCAAGTAAAAGGAACGGAATTTCCGTTTATCAATGAGGGTCTTTTTGATACCTTGAATTATAATTTTCATGCAAAAAGCGCATCGCTGATGGTTGAGTCCAAAGTAATTTATTCAAAATATGCTTTGAAACCTTATGCTTTGGTCGGTATTGGTCCAGGCTGGAATCGTTTTTATGCATATCATGAAGAGCCGACCGATCCTTTATTAAGCGCTGCTCCTGCTGTAGCCCGTTTTAACAATCATACACAACAGACTTTTTCCTATGAATTAGGTACGGGTCTTGAATACCTGCTGTGGGATGATAAGCAACATCATGTGCAATATCATGCGTCTGTTGGTTATCAATATTTTAATTTGGACAAAGGAACTTTAGGTAACTTGCCAGCACAAACTTCCAAGGATCGCTTGAACATTAAAAATCTTTATACACAAGGGATCCTGTTTACTCTGGCAATTTCTATTGGTTAACAAGGATGAATGCAGATGAAAAAACATATATTGTTCAAAACGCACTGTTTCTGGTGGATGTTGGCCCTGACTTCGGCACAAGCTGCTTCTGTAGTAGAAATTACACCAAGCAGCTCAAGTCCCATCGTTATTTCCCAGGTTGGCTCTACTTATATTACTTATACGGCTAAAAATACTACGTCAAAAACATTGAGTGGTCTTACAGTTGACCCTAACTATAGAGCAACAGCAAATACTCTGAACGTCTCTTTAAGCAGCAATACCTGTACCGTTTTGGCTGCAGGAGCTACCTGTTCCTTTATAGTCTCTTTACAAGGAATTAACCAAAATGCTGAGATCACATTAATGCCGCGAGTCTGTGCCTATAACGGAGCGGTGTGCTCTGTACCCGTATTAAATAATCGTATTAAGGTGACTGCAACAAAAAAACTTCCAAGCAGCCAATTTCCCCTTCCTTACGCCGGTACCTATTACCCAATTTATAATTTTGGGGCAGGACAATGGTTACCGCCAAATCAAGTTCCTATTCCTCCTTTTAATCGGGTTAGCGCCATTTTTGTGGCATTTGCTCACACTTATGCATGGCAAAACGGTGCAATTTTTACCTACGAAGAAGGCCAGCCTAATGAGCCTGCGCGTTTGGCTTTATTGGTACAATCAGCACGTATTGGTAATCCGAATATAAAGATTTTAATTTCATTGGGATGGGGGAAAAAGGATTGGACCTATATTAATAATGACTATGTGAATCATGCCAATATTTTCGTACCCAGCGTGATTCAGTTTATTCGCAGCAATCATCTGGATGGCCTTGATATTGATGATGAAAGCATAGGTGATTCCAGCGGTTCCATTCCTCAGGCCAATTTCGATGGGGTGATTGCTAATTTAAGAAATGCATTAAATTATGCATCACTGCAAGATGGCAAACCCTATTATCTCACTATCACTCCTGCTGGAAATAATGATGAGCCCGGTGGAATTGCAGCAACACAGGTCGATATATTAAATGCCAGGAGCTTTGATTTAATTAACATTCAAACTTATTTTGCTGACGGCAGTTGGGGTAAAGATTTCTTTAATGCACTTGTTGCTATAGGCTATCCTAAAAAGCAAATTGCTAATGGAATTGATGTCCAGGAAACAAATTGTGATCCTGATTATCCTCCATACATTGGTTTAGCTGGAATATTTAACTGGAATATGACTAAGGACAGCACGTGCAGTAATTACGCCAATACCGTCACTATCGCGAATTTGGTGGGGTATTATGGAACCTTGCTTGTTTAAGACAAGCAAGGTAGCGTCAAGTTATCTTGGTAAAATAAGACTAAAACTCGCTCCTTTTAAGGTTTTCGCATCATTTATTGCAAGTATCCCGCCATGTAAACTCACTATGGATTTCGTGATGGATAAACCAAGTCCGATGTGTTTTCCTGTTGTGTCACTTGCATTTAATGTAGTAAAGGGTTCCACTATTTTTTCTCTATCACATTCAGGTACACCTGGACCATCGTCATCTATGCGAATAACTACTGATTTATTTCGATATTCCAAACTGATTAGTATCTCCTTATGTGCGTGTTTTAGCGCATTACTAATGAGATTAGTTACGGCGTGATATAAGAGTTTTGGATCAAAAAATAGCAACTCATTGTCACTTTGTTGGTAATTAAACAGTACGTTTACTTCATAGGATTGATACGTTTTTAATAAATTCTCAAGCCATTGGCGTAGATTAAGCAATTCCTTATTTACTCTAAGTTCGTGTGCCGTACTCTGGGAGTAGAGTAAAAAAGTGTGAATCAACTGATTCAATTCTTGTATGTCTTCTTCGATGCTTTCAATATGTTCTTGCTCTTCAGCAGTCTGAGCCTTAAGTTTTTTTAACGAATCAAGGGCCAATTGTATGGTGTATAAGGGAGTGCGCACTTCATGGGCGACAAATCGTGCCATATTTTGTTGTGATTGCATCAGTACATTTATTTTGTTACCCATAGCAACCACATTTTCATAGATACCTCTTAACGTTGAAATGCGATTTAGATGCACATCATAGTTAAAATGACCTTGGCTGTACTCTTGCGTTAATCTGTATATTTTTGCGCTGTTCCTGCTAAATAGCCATGTGAGAACTGCCACGGCAAAAACAGTCAAAAGGGTTATTGTTATCACAAAATATATTTGAATCTCAGATAATCGAAGTGAAAAATAGGGATAGTTTAACGGCCCCACAGTTATTATTTTGTCACTACCAGGAATTTTAAAATAAACAGTCGTTATCGGTTTTTCATCTGTAGGGATATCATAAACTACATCATTATCTATTAAATTATTTCTTGCGATAGGAGAAATATTGTTATTGTTGATTGAAGTGAGTGTTAAGGGAATTTGATACTGAAGCTGGAGTTTATCTAATGCATCTTCCCATTTACTCATCGGGAGAGTCTTTAATGTGTTTAAAATAAGTGTTCGCATCAAATAGGTCGCACCTTTAACCACGTCATTGATCGATGCCCCCATCTGCACTTTTAAAACAAAAGAGCTCTTGTCAATTCGCTTGTAGGCATAGACATCATGAATACTATACGTCAAAAACATACGATTCTTTGCATCTTTATAAACAATATTACCCGCAATTAATTGTTCTTTTTCTTTATCTGTAAAGGGTAGGGAATTCATATCAATCACTTGTGCCGCCTTAGTGTTCCGCGGCAATAATTTTTTTAGTTCCTTACTGGATTTCGAAATAGATGTGTTTGATTTGAGTACTATGTGCTCGAGTATCGAAAAATTACCTATCCCTAAAATGTCCTGAGTTTTTTGAGACATTGTTCGTATGGAATGAGTAAAGAAAAGATAAAAAACCAAAAGAATAAGAAATAGAATTAATAGTGAAGCGGAAATTGTTTTTAGATATAATTTTATCATTTATTTTTTCCATGAATCCGATAAAAATAAATATCCTTTTCCGTAAATCGTTTTAATTCGATAAGGATTGTCTAGATCATCGCCTAATATCCTTCTTAATCGGGATATCTTAAGGTCAATACTTCGGTCTACACCATCGTATTCTCTACCCCGTAATGCGTAATCAATATTATCTCTGCTTAAAACAGTATCAGCATTCTTTGCTAATAGAGCAAGTAGCTCATACTCACTTGGACTTAAATCAATAGGTTTTCCACAATAGCTGACGCTTTTTTTTATTAAGTTAATCGCCAAATTATCAAATTGAATTTCTTTAGGTTCGGCAATTAAGTTGGGTCTTCTTAAAAGCGCAGTAATTCGCGCTTTTAAGATCTCTTCTTTAACCGGTTTAGTCACATAGTCATCCGCACCCAGTTTAAGGCTAGTTACCTCGTTTTGTTCTGTATTCAAAGCCGTTAACATCAATATCTTCCCGCGATATACATCACGTACCGTTTCACAAACTTGTTCGCCATTCATCCCAGGCAACATGATGTCAAGAATCACTAAATCAGGCTGTTCTCTAATGATACGATAGACAGCACTATCGCCCCGAGATTCGGTCGCTATATGATATCCTTCATCTGTAAGCATTTTTTTTAAGTACTTGACTAATTTGAGGTTATCTTCAACTAACAGTATGTTTATGTTCATCATTTATATTCTATGCAGTTTCATATTAGTGTAGTCATGCTCTCCTAGAATTCCCACTCATTTTTTTCTAAATATATTCAATCTATACAAAGTTTATACAACTGACGCTTAGTGTTTCGATACAATGGATTTATTGAAGAATTGAAATGTAACATTGTAGGAGAGACGACATGCAAACAAAAGTAATCCAATTAATGGCTTCGCTAAAAGATTTAAGTTCATTGCTCTTTAAGTCCAACAGCACAGAGGCTGAGGTAGAAAGGATTAGGAAGAAAGCCAAGATAGAACAAGTATGTGTGGCGACAGTGATGGGCCATGGCATGCCCGAAACTCAGGGCTATGGGGACGTGAATAACGATACGGTTTTTGGCGCTGCGTCACTGAGTAAGCCCGTATTTACTTATCTTGTTTTAAAGCTTGTGGCAGCTGGCAAGCTCTCTTTAGATATGAAGAGGCTTAATGATATTTTGCCTTTTAAGGACTTTTGCCAACAGCATGGTTTTAAATGGAAAGATGATGAAGAAATTACTGAAGAAGATACAGCACGCATTAATGCATTGACGCCAGCGATGATTCTTGCCCATAAAACAGGATTTGATTTGAATCGAAAAGATGAAGTGAATCATCAATTTGAACCCGGCCAAGAATATTATCGGTATTCAGGATTTCCCTTATTTTATTTGCAAAAAGTGATTGAAAAACTTCACGAGCCTAAGCTTGCTTTAATGTCGGAAAATGATTTTTTTGCAGAAAATATACTGTATGTTTCAATCTATCCTCCCAATTTACGGTATACCATTTTTGATATTACTGGGGTGGGAAAATCTGGCACTATAGATTTAAACGCACTCCATTGTAATTTACAAGAGCTTACTGATGTTCAGGAGCTTAATCCCTACTTGCCCAAAATTCTTGAGGAAGTAGCAAAACGTGGCCATACCGCGAATCTTGATATGCTTGCTAAAAAATATGTGTTTGATCCGTTACATATGAACCACAGCAGTTTTGGGAAAAAGCCGTGCGCAGCAAATACATTAACTACTACTGCGAAAGACTATGCACTGTTTGTGCAAGCCTGGATGAACGATGAAACATTACAGTATGCTTTTAATCCTCAAATTCGGATGACCCAGGACCCTTGGGCAAAAGAGACTGTGTCTGATCCCAGAGATTTAAAATATGTCGCTGAATGTTTGGGTTTTCAACTTGAAGTAGATGAAAATGGCAAGCCACTCACCGCGTTTAAGACCGGAGATATGGGGCCATGGAGAGGGTGGGTTGCAATCGATTTAACCGGTGATTTAAAAGAAAGGAAAGCAACCGTTTATTTTGCAAAAGGCCCAGATGAGGGAAATGGACACATTCTTGCAGAGACGCTCATCAAACCTTATTTTCAATTAGAGCATGCGATGAGGTGGTTTAAAGAGAAATATGGTTTTGCTACTGGCTGGGAAGAAAACTGGGAAGCTTTGCAAAAAGTACGATGTATGCGCGGAATGAGCTATCAAGAGCAATCCCCGAAATTGCCTGCACCTAAGGAAGAAGTTACTGCTCCTATTGACAGTCCACAAAAAATGGCTCGACTAATGCCTAAACAGGAGCCAGCACGGCAAACGATTCCATCTCAAGAACAAGAAACACACTCGAATAAACCGATTCAAGAAGTTGAGCAAATAATAGATGAAGATAAAATGCAAGAGGAGCGACAATTTAATCCTGCACCATTTTCTCCTTCTTACTACTAAGTCATTAAGTCTGTAGAGGGGAAAATCAATATTTTTATATTCTTAATTTCGGGGGATTTTAGGATGAGACTAACTGCTAAAGAAATAAGCAGCATAAACTGTGTTTTTTTGAGCTACAGGAGATGATTCAATCTTTTTACTGGTAAGTTTTATCATGTAAATTCAGCTTGGTTATTATCCTATACTTATTAGGGTTGAGCAATAAACTCACACTTGAATTGCTACGTTTATAACTACAGGGAGATTATAATGGCTAGAAATGATGCAAGTAGTAGTGTTGCAATTGTTGCCATCGTAGTAATTGTTATTCTTGTCGCTATTGCAGCATATTATTTCTTTAGGGAGAGTCTTGGGACTACAACATCCACGACACCTGTGGTAATTAAAGAGACTCCGAGCACAACGATAGAGGCGCCTAAAACGACCATAGAGATGCCAAAAGCAACGCCAAATAGTACTGATACAAAAAAATAATATTAAAATATCATCAGTCCTGGCTGCTTGCAGCTGAATCGTCTACACATCGCTGAAAAGCCAGTCCAGCTCTATTCCGACGTTCCGCAGACAAGCCGTAGGACATAGGCAGAGATGTGATCAAAGACAGTATTGCAGCTGGTAAAAACTCCTGGTTGCAAACAACAAGGTTACTTTAAGACAGGCCCGCTGTTGGCGGTGAATTAAGATTCGCTTGTTCGTGTAATGCCGTTATAAAATCGCTTACCGTATGAACTGTTTTGCCATTCAATAACTTATCTGCCAGACCCTGTTTTACAAAGGCTCTGATAGCGCCGCCTAATTCACCCTTACGTAAGGTAGATAAATGCGCTAAAAGATCGACTGGATTTTCTTTTAGAGCATCTTTAAGTGCCGTAACAGCTTCTTTATGTGCCAAATTGCTTTTTTGAGTAGCAAAAAATCCATATTTATATTCTTTGTTTAATAGAGTCTCAAGAGCGAGAGTACTATTTACATAATGAACAACATGTTCATCAATAACTAAATTGGTTTGATGCGTCTTGGTGACAGCCTTTATTAATTGGAGTTTTTCAAAATCTGGGGTGTCTGACTTTAAATTTTTTAATTTATGCAGTTCTTTATTTTTATTTATTTGCTCTTCAATCTCCTTTACTGTTACTTGGGTTAAATCATTGCCGTTTAAGATGACATCAATACAAAGCGCATATATAGGTGATGCTTCTGCAAAAGAAGCAGGGGCTGCAAGTAATATTTTCCTTAAAGCATGACGATATGCACTGTTTAGATAGTCAATGAGTTCTTTTTCATTAATAAGATCCTCTTTGGTATGATTTTTTTTGATAAATTTTAAGGGATCATAATAACCGTCAATAGTATTTAGTTTTGGCATACACGCTGCTCCTTAGCCTGCTTCACAATTTGTTCTCGTTCTATTTGGGGGGAAATTTTTATGAATTTAAACATACCATACACTATGTTTAAAATATAATAAGGATTTGCAGTAATACATTGATGGTGATGCTGCTTATAAAGATTTTTTGGGGATGGTTTATCATGACTGATAAACTATCCCAAAGAAGATCGGGACTCCAGCATAGGAGCATCCATAATTTTTTTAAATTCCGGGACTAAAGAAAGTGATTCACGAATTCTTCTGAAATTATCATTTGTAACATTCTCAAATGCATCCAGAATGTTTAAAACATAAGAATTGTCTTCTGTATCTTTATCGTGAGTTTTAATTAATGCTTTAATTTCTTTAATTTTTTCAGAAATATGTTCCGTATCGCGAGGATCAATCTGCTCTACAATCGCTTTGATATTTTGCACTACAACCGGGATTGTATTGTCCTTATTGTTCAGTAAAGAACTATTCAATACATTGAGGACAGCAAGAATATTTTGTTCTCGTTCGTTGGCGGGTATCTTTATAACATTCATGTGGCATTTTAGTTCCATTTGCTTTTTATGTTCAGCAGGAACAGACATTCGTTTAATATGTTCTTCCATACATTGTGCTAAATTTTCCTTTCTTTCCTTTCGGGCTGCTTCAATAGCACTTTGATGTCCGACTATGAGATGCGGATCCGCCCCATTTCTTAATAAGCAGTTTAATGCATTTTCATTATTTGACGTGTCAATTAATACAATCAAAGGAGAAATAGAATCCCAACGGTTTAATTGGGTGATTTGATTAATCAGCTCTTTTTTAAAAACTGTTTTTTCATATAAATTGGCTAATTCGGTCTGATTTAAAACAGAATCAAAATAATTACTCAAACGAGCAAATTCAAAAGGATCAATTTCAGTGAAATTATTTTCTTCAACTTTTTTATAAAACGCATGTACTTGCGCTTCTATTGCTTTATTTTTAACATCAGTGTTACTCGGATAATGGGTATATCGGGGGCGCTCCTTCAAATCGAGAATATGCACTTTATCAAGCTCAAAAAAGGTATTTATTTCAGGAGGTTTTCTAAAATAAAGTTGTTTATAAATTTCTTTTGCTGCGTCTATTTGCCCACTAGGACTTCTTAAATTGAATTCTCTAGGAATGGTTTCTTTCCCTGCTTGCTTGTCATAATTTGAATCAAATAGATATAAAGTCCCATTCTTGATTCCAGCAGAAATTACATGATTATGAGCACGAAAAGCCATTCCTTTTTCCTGATCTCCTAATTGACCGAGTAAAAAAGCGAGGGAAGTGATGGTAAATTGTCCTTGATAAGATGCTTCTTCATTTAATGTGTCTACATAGGTATGCCAAGCCTTTTGATATCGGCTAAAAAAAACAGGATCCGCTAATATTTCTGGTAATTCGATCTCGTCAATTGATACTGGCTGGCCAGTCTCTCGCTCTTTTTCTTGACGTATCTTCTCTTTTACTTCCTTTTGTGACTGGGCTACTTGTTTTTTTTCATGACTGAATTTTTCCCGATCCATTTGATACATTCTGGTTAGTGAAATGGCGACTTCAAATTTTGATTTTAACTCTTGGCTTAATTGTTCAATAGAACAATCCCAATAAATAATGTCTGAGAATAACTCATAATATTTATTTTCTTTATTTTTTAGCCATAACTCCAGCCAAATAGCAGACAGTCCATTACAATGACCTTCGTTTAGCACATCAATAATGGCTGTAATATCCTCCTCCTTGTACTCCTTGGGTTTAAGCTGATGTTGTATTTTTAAATACACGATAAATTGATTTAGAATATGTGCTTGCTTCCAAGACGGGCCAAAAACTTGAGCGGCAACCTCCCTGAATTGCGCGTCTTCAATATCAGCAACACATTGATAAGGCGTTTTACCCTCTTTATTTCTTATAACATAACTGGCGCCGAAACCTCTCTCATAAGTTTGACTGGCTCTCATGAGCGATAGATTGCCTGATTTTATCAGATGATGAAATAGCGTATTTCCTTCATCATCAACTAACGTAGGTAATTCTTTTATATGTTTATTTTTTGCTAAAATATCTCTAACGCCATCAACATCTTGTCTTTTAATTAATTCGACAATTTCTTTAAAAAGTTCTTCATGTGCCATAATTCGTTCCATCCAGAAGAATAACACTCACGAAATATATTTTTTCGAATTAATGAGTATTTTTTGAACAAAAACTAATTTAAATATAGACAGGCAAAGCCTCATACGCAAGTATTGCTATTTATTGAATAGCTCAAGAAGGAACGGTCGATTTCTAGGTTAGGAAAGGAACTTTCCCCAAATTCCCCAGATAAATTTATTTCGTTCCATTTGGGACATGCAGAAATTTTTATGAATTTAACGTAGCATACAGCGCGTTTAAAAATATTATAAGGATGTGTAATGAAAGTAATACATGATGGTGATGCTGCCTATGAAGATATAATGGCATTATGTTTATTGCTGCTTAATGCAGATGTCGTTGCCGTCACTGTGGCATATGGAGAATCGACTACTAAAATCGGTGCTGAAAATATGAAACGAGTATGTCGGATGTTAAAACCTTCAGCAAAAATCCCTGTTGCATATGGAATTAATTCTGCCTTGGATCACCACGGGACTCCTTTTCCCGAATATATTAATAAAGAAGCAAATACCATTTTAAATAATACTGATGTGCCCACGATAGCAGATTCTCAAGTTACCGATTCTGCAGTTCAGTTAATGTATGACACGTTAATGTCCAGTGATGAAAAAATAACGATTGTAGCCACTGGCCCTTTAACTAATATTGCTCAGCTGATATCTGCTCATCCTGATTGCATCGAAAAAATTGAAAAGATAGTTATTATGGGAGGCGCTGTAAAAGTAGCAGGAAATATTTCAGATCTGCTTCCTGATACAGAAAATACCCTAGCGGAATGGAATATTTACGCTGATCCAAAAGCCGCAGAACTTGTTTTTACCACAAAAAATCTTCCCATAAACCTTGTTCCAATCGATATTACTTGTCAAATGCCTATGACCCGAGAATTTTATGCACGATTGGATAAGGAAACATTACCCTCGTTAAAACTGGTCAAAGATATGTTAACGTCCTTATTACAAGGGATGGGAGAGAAATTATTTTATGATAAATTACAATTTTGGGACAGTTTATCAGCCATGATCGCTTTGAATCCTGCTATGGCAACATTTGAGGAACTCTCACTCACAATTGACTTAAGCACAAGCCAGACAAAAATAGATGAAGCCTCAAGCGCTAAAGTAGCTCGTGTTCAGGTGGCAACCTCGCTCAACAACGTTGAGGCAGCTTATGATGCATTCTTAAGATTAATGAAAACAGGAACAGAACCAGTCATGACGAATTCAAGTTATAACGGAACCTTTTTTGGATTATCTAAACCAGAGGTGTTCTCTTCATCGCACGATCCCGAAAAACAACAGACAAGTGCTCTCACTTAATCGTGTAGCCTGGGTGCAGGTCTGTAAAAGACCAGAACCCGGGTTTCACTGCGTGTTACCCAGGCTTGCTAAGTCTGATGAATTTGTAAGGTAAGCTTAGTAGTGGGGTTTACATTTTCAATTGTGATTCGTTGCTTAATAATGGAGAAAAAGTGGCTGTTGAGGATTTAAAAAAAGAGCTATTCGGAGCTACATTATTTTGAACTGCTGCGCCATAGAATTTTTTTAATTCTTGCTTTAAATTAGGGAAATCGCAAATTGTTCTTCCCAATGCTAAACCTAAAAATATTTCTCTTAAGTTAATTAAATTATTTAGTTCATCGGCTTCTAACCTATCTTTTGCCCGGTCTTTTGCCATATCCCGGGTTAAACTTGGTGGCAATCTATTATCCATTCTCGTGTGCAAACCAAACATACTCGCCGAAAAAGGGAGGCAATGTTCATAGTCAAAAGTTGCTCTACTATAACGTGGTCTCATACAGTTCATCAATGGAAGAAGTACATTCCTATTGTTATCAATATAATATATATCGAATGCAAGAGAACCTTTCCCTCCACATGCAATCTCTATAAAAAGATTACCTAGCTTAATTTGCGCACGGGAGCGTTCACCGGAACCACCGGTGAGAAAAACAATGAAGTCTTCTTTAGTAAAAAGATCACTACGCGACAAATTTAGTTTTTCTTGTAATCGATCAATGAATAATTGAAAATAAATTCTATTAACATCAAGGTTATTTCCCAAAATAATTTGGTCATTGAGATAATCTAATTTCAATTCATTTACAGGGACGTTTTGATTAAATTCTAGTCCGTAAATTAGATCTTTCGCATGCTTTAAATTTTTCTCTGGAAAAAGGTCGGTAGCACTCGTGATGGATATTCCGCATTTCTTAATTTCTTTAGTTGAAGATGAGTTAAATAAAGGAAGGTTTTTGGGCTCCGCGGCACGAGCAAAGTGAGTATGATGTGGCGCTAATAAAATTTCTAATTGTCTAGTAGCATCTCCTATATTACTAAAGATAGTAAGCAATCCTAATTTATCATTATCAACCAGTATTACTAATAATGAATCAATAAATTCTTGTATGGATTTATTAATAAGAGGATTATTTTCAAAATATTCTTCAAAAATTTTTGCAAGTGCAGGCATATCTGTATCCGAAACATTGTCAACTACGATTTCTGTATGAAAATAAGCCATAATTTTAGCTACTAGCTCGTAGTCATTTTTTGGAAAATAAATTGATTGGGGCAAATGAATATTTTGTATAAAAAAAGAAAAATCACGGATGTTATTGCCTGGCATATTAATCTCTAAATGGGAAATGTTTAATTTTACTGCGCATTAAACAGGCGGTAAAGGATTTTGAGCAAGCGTAGTGGAGTGAACCTCGGGTTCCAGTCTTACAGACCTGAACCCAGGATACGATTGCTGGGCTTGTTGGGCCAAGGTCCGACCTACTCTTGCTGTCTACGCCCTGCGGCTTGTCCCGGGTCCAGTGATTAGGGTAGATCCTCTGGATCACGCAGACAGCCGCGGGACGTCGGAATAGAGCTGGGCTGGTTTTTCAGCGATGTGTAGACGATTCAGCTGCACGCAACCAGGCGGCTACCCATAGTATTTTTTTTATGCTAGTTTTTCATGAACTCGCTTCATATTAATCGATTTTTGCCATTTTGAAATAATCAATACAACAATGGCATTACCAATCATATTGGTTAAGGATCTCCCTGAAGACATAAAGCGGTCTACTCCAAGAATTATAACCACTCCTGCAACAGGGATCGTACCTATAGCTGCTAAGGAACTGGCCAATATAATAAAACCGCTTCCTGTAACACCGGCAGCTCCTTTTGAACTGATAATCATGATAAGCAATAAAAAGATTTGCTGTTCAAGAGTGATATGCGAGTTTGTTGCCTGCGCGATAAATAAAGCAGCAAGGGTAAGATAAATTGCAGTCCCATCGAGATTAAAAGAATAACCTGTTGGTATCACTAAATCGACCACTGATTTATCGCAACCTAATTCGATTAATTTTTCCAGTAAATTAGGCATCACTGTTTCAGAAGATGAGGTAGCAAAAACAATAAAAATTTCCGTTTTAAAATACTGGATCACTTTAAATACACTTAAGCCTAAAACAAAATAAAGTACGCTGCCGAGCAGGACCACTATAAATACAATGCACGTTAAGTAAAAACAAATCAGTAATTCAGTCAATTCAAGTAAGGAGTGAGCGCCATATTGACCTACTGTATAAGCCATAGCAGCAAAAGCTGCCATGGGAGCGTAATGCATCATCGCATGAATGATATTATTATCGCAGCGGCAATGATTTTGAATCATGCAAGGGATGTTAGGGCTACTATAGTTTAGTGAGTCAAATAGTGTCAGTTACCGTAATTGGATTCGGAGCCGTTGGGAAATTTTATGGCGGATTATTTATCCTTGCAAAATGCCACTCTTATTTCCTCCTGGAGCCGCAGAGATAGTAATCACAGAATAGTGCATGATTCATCAGGTTGGTTAGAAACAGAAATGAAAATAGACAAGGAAGTAGAATTAATTTTAAATAAGAGAGCAATGCAACATCAGTCGTTCTTTCAATTGTCCAAAATGCAATCTTTGAATTATGTGTTACCGCGCTATACAGCACTGGTGAAGCATCTTGAAATACAGGAGAAAAAGCCTACTTCTGAACTTTAAATTGAATTATGTTGGGTCATTTTGACCTAACTTAATGGTAAAGACGAGTTGAATTTGTTGGGCCGAATGACCCAACCTTAGAATATTTTTCTTAAGTTGACACCGGCTGAAACGAAGTGGAACACCACGGTTTCGGCCTGTACTTTAGACCACGCTGAAGATGCTAAGTTTTAGAGCCTCTTTTCCTTGAGCTATTTGTGAATTTTTTTCTATTGGGTTTATTGTCCGTTGAAGTTATTTTCTTGCGAGTAGGGGAATGTTTTTTGAACTTTGAAACACTATTGGTTGGAGGAACATTATGCTGGGGTTCAAAATCTTCGATTTCAATACGGTTTAGTTTGCGTTGAATTAGTTTTTCTATAGCGTGTAATTGATTTACCTCATCAGCACTTACTAGGGAAACGGCTAATCCTGATGCGCCAGCGCGTCCGGTTCGTCCGATGCGGTGGACGTAATCTTCAGCAACTTGGGGTAAATCAAAATTGACCACACAGGGCAATTGATCAATATCAATTCCTCGTGCAGCAATGTCTGTAGCGACTAAAATATGTAACTCTCCGGACTTAAACTCGGCTAAAGCTTTGGTCCGCTGGGATTGCGATTTATTGCCATGGATAGCGGCAGCATGAATTTGCGCTTCGGCCAATTGTTTCACTAATTTATTGGCGCCATGTTTGGTCTTTGAAAAGACTAAAGTCTGGCTCCATTTATTTTTATGAATTAAATGACTCAGTAAGGCCGCTTTTTGACTTTTATCAACTGGATGTACTGTTTGCTTGATTTTAACTACGGTTGTATTTCGAGGGGTAACATCAATTTCTATGGGTTGGTTGAGAATGGTTTTTACAAGATTACGAATTTCATCAGTAAAAGTAGCTGAAAACATAAGATTTTGCCGGTTTTTGGGCAACCATTTAATAATTCGTTTCATGTCATGAATGAAACCCATATCCAGCATTCTGTCGGCTTCATCCAAAACAAGAGTATCCACTTCATCGAATTGTATGGCGCGTTGCTGATGCAAATCCAATAAACGTCCCGGTGTAGCAACCAGAAGCTCAACCCCGGAACGTAATTTCATCATTTGGGGATTAATTTTTACCCCGCCAAACACTACCGCAGAGCGAAGCGATAGGTGGCCTCCATATTGAATGATGCTTTCATGTACTTGACTGGCTAATTCACGTGTTGGCGTTAGGATGAGTGTACGAGTTCTATTACTTTTAGCCCGGGGTTTGGAGCTGAGTTTTTGTAAAATAGGTAATACGAAACTTGCCGTTTTACCTGTTCCTGTTTGTGCTGAAGCCAGAACGTCATGACCTGATAATATCTTGGGAATGGCTTGAGCTTGAATAGGAGAGGGTTCTTTGTAACCTAATTCGTTAATGGCTTGAAGTAACGGTTCGATTAAACCTAACGACTTAAAACTCATGCAGTTTCCTTTATTTTATTGGGCACGGTGAAAGGGGAAATGGTTTTGTTTTCATTTCAAATTGTTTATTTTCAGGGCAATTGTATCACACATATTAGAGAGTACGTTAGTAAATAAACCGCCTTGAATCTCTGGTCGAAACAGTTGTTTGCCAAAGTAGGGATGAAAAATGCTTTCTGGAATATTCCAGAAAGCATTTAATAAGTTATGCTATTTTATTTATAAATTATAACTCATTGCTTGTTCATATTTTTGAAAGTATTGATCTTTTGCTTTCTCATCTAATCCATTCCAAAAAGCTTCTGTAGTTGGTTTAGGAGACATTTTATGGCGAATATTTTGAGTTTCTTCTGATAAATAAGATCTAAATTCAATATCTAAGGAGTCATATGTTCTTGATTTTTTATAAAGATAATCTTGGAGAATAACTTCTTTTTCTTCTTTTCCTATCATATTCCAATATTCGCTGGTTGGTATATGGTTAAAAAATTTTACGCGTACTTTACGTGTTGTTTCAGAAATATGGGCTTTAAGATCAGCATCAAGTTGATCCCATTCATTAGTAAAGAAACTTGAATTGCTTCCTGAAATGGAAGGATTTTTTTCTGCTTTCTGCATTGCTGATGGTGCATCGAGCACTTCAGTAATGCCGTTGTGTAAATCTTCTGGAGATTTAACTTGAATTGCTTTAAACCCATGTGCTCTTGCTTCTGATACATTATGAAAGGAGTCATCAAAAAAATATATTTCTTCTTTATTAACATTAAATCGTATGGCAATTGCTTCTAATCTCGGCACCTTGCTGCCATCTTTACCTTTTTCTGGACCCATATAATTTTCAGGTGGAATATTTACTCCATAGCGTTTAAAAAAATCCAGGGTACGTTGAATTACCTCTTTATCTAAATCCGCACCATTATTTGTTACTAAAACGATGTGAATGCCTTTTCTTTGAGCATGCTGAAGTAACTCTGCTGTTTTTTGTCCTCCGACCATTACTGAATATGCTCCTGGAATAATTTCTTTCCCTACACACATGGGTTGCCCTAGACCATTGTCATTATGTTCCGAACCAGTTTGTAATGTCTCTGATACATCGAATGCTAGTACTTTTGTCATATTGATCTCTTGTCATCCAAAAAAAAGAAATTATACCCTAAATTTATTAAAATTTCCTTAAAAATGATTTTATTTTGAATGATATGATGTAAATTTGATCAATTGAGATGCTTTATAATGGTGTATGCTTGGTTGCACTTCATTCACCAGGCTCTGCTTGCTTTCCAAAGTATATTGAACTAAGTATTGTTTATGTCCATGGAAACACTTTCTTGACATGCTCTTATTGCTTTGCTTAAGATGGTTACCATGCTGCCTTCCTCAAACGATTTGTATTATTTTATTGAAGTATGCCAAACGTTGAATTTATCACGTGCTTCTGAACGCCTGGGAATTAGTCAACCATCTTTAAGCAGCGCAGTCAAACGACTTGAAAATGCAATTGGTACCAGTCTCTTTATTCGCATAAAAAATGGATTGAAATTAACTAAATCAGGGGCGCAATTTTATGCCCATGCCAAGCAATTGATTCATTTATGGGAAACCGCTCGCGCTGAAAGTCTGGCAAGCGTTAATGAAATCCAAGGGGATTTTGTTCTTGGTTGTCATCCTTCTGTAGCACAATATGATTTGCCCTTATTTATGCCCCAATTGCTTGAGCAATATCCTCAAATAAGAATTACCCTGAAACATGATTTATCACGCAAAATTCTCGAAGGAATTATTAATTTTTCCATTGATATTGGTATTGTTGTTAATCCAGTAAGGCATAGGGACTTGATTTTGCAAAAGCTTTACGATGATGAGGTCGGTTTTTGGCAGCCTAATGATAAAAATTTCATGAAAGAGCAGAAGATTTTAACCTTATTATGTGATGTTGATTTATTGCAAACGCAAAAATTACTCAAAGATTTGGAGGCAATGGGTATCAAGGAATATCGTTTATTGCCTACCTCAAATCTGGATGTAATTGCCAGTTTGACTGCGGCGGGGTGTGGTGTGGGCATTTTACCTCGCTCAGTAGTGTACACTCATCATCAGTCATTGCTTTCCCAAGTCCCGAATACACCTATTTTTCATGATGAAATTTATTTGACACATAGGCCGGAGCAAAGGCAAG
This sequence comes from Legionella bozemanae, assembly GCF_001648595.1. GTDB lineage: Bacteria > Pseudomonadota > Gammaproteobacteria > Legionellales > Legionellaceae > Legionella > Legionella bozemanae. The sequence goes on along the minus strand of NZ_LBAW01000012.1, from coordinate 75,249 downwards.
TCAAAGCGTTACAGGTTATAGTGCAAACAATCCGTGATTCGTGCAAAAACTTGCAGCACTAAATGGTTAAGCCACATCTGAAAGAATGTCTTCTTCTAAATGTTCATTAAACCAGCGGGTTAAGGTTTCTTCACCTAATTGCTCGTAAATGTAATTCAAAAACAGCTCCAATTGGTTCGTGAAATCTTCTTCAGTAAACTGCAATTTTTCACGCATATTGGGAATATGATGCAAATATTCACCAAAGTAGTGATTACAGAATTCATGGTAATCTAAGGTAATCAGAATAAATTCATGCCACATATTATCGATAGGTCTCATTTCTTCATGCATCACAGGAATGAATTGCAGTTCTGGGTTACCAGGAGTGGCTTTTAAATCATATTCGTGTTTTACACTGAGCCATAGATATTTGAGCATGTCGGTAAACAGCTGTTCTGCAGAAGCAGAAAAACCAGGAAAATTCTGCTTAAATCGCTCTATAACTAATGGGTTTTTGTATTCCAGTAATAGTCTAAGATTGGGTAACTTTTTCATGGTCATTCTCACAAATAGTCTATGGCTAACAGGATATTAGGAATAGCGACAGCATTTGCAGCGCATCATGCCCTTAGCTATTTTGGCCCTAACGATTTGTTGCACTAGTTGTTTTTTCATTTTTTCTCTCCATTGGTAATAGTGTTTTTAGCATAATTTATATGGAGCGTTTTAACTATAAAGAAAAAGCTATCGCTGTAATAGTTTATGGCCAGGTAGCTGGTAACCAGGCTATGTTTGCTGTTCTGCTGTAAAGTCTATAAGTTTTCATATAATAAAAATTCGTATTATTGTACTAAAATTAAAACGAGTAGTATTAATTGTGAGTGTTTATCATGCCTAAAATAAAAATTGCCTCTATTGATTGGGATGGTTGTTTAAGTCATGCGTCTTATCAAACTGCTGTAAAAGCAGATTTTCATAACAAACCAGAAGAACGAAGAAAATTTCCAGATTTATGCATTGAGCATAATCCATTATTAATTAATAAACTAAAAGAATTGGGAATTAATAAAATTATGGTAGGCTCCAATCGTCAAGACATACGCGGCGATTCCAGTGATACATATGTTAGAGAAAAGGAAACAATATATCAAACTGGTTCATCCTATCCAAATTTGCAAGAAATAGCGACACACATAGGAGCTGAATTTGATACGTTCTTATTAGGTGATTTATACAGTGGGCTTGAGCCGGGAGCAACTCATAAAGCAGCAATTGCATTACAAAAAGATTACAATTATCCACCAGACTTTAAATGTGCTACAGAAGGTAAAAAAGTTTCTGAATGGGAATTTGAAAAAAACAAAATATCTTTAATCTATGCGCAAATTCAAAAGTTAGCTTTGCAACATCCTAATGATGAGGTGGAATATACCTTTTTTGATGATAGGAAAGAAATTCTTGAAGCAATAGAAAATTTTTTCCGGGCTAATCCTGAAATGATACCTGGTAATGTGAAAATTAAAACATACCGCTATTATAATACTGTGGAATCAAAAGATAGAAATGACTCTGTTATGAAACTAGAGGAAAGAGAAACTCTAGAGTCCAACCCTACAGTAAAAGCTAACCCCAACTATGATTTAACTCTGCGCTTATGGGCACACAAATCTATGGATCAAACAAAGCAGGGACAGCTTGTGGCAACTCCAGAACTTTATGCCGCATTAAGAGAAGCACATGATACGGTAGTTGAAACCCCTAGAGTGGAGGTTCATAAAATAGCACGAGAGGCTAAAGCTCTTGAATTAAAAAATGCGGTATTTAAGTTTGAAGAAACATATCCGGGCTATGGCAAAATAGCGGAAAAAGTACAGGAAATCTTGGTTGATAAGTCTTCTTCAAAGAAATTTGGTGGAGCTTCCGACTGGGCTGACCTTCGAAATAATCTAATTAAGCTTTATCAAGACGCATGGGATCGTGAGCTTAAAAAGGGCAAATTAACTACAGGCTATTCGGCAGTTTTAAGAGATATCACCAGAGAATTATCGGCAAACTATCCTGATATACTTAAGAATGTAAAAGAAAGTTTACGATTTGAATATGAAAGACAAGCTTTAGAGCAAAACAGTGGACCTTATCATCATGGTCAGCTGCATATGTTTTTGCAAGAAGATTTTGAAAAAGATTGGAATAAATTTACTGGAGCAAACGCCAGCTTATTTCAACGATTCGCTAAAACTATCGTGCAGCAGTTTAAAAAACCACCCGAAGAAGAAAGTGATCAGGAAAGAGAGAATGTAGGTCTGCATTGATTTTGCCATGAGTTTTTGCCGTGCCTGGATTGTCCTTATTGAGACATAGGTAGCACTATCCATACAATTTTAGATAAATATGGTTTGGTAACAAAACAAAAGAGGAGGTGTTACAAAGCAGAGGGGACAAAACTAACTAATGGTAAAAGTCCTAATGAGTTGTGGTGTGCAGATTATGAAAGTGAATTCCAATTGGGAAGTCCAAGGAGAATAATTCATTCAAATTAATCGTACCTATAAAAGTGGATTTTTTATTTCATTTTGCACTGGTGCGGCTGGGGAAAATAAATAGATAAGCAGTAATATGAGAAAAATAATTATAGAAATATAAAATATAATTTTTGCATTATTTGTTAATGAAGGATCGGTACCTTTATATCCCATGTATCCTGAAACAATTGCTATCACTAAAAAAATAAAAGCCGTGGTTAACATTTTATCTTTCCTTTTTCAGAGTTAAAGAGTATCTATTGCTTTTGTCGAAGTCTCATTTATTTAATTATAGATATCTTTTGTAAATTCGTTTTTTCAGGGATGGTTTAGGGGCTGTTTACAATTCTATCCCCAAAATACTCCGATTTTATGCGCCCAGTAAGGGAATAACTTTATTCTCTACGTCCCGCGGTGTGTTCGCGGGACGTAGGCGAGAGAGATTTTTCCTTAACGTGATGCCATAAGTGCATACTCCGTTTCTGTGCCCTAAAATCGGAGTATTTGCCTCAAGATAACGATTGTAAACAGACTCTATTAGAACGGGCATTGTTTTTTTGAATTATTTATGATGAACTTGTTTGTTTTTGCATCGCGATTATGTTAAAAATCATGTACTTAACGCCGCAATAAAGCGGCAAAATATTCTTTATCTTATAAAGAGATTTTCATGGACGAAAATAATAATAAATCCCTGGCTCTTCATGTCTGGATAGTCTGTGCGCTGGGTTTGTTCATTGATGGTTATGATTTATATATCGCTTCTGTAGCAGAGCCTTTTATTAATGCTTTATACCATCCATCCTCGCTTATGATTGGCCTCACTCAAGCTGCAGCACCTCTTGGTGCAGTATTTGGTGCAATCATTGTTGGACGCATGGCAGATATGTTAGGCAGGAAAAGCATGCTCATTATAAATCTTGTCTTTTTTGTATTCATTGCTATTTGTTCTGCTTTTGCCTGGAATATAACCTCTCTTTGTGTTTTTCGATTTTTACTCGGTTTTGGCGTGGGCGCTGATTATCCTATCTGTGCCGCTTATTTAGCTGAAATGATTCCGCCTCGTAAAAGTGCCCAATTTATCGCAACTGCTATGTTTATCAATTGCCTTGCCTCACCAATAGGTGTCATTGTTGCCTGGCTTTTATTTAAACTGCATCCTCAACTCGACGTTTGGCGATGGATATTTGCTTCAGGGGCAATTCCTGCACTTGTAGGGCTGTTATTTAGAGCGAAGCTGCCAGAGAGCTTTTTATGGCAAGTCCATCAACGGTTAAAACCACGCTCAAGACGTGCTGTTTTTACGCATTATCAATTGATGTTCTCGCCAAGAATGATAAGAGCCACTGTTTGTCTTTGTCTTTGCTGGTTTTTATTAGATATATCGTATTACGGGATAGGGTTATTCACTCCTTACGTCTTACAGGCATTTAATCTTTCGAGCGCAGCAAATTTCCTGAATGCACAAACGGAAGTTCTAAAAAGCACTTTAGTGGTCAATATCTTTGTTTCCTTAGGTGCTTTTGCAGTCATCTTTTGTGTAAATCATGTATCTTTAATTAAACTGCAGAAAACAGGATTTCTCTTTTCGTTTGTGGGATTATTAATTCTTAGCATAAGCTATCTGCTCCCAAGTGCCAGCATTATTTTTGTTGGATTCATCCTGTTCAATTTTTTTATAAATTTTGGCCCAGGAATTTCAACTTATCTGCTGCCTGCAAAACTTTATAACCCTGAGTTTAAAGCCACCGGACATGGATTGGCAGCTGGAACCGGAAAATTTGGTGCGTTTATTGGCACGGTATTCCTACCTATCTTCCAGGCTCACTTGGGTATTTATCTGACTTTAGCGATTCTTGCCGGCACTCTTCTACTGGGTTGGTTGTTAACAAAATGGTTAGAAAGGGAAGAAGGTAAATTAGCTACTCTTGCGGATTCAATTTCTGAGAATACATTGCTATCAACGTCTTAAAAGGGGACATCATGGATTATCAATTGAGTGCAGAGCAACAAAATTTTTGGCAAAAACAGGGGTTTGTAATTTTGCGAGATTTTCTCTGTATTGATCTGAAACAACATCTGCAAACCTGGTGTGATGAATTAACATCTTGGCCTGAAACACCAGGAAAATGGATGAAGTATTTTGAAAAAAATGCGGAGGGTGGACGTCAGCTTTGTCGTGTTGAAAATTTTATTGATTATCATAAAGGGATGTATGAGGTGGCTAATAGTTCACGTACCTTAAACTTAGTGTCCTCATTAATGGGAGAGCAGGCAGCTATTTTCAAAGAAAAAATTAACTATAAATTCCCGGGTGGGGGAGGATTTAAACCTCACCAAGATGCTCCTGCTTTTATTAGTTTTAATCAACGATTTCACATCACTATGATGGTGGCAATCGATGAGTGCACTTTAGAAAACGGTTGTTTACAAGTAGTTAAAGGAGGAGCTAATAAGCCTGTAATTCTTCCTCAAGAAGTGGATGGTTCGATTAAAAAGGAAATTGCAGAGACCCTCCAGTGGACGCCAATTAAATGTAAAACGGGAGATATCATTTTATTTGATTCGTATTTACCCCATTATTCGGAGGCGAATCGTAGTAATAAACCACGCCGAGCAATTTTTATTACTTTTAGCAAATTTTCTGAAGGCGGAGTGATGCGGGAGGCTTATTATCAGGATAAACGGGAAAAGTTTCCTCCAGACTGCGAACGCGATCCCAATAAAGATTACTCAGCAGGTGCTGTTATTTATAATGTCGCTAATCCCATTAGTGAAATGATGCAATGAAGACAATAAATCATATCGACCAAAAAATTGATAGGGCTTTCCAGTGCTTGTATCTCTCCAAAGATATGGATTACATTGGCGAGTCTGTGTCGCAATTAGAACATGCATTACAGTGCGCCTATTTTGCTGAGCAAGCAGGGCATAGCCAGGAGGTCATTCTCGCGTGCTTATTTCATGACATAGGGCATTTTGCTTCGAATACCAAGCAAAATAAGATGGCAGATTTGGGAATAGTGCATCATGAGTGGATCGGTGCGACATTAGCATACACCCTGGGATTTTCTGCAAAAGTTGCATTGCTCATTGGTCACCATGTGAACGCCAAACGTTATCTGGCAGGAAAGAAAAAAGACTATTTTGAGCGTTTATCTACAGCAAGTAAGAAAACGCTTCTCTTTCAAGGCGGGGTAATGTCTGATGAGGAGATGCTGCATTTTGAGGCAAACACTCACTTTAAAGATATATTACGCGTGCGAATTAATGATGAAAAAGCCAAAGAAATTGGTATGGAAGTTCCCGATCTTGATTCTTATCGTCCTTATTTATATCAGCATTTTGTAGAAACAGTGAGATCAACTGAAAAAATAGTGCTCCCAAATTTTGTAGATAATGCATGGGTAGAGCAATTTAAAGCGTCACTTGAGGTTTAATGAGAGCAATGAGAACAGATAATTTCGATTGAATCCTGATTCCAATGGAGAAAATGGCAGGTCAATCGACTTAAGAATTCATTGGGCACAAAAATAAATATCGCTTTATTGGGAAAAAAAAGTTAGAATATTTGCTAAAAAATTTTACATGATGTCGCTATTTTAAATAAAATTTTTCTCTTAAAGTCGGCTCGCCGCTCCATAATCCCAACGGCCAAGAATGAATATGTATGCACAAACAACTCAGGAAAAAAAACAGTTCTGGATTATTTTACTAATCGTTTTAATTAGTTTTATTGGTTCATCTATTGCTTACCCCATTCTTCCTCCGTTGTTTTTACAATCTACTAATCAGTTAATAATTTCACCGGAATGGAGTGAAACGAGCAGGCGTGTTTTGCTGGGGCTAACCCTTGCAATTTTTCCTTTGGGGCAATTTATTGGTTCCCCTATTTTAGGGAGAAATTCTGATTTGTATGGTCGCAAAAAAATATTGGTCATCAGTTTGGCGGGAAGCATGCTGGGGTATTTGTTGACAGTCATAGCATTTTGGATAAACAGTTTCTGGCTCTTATTATTCAGCCGCTTTTTAACAGGATTCATGGAAGGAACTTTTGCTGTTGCCAGGGCATTGGCATCAGAATTAACTACCATTAACAAGTTTATAAGCTTTGGTAGAATTAACAGCATGGCTGGCATTGGTTATATCATTGGACCTATTATTGGCGGTTTATTATCCAATCCAAATATCATTTCCTGGTTTTCATGGTCGTTCCCTTTTACTTTTGCAGCATCTGCTTCAATGATTACCCTGAGTCTCGCCTGGTGGAAATTACCAGAACATAAAACTCTATCCAAACCTGAAAAAAAATCTATATTAAGTCAACTCAATATTATCCGACAATTCAAGCTCTTATTTCAAAATCATCCTCATTTAATCCATTTGCTCATCGTCAGTACGCTATTTACCTTCGCAGTGGATATGTTTTATGAGTTTGGCCCGGTTTACCTGGCCGGAAAATGGTTTATGTCTCCAGGCATGATTGCGGCTTATAACGCAGCATTGTCAGCTGCCCTTGCTTTAGGCGCCGCATGGCTTCCACATCATCTTTCAAAACATATGCCCATTCATAAAATGATAACCTTAGCCATGATGACCACTGCTTTGATTTTTGCTGCGATGGTTGCTTTTCAATATCCCTCAACCCTATTTTTATTTTTCGCATTGATTGGATTTAGTATTACTACCGTTACAACAACTATGACGATCCACATCTCAAACATGTCTCATACTGCCATTCAGGGTGAAGTCATGGGCGCACAATTAAGTTTGCGTACTTTAGGTGATGCCATTATTTGTTTTGTTGGTGGTTTTCTGATTGTTGTGTCAATTATTACCCCCATTGTTTTATGCTGCATCACCGCATTGACTGCTGGAGTTCTGTGTATGGTGTATTTAAAACCATCATCCCAAGAGTTGTGATAATTCACCAGTACCATTACGCTTGACAGGTCAATGCCTTTCGTTGTCTTTAGCAATCTTAGACGCTTTATTGAAAAAGAGTGTTTCATTTGATTAACTTATTAATTAATAAACGATTTATTTATTTTGGGTAAACCTATAATTTTTCCGTGAACTTTGTTAAATTAATTCGCTGTTGTTTTTATCAGAAGAAGTTTGCTTAAAGCACTTTTTTTCGTGTGGTTATTTTTTTAAGGATGAAGAAATTGTTAAAGAGTAAGTATGGATTTGCATTAGCTATTTTTGGATTGACTGTAATTAGTGTTCAGCCAAGTATTGCAGCTACATCGCCAGTAGTAAAAAAGCCTGCCGTTTGGAAAGATCAGATTGAAAAAAAAGTTGAGTGGTTTGCAATGAGCTGGCGTCCTTTTGCAACTGTATCATTAGGTGCGGCATTCACTGATGATGCAGGTAAGTCGCAATTTATTTCTATTGACGATCCTGTTCAAGACGAGTCTTTCAGTTATGATGCCGACAATACGGATCAATCTAAATTTATATACGGTGTTTCGCTTGGGATAGAAATTCTCTTAAATCCGAGTTGGTTTTTGCAAACAGGATTTAGTTATTATCAACCTATGGAGTTTCATACCCACGGTGTTGTGACACAAGGTGCGTCGGATGTATTAATATTTGATTCATTTTCATATAAGTATGATATACAGGCGCACCAGGTATTATTTGAAAACAAACTCTTGTATAACTTGATGTATCAATCGCTAACTTTCCATCCGTACATTTCAGGAGGTGTAGGGGTTAGTTCGAATACTGCAAAAGATTACAGTGTTAATATTGTACCGCAGTTTAGTACCTTCAGTAATCAATTTAAGGATGAGACGCGTACTTCTTTCTCTTATAGAGTAGGGGCAGGCGTAGATTATGAGGTGACAAATCATATCCGTGTAGGTGTAGGCTATCGATTTTCTGACTTTGGTAAAGTAGAGCTTGGAAATGCTTCAATCGACGGAGTTCCAACATTTAATAATTTATCGCAATCTCATTTATATACTAATGAAGTATTGGGGCAAATTACTTTTGTGGTTTAAAGGGATATAAAACTTAGTTTGGTTTTATGGAGTCTCCGGAAAGTACAAAATTTATTTCAGATGCTTAAATTTTAGGGACATGATTGGCGTTTTGAGAGTTCCATTTAAGGGATTTAATTCATTCCTCTTATGCAATGATATTGTCTTGAGCTTTGGCATCTGTACTTGAATTAACAAGATGTACTTTTCGAGTAGCTTATTTTTAAGCATTGTATTAGACGATCAAAGGATGAACAATGAACTATAAATATCATTTGTGTGTTGGTTTTTTGGGGGCTGTTACTTCAATGACCAGTTTTGCCTTACCTTTCAATATTACTCCCCAAGGTATCTTACCTTCCACTGTTCCTCTGGGAGGAAGCGTAAATGCTGCATATACAGTGACAAACAACACTTTATCAATGCGTTTTAATAATTTTGTTAAGTGGTTTCCGCCCAATGTAATTCAAGTACTCGAACCAACAGACCCCACTGTTTGTCCTCTTTTTTTTAATTTAGGACCCAATGGCTCTATTAATCAAAGCTGTACTTTAAAATTGAAAATATCCGGTGCGGTTAATCGTGATGATCCTGATCCACACCATCATTTATTTGCTTGTTTTCCCGGAGGTAAAACTTGTGCCGGCCCAACACTTGCCAATTCATTAAACGTAAATGTAACCAGTGCTCCACCTGAAACGCAGATTTCTGTTGCAGTGGGGGGCTATGGAACTGCGAATGGAGGATTTCCACTCGTTTATACAAGCAATAATAATGGTGCCACCTGGCCTACTCCAGTATTACCACCAACTGCTGGTCTTCCCGGTAATCAAGTAGCACTTTTTGGTGTTGGGTGTAGTGGAAATCTTTGTACTGCTGTTGGTGCGGTTTTGGGAGATATAGACGCAACGCTACCTTTATCCTATTCAAGCTCAGATAGAGGTGCGAGCTGGTCTGCTCCTTATCTATTTTTACGTACTGGTCCTCTTGCAACAAGTGATGAAGTGTTCCTTCCCGCTGTGAGTTGTGTGGATAACAAGTGTGTGACTGTAGGATATTGGCGAGAAAGTGTTTCTGGAAATCGTTATCCGCTTACCTATTCCAGTTCTAATAATGGAGTCACTTGGTCTCAGCCTAATTTTCTTTCAACCGCAGGTCTTCCACTTGGAAATCAGGGAGCGAGACTTGGTTCGGTTAGTTGTGCAGGAACAAATTGTTCGGCTGTTGGTTTTTATAATGACGCTTCAGATGATCGGCAACCTGTGAGTTATTTTAGTGCGAACAATGGGGTTACATGGTCCGAAGCAATCATACCAAGTATTGCTAATTTTCCAGCTGGGTATGTAAGTGGTGCTAAGTTGATGGGTGTAAGCTGTGTTGGAGCTAATTGCAGTGCTGTAGGTGAAACTCCTGACCCTGCAAATCCCAACGGGCACTTACCTCTAAGTTATACCAGTTCCAATGGTGGAATTTCCTGGTCTTTAGTAAGGTTTCTTTCCATAAATGCCTTGCCGCCAGGAAACAGAGGAGCGTTTCTAAATAGCGTGAGTTGCTCCGGTGTTCGTTGTTCTGCGGTGGGATATTATGACACAGTTTCTGGGCAATCATTGCCAGTGAGTTATTTCAGTGCAAACAATGGAGTGACTTGGTCAGAAGCTATATTGCCTCCCATAAGCGGGATCCCTGCAGGATTTGGGAATGCCCAATTAACCGGCGTTGCATGTAAAAATAATATATGTTCCACTGTAGGGTATTATGATCTTATGGGCAATACATTTCCTTTAACCTACCAAAGTTTGGACAATGGAATAACCTGGACAATGTTTTTACCCAGCATCGCGTCTATTCCTGGTGCTATTGCGGCGCTTACGTTTAGTGTAGGTGGTTCTCAAGGTGGTCTTTTACAGACCTAGTGCGGAATGAAGCTAACCCAAGGTGTTTTCTTGGGTTAGCAAGATTGCTCTAGTGTGTGTAAAAACGAATATTTTTATTTTGGAATTTATCTAGTAAATTATTTACAGACCTTGATTGTAGGTGTAAGAGCTTCTTTCTAGTTTGGGAAAGTTGTTATTTTCAACCGTAGAGGGCCTAGCTAAAAATCCATAATTGAGTATGCCAGCTATTGGCCATTGTAATTGTTGATGCTCAATTACTTTACCATGGCATGAGCTCAAAATAAGTTGACCATTATTATTAAAAATAGAGAAATTTTTATTATCGGGTAAATTTTGTATTGTCTCCTTAGATAAAGAGGTCGTTCTGGAATTAGTGATAAGTGCTGTATACAGAAAATCCATACGGTTTTCTAAGGATTCATCATGCATCGATTCAAAATATTTTTGCGCGCAAAAAGATAATGAGGCTGCACTGCCTGCAAGTGTTTTTACAGAGCCTTTTTCTCCAGAAGGAAGTCTGCCTTCTTTCATCAGAAAATTACCGTTATTATCTGCCAAATAGAAACTATTTTGCTCTTTCCGAATATCCAAACTTCCTAATTTATAGGTTCCATCTTTACAACCTGTGGGGCCTAAGGCATCGGTTACAAGAATGATTTTGTTTTTAACTGCATTCTGGATGAGTGAAATAAATGAGGGGGATAAATGGACACCATCAGTAATGAGCTCCACACCAGGCGGACAATGTTCAGGATTTTCGAGTATCCATTGTACTACATGACTTTTTGCGTCACTTAAAGTAAGTGGTCGTGTTTCCCTACTACACGATTCTTGACAACCATTGCCCAGATGCGTAAATCCACAAGCGCCTGCTGCAATAGCACGGCTAATGATCTCCTTATCATCTGGATTGCAGTGACCAATAAACACTTTTACAAAAATACCTTCTTCCTCAAGGGTCTTTGTCTGTTTAATGAAATCTTCTGCACCTAATAAATCAGGGGCAATGGTAATTTTCCAGTGTTTAATATGAGGCGCTACATCAATAATATCCCTAAATTTTTCCATACAAATACTATGTTGCAGCGCCTCTTTAGCATGAGCGCCTTTGCAACTTTCTGAGATAAAGGGACCTTCTAAATGCACACCAAGAATCTGAGTACAACCAGGGGTAGGATTCAGTTCGTGTTTCCAAATGAAATCATTAATTTTTATCAGTGATTTTTTTAAAGCGGGGATAGGCATGGATACTAGAGTTGCTAACGCATAAGAAAGCCCTGTTTTTCCTAGTTCTTTGACAATACGCTCCAATCCCTCCTGACTCATTTCATCGCCTAAATCAGCGAAATCAATACCCCCTTGGCCATGAACATGGGAATCTAACATCCCTGGCATGAAGAAATAGCAGCCTTTAGAATCAATTATTTTATCCTCTTGCAAAGAGGATAAAAAATCGTCATCAATATTGAAGATTATTCTTGCCCCATCTTCGGTAACTTGCACGTGTTTTAATTCTTTAAGCCCGGCATCGTTATAAACATAAATATTTTTAATTAGCATTTAATATCCTCGTAGGGATGAGTTCCACAAACAATTGCTAGGAGCTTAATCTATTTCCGGTCAGAGCTCTAAATATCATATTTTAGAACGGGACCTCCACAAGAAATGCCCTAGAGTTTCGCTGCTAAATTGGCTAAAATTGCGCGTCGATAAATCAAATTTTTTATGATTTTATTGGCATCCTGCATTAGGTAATTGTAACAAAATATGGGAATGAATGGAGAGTGTTTAATAAGGGTTTGTTTCAACAAACCTAATATGGATTTTCTTTATTCTGAACTCTTAATTTATATTGGATATAACACCTCGATTTCTTGGAGAAAGTATTTATGTTTAGCCGCATTTTTGTTAGGGAAACAGCTGAAGGCATGGCAAGTAAAGCTGCTCGAACCATTCAAATGAAAATCATGGAAAATAATCAGAAAAAAATACCTACCGTTTTGGGACTGGCAACAGGAAGTACCCCTGAGCCTTTATATAAAGAATTAGTTCGTCTGCATAAAGAGGAAAACTTAGATTTTTCATTAGTCATCACGTTTAATTTAGATGAGTATTTAGGGTTAGAACCAACACACATTCAATCTTATAATTACTACATGCATCATCATTTTTTTGATCACGTTAATATCAAAAAAGAGAATATTCATATGCTTGATGGAACTGTTCCATTGCAGTCAATTGAGCAGCATGCGAAAGAATATGAAGAAAAAATTCAAGAAGCTGGTGGAATAGACATTCAAATTTTAGGTTTGGGTGTGAATGGCCATATTGGCTTTAATGAACCAGGCTCTTCATTTGATTCTAAAACACGATTAATAAAATTAGATGATAAAACTCGCGAGGCGAATAAACGATTTTTTAATTCAAAAGATGAGGTACCAACCCATGCCATAACAATGGGAATTGGAACGATTTTACAACACAGTAAAGCATGTTATTTGCTCGCCTCAGGCGCAGCTAAGGCAGATATTATTGCTGCTGTTAATCTGGCTTCGGCACCGAATCAAGATATTCCGGCAACAGCCTTATATGATCATAAAAACGTTACAATCCTGCTTGATAAAGAAGCGGCATCTAAGTTGCCGTCATCGATTAAACCAATCAAATCGCCATTATTGTTTCGAAGCATCTATGCTCCTAAAATTTCAGAAGAACCAAAAATTGTTCCTGTTCATGATGGCCTTAACGAGATAAAAATAAATCTAAGCTAATAAGACATCGAAAATAGGTACCCAAGCCCCATATTTAGAAAGACGAATATGGGGGTCTATTTATAATCGTTTAGTTCCCAGACTGGAGTGATGCTTCAATGCACGAGGCCTATGGGAGCAGAAAAAAGAAGCAATCCAAGGAAACAATTCAAAGGATGACATCCTGCTATACCCATACTGCTGGCCTTGGTGTTGCTTTTAGGTTTACCGATTGCAATTTGGTTCGAAATAGCTCCCCGCCTGCGCGGGGATGACAGAGTTACTTGTGAATTGAGTAAAATTAATACTAAATACTCTTAGCTTGACGGACATGATCGCTAAGCCCGAACTGATTAGTTAATGTGGGCAATCTTATTGATAACCTGCCTGGCCATTTTGATAATTTATCTGGTTTTTTCTATATTTTGTTTGGTAGTTCGATTGGCCATAATTTACTTGACCATTTTGATAATTTATCTGATTTTTTCTATATTTTGTTTGATAGTTCGGTTGACCATAATTTACTTGACTACTTTGATAGTTTATCTGGCCATTTCTATATCTTTTTTGATAATGTACCTGGCCATTATGATACCCTACGTTACCTTTATAATATTTGGTATTCCCATATCCAACATAGGTCTTATTGTAGTAACCTAGAGGTTTATTATAGTTTCTATAACCCGTGTAATATCTTGTTTTGCCAGTATTATAGACGATATTGTTTGAGTAATATCCTCTTGCTCTAGAGTAAGAGCTAGGCCAATAACCATAAGTATTACCATAATAGCCACTATTCCAGCCGGCTCCATAATAAGTACCTGTCCCATAACTACCTACCCTATAATAGTTAGTCGTATATCCTGGAGGAGTATAACCAGAAGAATAGACATAATTGGCGCGGTATCCAGGTGAGTTCCCAGTTGTTGTGGTACATCCACCTAGACCTAATAGAGTTGCAGCAATCCCCACGAACTTAATTGTTTGGTTCATAATGACCTCCTGTCGTTAAAATGCAATTTTATTGTAGTATTAGATTATAGTTTGATCAAATTGAATTTTAATAAATCATTGCCAATAGAGTTTAGGTAGGAGTTCATTGCGATGTTTGAGGTATATATCATCGAGCGTATGTTAAATTAACAAGGGAAAACCTCTATTTTTGAGACTGGACAAAGTCTTTTATTTTAGTAAAGCAATAATGGAGAAATGCTTCATTGAGTTTCATTTTAGAAATTTCTTCTTTATGATCTTTTAAATGAATTATTTCAATCACTGGAATATTTGCATCTAAGTTAAGGGAGTGAATGGTTTCTTTTGTATCCACTCCATATCGATCGGGATCCAATCTTCCATTTCCATGTAAGAGGCAATTTCGAATTTTAGAAATATTGACTAGCATTTTCCAATGTTTGCTATCAATAGTGCATCCTTGTTCGCTCAGGATGGGTTCAAAGCGTGATATGCTTGCATTTTTCTTAATTAGCAGTGGGGTACATTCATAATACAAGGCTTCTTCTAGTTTGGCATAAATTTGCAGGAAGGTTGATTCAACTAGAGTCTGCTGGCTTTGTTTATAAAATTCCAGAGCATGCATTTCATCTATTGTAAGTTCATTAATATTTTTCTTCGATTCGAGAGCCGCGCTCTCCTTTTGAATGGATGCGGCCACTAATTCATATAGTTTTAATTGATATTCAATATGAATTGTTTTTAGAAATTTAAATTGATTCATTGCTCATTATCCATGTCAGATAGTTTTTCTGCCAAGAAAATAAACTGAGTAGAATAACATTTTGAGAAAGTTATGTCTCATCCGAAGATGGTGAATAGCTAAGAGCTCTACTCCTTAACTCTATCTCTGACGGAAAAGTTTTCTCTCTTTTTGTCACATTATTAATGGTGGAAGTATTGGGTTGAAATAAAGGATCAAAATGCGGAACGTCTTCTTCGGGCTCTTCTCGGTGCTCATCTGAATCTTGCGGTAATATACTATAGCTGTGCTTTACCTTAACCTCTTCTTTATTTAAACCCAATGCAGTATAGAGATAATTTATTGTTGGGTCAGCAATTTTATAAGCGCCAGTTACCGCCAGGGCTGGCACAAGTAAAACAGAAACTACGGCAGCTGCTGCAGCAGAACCCACAGTAACCGGTATAAGGAGGGCAAAGAAAAGTATACCTGTCATTGATAATGAAGTAATTATGGGGCCATTTCCATGGTTTGAAGTCATAATATTTTTAGGAGGATAAAGCCAGTCTGTAAATCTTTCGGACAGCTTTCCGGCAGACCATAAAGCACCGCCTATAACAAGAACAGGGGAAACCAGAGCAAGCATGGCCAGTAACAATGCTACTATCACTACACTTGCAGCAGCAGAGAAAGGCAATAGGAGTATTGTTAATATACCAGTCAGGGCTCGTTTCATTTTTTATCATACAAGGAAAGTGTTTGTTATTTTAACAACTTGACCTTAAGTAATTCTTAACAAAATTCATTGAAAAAAATAAGGCGAAATAAACATTAATTATTGAATAAAAACAGCTCTTTTTACCTAGTGTTGTCCTGAAAGTTGGAGCTTGATTTCGCGCATAAAACGTGAAGGCATTTTGATTTATATCATGATTTTTGTGTTTTTTTATTGAACAATTTGTGAGCTCTTAAGCTATACTTTTTTGTATGGAATATAGAATAGAAAACACTCATTATGATTAGCAAAGAAGAGGTTCAACGACGTAAATTTGTGGATTCTCAAGCGTTAATGCAAAGCATACGTCAAAATCTTTCAGAGTGGCAGAAAACTGAAATGCCTTCTCAATACCGCGAGGCACATCAGGATGTGACACAGGCTGTAAGCAAAGAGCTCGACCGATTAGATAAAGCTTTAGCCGATGCCACCTCTCCTGATAAGGGAGGCCGTCTTGACGAAGTTTATGAGTCGCTTAAAGACCTGAGTAAAAAAACCACAACAGCACAACTGTTGAGTAATGCTGTGATTATGACCTCTGATCTCAGTCAAGAACAGCGAGTTGATCCAAAAGCACTACAGGAAATGGGTATAAATTCAGTGAGAGTTGCATGGAATCTGGCCACTGACTTAGCATTTGATAAATCTAAATCTTTGACTGAAAAAATGGGGGGATTTGCAAAGGCTTGCATGCAAGGGACGATTGGGATGTGTCAAGGTGCCCTAAAGGGGTTTGAGGAAGGTAAGGGTTTTTTTGATACTGTAAGTAAAATGGTAGGAGCGAGCTTCGAACAAGGCATGGGAGGGTATAATAAATCACTTGTTACGAGTTTACTGAGTGAGAAGGACCGAGGCAAGCAAATTATAACCGATCTGCGAGCAGCACATGACAAAGTAGCGCAGGAGCTTGAAAATGATCCTGATAATCCCATAAAGCAAGCGCGAAAAGCAATTATCGACGAGGAAGCCCGATATTTAGATGACCTTGAAAAAGATTTAGCTAAAAATGAAGGTGAAAAACTTTCAAATACAGTACGTTCTTTAGAGTTATTACAATTAAGCCATGCGGGTACGTCACTTCAAAGTTCTGGCTTGTCATTCCTGCATCGCCTGGTTCTGGGTAATGACAAAAATTTAAAGAAAGAGACAGTAGAGCAATTAGGAAAGGATACGGTAAATATCACTAAAAATATAAATCAAATACTTGATGATTCGTCAAAAAGTTTGCCATCAAAGTTGTGGAATATGACTAAAGCTTATGCCAGTGCAGCAGGAGATGGGATAACAGCGTTCATAAAAGGCTTCGAGGAGAAGGGCAGTTTAAAAGAAAAATACGTACATGCTGTAGAAAGCGGTTTTTCTACTTTTATGAATAAATTTTCCAAAGCTCTTGATGAAATTAATCCCCAAAAAAAATCAGAAGCCGAACCCGATTTGCTCCAGATGGGTAGCCCTAAATCAACGCAAAAAACAATGCCTCAAGGAGCTACTCTTCCCCCAAGTAATGAATTACTCTCTCCCAGCGAGAAAGAGCCCCCTAAAGTAGGGACTGTTAAAGAAGACAGCGATCTGATTATAAAACACAGTTGATATCAACAGTTTTATCCCAACGAATACTTCTTTAGCTATTTAATCGATCTAAATGAGATGAATCACATTGGGATTAAGGAACTACTGAGCGCATGATGGGATTTTGCAGGGAAATCAGTGTCTCTGTTGATTGAATTTCATCGATAAGTTGAATTTTATTCACTAATAACTGCTGTAAGGTGTCTATGGATTGGCACATTACTTTGATAAAAATATTAAAATGATGACCAATAGTGTAATAAGCTTCGATGACTTCTTCTAAATCTTCCAGTTTCTTTAAGACCGCTTGATAATCTTTTGCATGATTCAAAGTAATACCAATGAAACAACAGACATCATATCCTAATCGTTTGGGATTAATGTGTACATGCACTCCTTCAATAATGCCCGCTTGCCGCATTTTTTCTACCCGTACATGAATCGTAGCAGGACTTACAGCGCACGTTTTAGCCAGTTCTGCATAAGCAGTACGTGCATTTTTTATTAATGCGTTCAGTATTTTTCGGTCAAGATTATCGATTGGATAATTTTCAAGGTCTTTCATAGGTTTTTTTTAAAAGTTATTTAAATAAAAGCTTATTTTAATGGATATTATTTTCTTTATATACATTTATTTTAAATTAGAAATAAAAATAAATTAAAAATTCAATATAATGTTAAGTTCATTTTATTATTTTATTTTTGAGGCAGTGTGATGAAACAAGCATTTATTGAAAAACAAAAGCAAATAAGCTTTGTTAAAGGTTTTTTTTCCCGTGAATTGGAGCAAAGATTAGGCCTTATTGAAGTGCAAGGGCCATTATTAACTCGTGTTGGAGATGGTGTGCAGGATAACTTGTCTGGCACAGAACAAGCTGTTTCTGTGAAGGTTAAAGCAATGCCCGACCATTCTTTTGAGGTTGTTCATTCCTTAGCCAAATGGAAAAGAAAATTACTTGGAGAATTTGCTTTTCAAGCAGGGGAAGGCATTTATACTCATATGAGTGCTTTAAGACCTGATGAAGAAGCATTAAGCGCAACCCATTCAGTTTTTGTAGATCAATGGGATTGGGAGCGTGTCATAGACCACAAAGATCGTTGTTTAAGCTATTTGAAAAAAACAGTCATTGAACTTTATGACGCCATAAAAAAAACAGAACATATAGTCAGTGAGCTTTATGGTTTGGTCCCATTTCTTCCTCAGTATATTCATTTTATTTATGCCGAAGAATTACGCGCGTTATATCCTCATCTATCACCCAAAGAACGAGAGCGGGCTATCACTAAAAAATATGGAGCGGTTTTTTTAATTGGAATTGGGGGTTCGTTAGCCGATGGAAAACCTCATGATTTACGCGCTCCTGATTATGATGATTGGAGTTCAGTGAATGAAGTGGGATTGACTGGCTTAAACGGTGATATTTTAGTTTGGAACCCAATAATTGCAGATGTTTTTGAAATTTCTTCTATGGGTATTCGAGTCAATGAAGCCATATTAAAATATCAATTGGCATTAACAGGTTGTCAGCATCGTTTGGATTTTGATTGGCACCAGAAATTAATATCTGGTTCTTTACCTCAAACAATTGGCGGCGGTATTGGCCAATCTCGTTTAGTGATGCTTTTGTTGCAAAAAAAACATATTGGCGAAGTTCAATGTAGTGTTTGGCCTGAATCTGTAGCAGTTTGACCTACGCTACGAAGAAATCGGGCGTAATCCAAGATCCTACAATCCACTTGGATTACGCCCTCTTATTCGAATTTCTTCTATGAATTTATGGCTCTGTTAAATTTAGATGTAACAAGATAGCAAAGCAACATCCATTTGATCCTTTTTTTACACATCAAAAAAATTTTCCAAACTAAACTATAATAATCATACAAATTGTATTTTTAGTGGACAATGTTGGCGCCATAATCATTAAGGAGTGATATATGTCTCATATTAAAAAGATTTTTATGATCTTGATTGTTAGTTGTTTTGTATCAAACTCTTTTGCAGCTTGGGGATATCATAAATCCACCACTGTGTGTAAAGGAGGTACCTGCCATCATACAAATGTTAAAAAAGGCTGTGTTGATGGTCATTGTGGCAAGGTGCGCTATGGTACAACCTGGCATAGATAGTAGATAGATCATGAGATCACACCGTCATGTGATCTCATTATTTATATTTCCCTTAATTGTACTGATCGAATTATTCAAGTAACGTTCTGTTTACAGAAGTCTAAAGTAATTAATTTGACCTAATCGGCTCTCTTTTCTGATTGCTCTTAAATAATACTTATTGATTGGATAGTGATATAAAAGTAAAGTAATATCATTGCCATATAAAAACTAAAGGACTACAATGATGCTAATACTTTTTGTTCCGTCCTGCAAAAAAGCTGTCTTCTGATGCTGAAAACCAACTCAATATTTATTGAGCCTATCTTTGGATTAATAGTTATTAACAATTAGAGCAATAAAAATATTTTTTGAAAAAAGAAGTGAGTAATAAAAACTATTGACGCAAGAAGAAATCTCTAAGGAACTGAGATTTACAAAAAAGGAGCTTATTATGTTTCATGTAGACAATAGTGGTAAAGGCAATTGCATGTATTATGCATATGGCATTTCTTTAATGTATTTTTTACGAATGAAAAATACTTCTCAACTGACAGAAGATATTTTTAACAAGTTAAAACTTAAAGAAAATGATAAAGCCAGTTTGCGAACCCTATTATCTAAGGAAGCAGATCAAGCGTTTACCTCCCATGAGATCAAAACGATTATTGAACCTATCTTGGGAAGGGCAACAAGGGATTTGGCAGCGGAACATACAAAAGATGAATTCAAAACGTCTCCTCAAGATGCACCCTTATTTGCTGCGTCTAAATACGGTTTAGAGTATTATTTCAAGCTCCAGTTTGATACTAAGTATTCGGAGTTATCAGAGCTTATTAACCACGGATTTACTCATACTGATTTTACTGAAGCAGAAATATATCGAGTGAGCGGCATAAAAACGGCGATGGAAGAGTTTGCTAAAGCAAGATTTCTGCAAGTTAGAGAAGATTTTTCGCGTGAGTGGGCAATTAAAGAACAACAGCTCAAATCAAAAGGTAAACGACCCACTGAAAGTACTCTTCAATCTCATAAAGCACATCTTTTAGATAATATCTTGAGAAAAGAAACAGTTGCGTTTTTTTCAGTCGATGATGACAAGCATCTCAAACAATATAAAAATCATCTGCAAAATGAATCTGTGTGGGGTACTGAAGAGACACTCTTTGTCTTACATCGAGCCATTCAGGGTGAGCTTATGGTGCGTAATAAGAAAGGAACTATTGATACGTTTTATGATAATGAGATCGTTTTACACCTACATAGAAATGGCAACAGCCCATATATTCAATCTGGAAATCCAGTAATGATTTTGAATAATGAAGAGAATAGACATTGGACTTCTAAAATACCTAATTCGGTATTTTCAATGCAACAATCTACGAAAATGATTCAAACAGATTACCCCGCAGAAATTGCTCTTTTTGTTAAAGAAGGCAGACAGTCGGGCCCAAAAGTAGCGAAAGCACTGAGACATATGTATCAAAAAGGGCTTTTGGAAGGCAATGAACTATACTCCCCAGAACGGTGTAAAGAAATAGCAGAACACTATCTAAATTATGTAAAACATAACAATCGTCGTTTTCTAATCACTGAGGTAGAGAGCTTTTTAGAAGAAATGAACGAAATTATTAAGAAAAAAGCAGTCAATGATATACCCGTTGTAGTGGGCTCAAACCCCATGTTAGAGGTTAAGGAAACAAATTCCCAGCTGCAGATGACTACTACAGACTCTCCGATGGAAGAGGTATTCTCTGAGGTTAAATTAAAAGACCAAGAAGTGACATTGAATACCCCAGTTGCAGAGGGGGTTACATCTTTTATTCTGCAAGAATATCCCATACCAAATGGCGACGAACTTACGGGCAAGGATAAGAGTTTTGCAAATAAGAAACAATTTACGCATCCTTATAGAGATGAGGACGTCACCATGTTGTATCAGACTATATATGATTGGATCGATTCTTTAACGGATAGATCATTTAGAAGTTTGATTAATTCTTCATTAAGAAAATATGAATCGAAAATATGGGGAAGTCTTTGGGGAGCTTCCAGAAGAGCAGAAGTAGAGGATTATTTAAATGGAAATTGCGGCTCGAAAGCACTTGCCATGATTCTTATAAATGGAGAGGAAGAATCAACATTCAATGAGTGTTTGTTTATTAAAATAGTTGAAACAATTAAAAAAGAAATTAATAGATACCCAGTAATGTTGGAAGAGCCGAAATATCAATTAATTGCTCAATTTAATTTGGAAGAGCATGGAGCGTTTTATCTTTCGAAAATGAAATCTCACAAGGAAACGATTTCGGTTTCGAAGCGACAACTACTTGATACTTCGACTTTAATCTGTTGAAACTAGAAAATTATTGCTGTATTTCTGTACTTTGCTATCCAGAACATATTCCTGATGCAGAGCTCTTTTTAGAGCTCAATAAACCAGGATTTTGCTTAATAAAGACAAATAATTTGTCATCCAGTTATTTTGTTCGTTTTTTGTGTACTTTCTTGAACGAGAGCCTCCGGATTAGAGGCTTCTGAAGTAGTTTCTTTATTTGTGAAAACTCCGACCTTTACTAAAGCTTCACTTAACGCTCCAGGATCTTTTATCTTAACGGTATTTTGAGCAAGTGCATCTGCATCTGGACTTGGGACACCCTTACTCTGCACTCCTGAAGATGGATAAGTTTTAGTTAACTTTTCGGATACCCCTGTTTTGGTTTGAAGGGTTGCTCCAGTCAATCCATTTTTATCTGCTAGCGCTATCCCATCTTCCACATATTCTTTATTTGCTGATTCTAAAATTAAATAAACCTCTTTTCCAGAAAAAAAACGATTCAGCGTGCCGTCAAATAAACAATCGGTAGGAGATTTATCACTGGTACACAGGTTTAAATCACCACGATAAGTTACTTTTTCAAATTCACTTTCTAATCTACCGTCAAGTGTACTTAATAATTCGAGCAACTTACTTTGTATGGCATCTTGTGAGGCTTTAGGAAACTCTCCCTCTATTTCTTGTAAGTCTTTTAGTTTTAAACCCTCTTTTCTAACTAATGCAGCAGCATTAGATTTTGATTGAACTTTTTCGTGATAACTTGAAATAATGAGTTCCTTGCTGGGTGTGACTGCATAAGTAATATAAATTTTAGGCATGATAACCTCTTATAAAAAAGGAATGACTTTATAAATTATAGACTATTTGATTTATTTTAAGACATTTATTGATTTAGACGATTTAGAGTTGTCTAATGAAGCAATTGATTTTTCATAATATCCCACAAAAAAATCTTTTGCTTGTGCTGGTAATTCAAATCCCATGGAGTTACTGCATTTAAGACCTAAACCTATACTTGCATTTTGAATGCTGTATTGGCTTTCATTTAAAAGTAACTCTGCATTATCCAAAGCCTCTAAAGCAAACTTATATTCAGTTTCTGCTTTTACAACATCTTGATGGTTTAGCAACCAGATGCAGTAATGGCCTATTGCATCTGCTAAGACCATATAACCATAACTGCCGTAATGAGGGAGCATGAGTTTACTGTTAGCGATAAGCTCTTGATAAAGGGCAGCAGCTTCTTCGGGATTTGCTTGCTCTAGTTTATGGTATAAATAGTCATTGTAACGTTGGATTGCATGAACGGAACCGTATTGAATTGCCATTCTAACCGATTCAATTTCAGAAAATCCAAATTCTTGCTTCATACTTTTTCGTGCTTCTTGTGACAGGTGATAAAAATAGGCACCGCGTACTAAATTAAATTGATTTAATTGATCATGAGAATAAAATAACATTAATGGTATATCCTTTTGTTGAGATAATGCTACACCATAGGCACACCATATTTTTCCCCAATATTCTTTTAATTCCGAGCGATTGCAAAATGTTTCAATTTCCTGGATGTGATAGGCGATTCGAGCAATTGTTTCAATATTCTGGTTTTTTATAAGCTTAAGCTTTTCTTCATCATTTGCCTGATGAAACATATAGATAAATAATGTATCTTGGTCTGTTAACTTTAATGACTTATTTAATGTCTTAAAATCAAAGAATTTGTACATATTTTATTACCCTTGCCTATGCGTGTATTAATTATAATGCACTTATATTACTTAAACTGAGTATTATTGATTATATAGTATATTTTATGAGTTCTAAGCTAATCCATACTGGTTACCAAAGCACAGACTTATTTATTTAGCTGTTTGAGCTTGTTAATCCTTTTTGTTTTTCGAGTTCTTCTGATGAGGATTCCTCTATTGGTTGTTTTACCGTTGGTATTTCAGGGATCTTTCCTCCTGGGTTGGTAGATTGCGGAGAGGTTAATAATGGACCATCATCTATAGAAGTAGGTGCTGGTGTTTGCGGCTTTTGAAATGCATCTAAAGTAGGCAGTTTTTCCATCTCTTCTTTGCTCGGTCGTAAAGGACCATCTGTTAACTCCTTATCTCCTCTGAATAACTTTCCATCTTTTGAATAGGCTAAAACTTTATTTGTCTCTTTATCAATCATAATAAAGTTTTGATTCTGACTCGCTAATTTTTTGGCAAAATTTAGTGCATCCTCGTCTGATTTAAAGGTTAAAGTAGTCTTATTTCCTTCAACCTTGGGCTCGTGAGTTTTATACCATTCATTATCTTTAAAATGCTCTTTAAAAGCTGAGACTACGGCATTAACATTTTCAGATTTGGCCGTTACAGTTAGAGGAGGGGAGCTTGGGTTATGCTTTTGATAATGTTCTTTGGCCTTCCCCATTTTATCGCCATTTTGTTGAAAAAGTGCTAGATATTCCTCATAGGCTTTTTTACTTTCATTATCATTAGCCTCTTTGATTTTCACTGCTTTTTCATAAGCCTCATCATTTGCCTTATCACATTCTTCTTTTATCTTTAAGTATTCCTCGCGGGTAATTTCTCCTTTTGCTGCCTGTTCACCAGCAGCTCGTGATTTAGCATTATTCTCTTCACAAGTTTTATCATACTCTTTAAAAGCTTCGTCAGATTTAGCATTATTAATTTGCTGAGTTTTTAGAAAGGTTTGATAAGCAAGTCCGTTGGCTTTCTTAAAGGCATTCATCGCGGATTCATGGTCTTCAATTTTGGGTGGAGAGCCCATGGCCTTGAGTAAGGCTTTCTCTGCTAATTCCTGAGCTTCTTCATATTGCTTAAGCTGTTTATCACGGAGCTTTGTTAACCTTTCTATCTCTGTTGGCATAATAGTAACTCAATCCTATACGCATATATAAAGGTATAGCATAAAAACTTAAACAATAGAGGTATAATACCAGCACTAAATATTCTTACGGCCTTAAACCTATCGTTTAGAAGCCAGAAAATACTATGCTTGAAGTAAAAATTAAGAATGGAGAATAGGGAATTTATAATGGGGGCTATTAGGCTCGGAGCATTGTGCCCCGAGCTCATGATACTATTTTGCAGGAACTTCTTTCCACCAATTTGTTTTGGTTTCTGTTGCCCAATGTCCTTCGCGCATACGAGCAACAAATGCCTCAGCTTTTTCTGGAGAGGACATTTTTGGATCTAACTTAATGCACCAATCCCATTCACCTGTTGTAGACCACATTTTCTCTACACCTTCCCATTTTGCCATTGCATTCATGTCAGACATCGATTTGTTACTTTTTACAAAAATTACACTATTCCATGCATTCATTATTACTATCCTTATAAAATGTTAAATGAACTGCTTGAGTGGTTCAAGCTTATTAAGAATAAAATAATTCAAGCATTCTTTCCACGTATCGCCTGATTTTTATATTTGATTTTTTTAGTGATCTTACAGATATCAAATATGCAGAATATTGGGATATTGTGATGAATTGATCACAGGTAATCAAAGAATACTTAATCGCTTAACAATACTGATCACTTATTGATCATTATGATCAATAAGTGATTGATTAATCTTAATAAAATAATCCTGCGTTAACAATCCCATAAGTTTTATTTGATACCATAGTGACAATTTAATTTATTTAATTTTTTAAAATGCGTGATAAAAAATTTGAGATTCTGTCGTGCTCTATCGATCAAGATCAGGTTAATGTTGCTCAACAATGGGCCAATACATTTATTCATAATTCAAAGGATGATCATGCAGTGAACATGATGCAGTTGTTGCTGGCCTGTTTGGCTTGCGGTGACTTCGGAGTACGTTCTTATCTATCCAAATCATCTGAATTACAAGCTCCATCGACTCAATTAAGCATTGTTGATTATGTATCTCATGCTAGCCGTGTGATTCTTGATTACCAAGAGCTATCTGAAGCGAATAGAAAAGAATTATTGAAGTTTTTCCCCGCTCCGGGGGGAGACAATAAGGTTTTTGCTCGCTCAGCTACTCATAATGTATATCGTAGTGGAGAAGGAGAGATTGTAGAAGGGAAGGGCTTTTTGTTAGGGGTAATAGGACAATTGCCCGAAATGATCAAATCATCCCTGGATTTTGGGATTAACATCGCCATGGGGGGAAATGGGCAAAAGAATTTTTATGGAAAAAAAATATCAACCAATGGCTACAGTGGTCATTTTTATTTTCACCGCAATGACCGAGATAATTTACTCATGCTTGGGCTGGAACAATCAGCACCAGCAGCTTCTCCGTTAGCATTTATTTGGGGGGCGGAAAAGTATCCTGAGGATGTGCAACAAAATCATGATCAATTTGGTCAGGGGCATTCATTGACAGGTGCTTCTGATACTTATACTGCCGCAGGATCTTTATATTTTAGTGATCCTGTTTATCAAGCAAAACTCTTATTGGAAAAAGGGGTTTTCCCTCCCGATAAATACGGGGCAATGCAAGTCAAGGTTACCGATGCAAATTGGCCGAAAATCAAAGAGTTTTTAGAGCTACTGAGAGCAAAGTCTGATGACCTCCACAAGGAGCAACTATTAGATTTACTACTTACCAAGCCTTCCAGTGCAAAACCTGCTAAAGACGACTACAAAAGTTATATCGCGCTTGATTTTCAAAGTTATTTGAAACGTGTCTATCAAGTTTTTATTAGTGAAGAGGAATTGGATACGGAGAGTCAATCACGTTTCTTGGCGTTACAGGCTAACTTATTGGTTACGATTAAAAAATTACAACAAGGCCAAATTGAAAATTATGAGCTCTTTAAGGAGCAGATTAAAGAAATCATTGGAACAAAAAATACTCCGCCCGAGTACCTAAAGGCTATTATTCGTATCCAACAATTATTTGAATTACAACTTAAAATTGATCCCCTGCTTCATCAAACACATCAAGAGCTCTTACTAAGAAATCAATATGATGACTTGCAGGAAGAAAGTAAAGTTATTCTGGAAAAACTCTTGGAAATTCAAAGATATTTTCGCGAGCAACCTCCTACAATAGAGCAAAAAGAACTACAGGTGTTTCTTCTGCAACTTGACATGCAAATTAATGAGCTTGAAAACCCGTTTGCATCAAAAGAGCCAGTTGATTTAGAATCAAGTTGGGTGATGTGTGATGTTTCTATTTCTATTAATACGGATTCTATTGAAAAATTGAGACAAACAATAGAGCGAGCTAAAGCACTTACTAAACAAAGCCCTTTAACTTTAAAAGGTAGGGAAGGAGTTTCTTTCCCCCAAGTACTATTAGGCTGGCAAGAAAAGCTTTTACCCTTATCCCAAATCAATCTTATTGATTACACCGAATTAAACTTAAATGATTTGGCGAAGCAATTTAATGACTATGTAGATTTTTTAGCACTGCAAGCGGAAACCCTTAATCTTTGGGAACACGCTCCTTCGCAAACGGCGAATCTTCTTGTCACTTACTCTGATAAAAATCCTGAGTTTGCTCATGGTTATGCTTTTGTAGCACAGTACCGTGAGAGTACGATCCTGCGACGTTTATTTACCTTAGATACTTTAGCTCTGAGTACTCACCGTTTTAAACCTTATGAAGTTCCTAGTGCACGTTGTAGGGAACAATCGTCTCTATCTTATTGGGGCAAAGTCAGCACGCTTCTTACGGCAGGTTCTGATGTGATTGCGATGCTTCGAACTTTAAAAAACCTACAAACGATTAAAGCATCATGGGAGGATATGAGTCGTACAGCAACTCTTCTTCAAGAATCTGCAGTACGTTTTGAAAAAGCACGCAAAGAGGTAACGAATCATTTAAGTAAAATTCCTCAAGAACCTTCTGGTGAAGTTTTTGAAAGCCCATTTTTTTATTCCATCAGTAAGAAAGCGTTGCAAGAAATGGATGGTTTGCAACTTGCCACTATATGTCTGGAAGAGTTGAATGCAAAAAAACCGAGTATCTTGCTAAAACGCATCACGAGTAATCCTGAATTGTGGCAATGTATGGATAAAGTCTTACAAAGTAAGATGGCTGATTTTACAAACCGAAAAGATAATGCCAAGGAAAAAATTATAGCACTAGGCCAAATCCGGCATTTTTGGGAATTAGTCCAACAATTTAAAGAAAACACGAATGTAACAATTAAAGAAAGATTTTTTGCCGAATTACAGAGTCTGTCGCGAGAAACTTCTTATATTTTTATTTTGGGAGGAGATGAAACGATTAAGAATGCTCAAAATGAGTTAACGCAATTGCGAGAATTCTTATTATTGTTGCAACGATTCGCGACAGAAGAAAAAGATAAGAATGCTGCACTTCAATTATTGGAACAAGGATATCAGAAGCTTACGGAAAATGAGCGAAAGTACTATGCACCTCAATTGCTTAGGGCGAAGGAGATTACTTGTCAGTTTTGTCTTGATAAAATCAATTCATCAATAACAATTGATGAGAGAAGAACAAAATTTGGTATCTTCCATCAAATATTTGAAGTACTTCCTCTTAAGTCACAGGAGCAATTCAAGGCTGAGCATGAAGTAAAGCAAAAAGAAGAGAGTTTGTATGCATTACATGAACGCTTAGCAACAGCGGTTTTGGTAAATGACAAACACCAAAAATTCAATGATGAATTATTCGCTACTACCATACAGAATTTTGAAAATGTAAAGAGCGAGCTCACCTCTGAATGTGCCAAAAAGGTTCATAAACAAATCACAAGGGCTAAAGCGATTTATGAAATGCTTTTACGTGATAAAGTTATTGGAGAGAGGGACTCAAGTAACTCTATAGACACACTCTTAAATCAGCTGGAACCAATACTTGATGCAATTAAAGGCTCGCTTCACGGTCAATTAGTAGAAACAGCGCTACAGGATGACGTGTTTAAAGTGGCTATTCTGAAAAAAGTCAGAGCCCATAAAAAATTCACCTCAGCATTGATTCAGGATTTATTTACCTTAAAAGAGTTCCGAGATCAAAAAATTACATTAAGTCAAACGAAACATTATGATAAAGAATATGATCAATCAATTAATCAATTTTATGCAAGAGCCTTAAATATACGTTTATCAGAGCTTCCTATAAAAAAACAGGGTGAAAAAATAATTGATGCTGCCAATAATGAGTTTAAACATCGACACGATGGAATTCGCCTGATTGCTGATGTAGTTATGATGGTTACGGTTTTGGGACTTCTGGCAGGATTAGGGCGTTTAGCTTTAAATAAGACTTTCTTTTTCAGTAGTTATCTCAGTGATATAAAAACTGATAGAGAAGTAGAATTAAAAAAGGATTGGCTTGTTAAGGACTTACCAGAAGATGGGAATGACGTTCGAATAATAGCTGCTCCTGCTGCTTAAGCAAGAGGAGCAGTCGAGTTTCAAGATCTAAAAATAGCAATTCAGCGCAAGGGCTCCAGTCACGAATTTGGCTGCATGCGGCCCAGTTACTGAAAACCAAACACCACCAATAAGACCGATATTGGAATTAAAATTATATTCGAGGGCAGGGGCCAGTGAAACTTGCTCGTTTGCCTTCCCTCCTATACCTGCAACAGTTCCACCTGGAGTAAATCCTGGGTTACCATCAAAGTTGCTTCCCGGACTATGTACATAAAGTGCTTCAAAAACGGGAACCCAGTTTTGCGTTAGCGTGTACTCAAATGCTAAGTCAGCAGAGTAACTATTATCAAGTTTTACTTTACCGCTGGTTCCGGCGGTGCCGCCAAAAACGTTCGCGTTATGTACGTTGATATCACTAAACTTTGCACCAACCAAGCTCAAACGTGTTCGTAAGTAACGCCCACTATGAAACTGAATCAATTTTTGAAAGTTAAAACCAAGGTAAGTTTGGTAAGCGCCTAAGCCCGTTTGATCAGTACCCAATCTCTGCGGATCCAGGTTTTCAAAGCGTCCTGTGGGAAAAACTTCTTGTATCACTACACGAAGATCAGGAAGCCATGAATTTTCTTTTTGTCGCAGAACTTGAAACCCTAAAGCCAAGCTATAATCGCCAATGCCATTTCCATGCTGCCTATCGTCCCAACTGACGTCATAAGGTAGTGCAGTTTGTAAATCTACAAAACTAAGAATCCCGACGCTTAAAATGGGAACGACTTCAAAATTTCTAAACCCTTTGGGATAGCCGCTATAAAATGCATAAGGTTCAAAATTTATATGGCCTGCTGGTATTGTTTTTCCAGCTGGGGCGAGCAGAGGTCCGGTGAACCATGGGCTTGCAAGTGCAACATGAGCAAAAAATAATAATAAAAAAAGCAATCTTAAACGCATAGTAAAATATTCTTATTATGAATGGAAAATAGAATTTAAAACTTTTTTCATATTAATGGAATCTATTTTTACTCACTTCTTAAACTTTTTTTACTATCAATAATTTATTCGTTAAAAAATTTTTCACAGTCAGCTTTTTTAGAATATCAAGCGACTTCCAAATCAGGTAATACCGCTTGATAATTCATTTACTTCAGCAGATGGTTCATCAGAGGCAGAAGCAGTACATTGAAAAGACCTGATAAAATCATGACTAGGCTGGCAATAGCTCCTTCAACATGACCTATTTTATGGGCTTGTGCAGTCCCTGCGCCATGGGCTCCAGCGCCCAAAAGTGCGCCTCGAGCCAGGGTTGAATGAAACGATAGATGTTTTAGAATAAATTCCCCCATAATAGCTCCTAGGATGCCTGTAATAATCACAAATATGGCCGTCAATTCAGGGATGCCTCCAATACTGTGTGATACTTCCAGCGCGAAGGGCGTGCTAATCGATCGGGGTAGCAGGCTTAATCGTATATTTTCATCAAGGCCTACTAGTAGCGCTAATGACCAGCTTGATAATATTGCAGTGAAGCTGCCGGTAATTACACCAATTAAAAGTATTCGCCAATGTTGGCAAATGAGTGCACGTTTTTCATAAATGGGAATTGCGAAAGCAACCGTTGCGGGTCCAATTAATTGGACTAACCATTGTGTTCCATGAGCATAATCTTGGTAAGTGACGTGCAGTAAAAGAACAAGGCCGGCGATAATTACTGGTGTCAAAATAAGTGGCATTAACAACCAAAATGACCAGCGGCTATATAATTTTTTGGTAAAAAAATACAGGCCTATCGTCATGAAAGACCAGAAAAGGGCTGGTTTAAAAAGAATGGGGCTTAGCACGATTAGTTCTCCGATAAAAATAATCCACAACAATCGCAGTGACAAGCATCACACATAAGGTACTGAGCAAAATAACAAAGAGAATTTTAAGACCTAAAAGACCGATCAACTCATGATGCTCGAGTACCGCAAGTACGGCTGGAATAAAAAAAAGCAACATGTCTCTAAGGATTAATTCAGCTCCGTTCTTTATGAGATTCAGCGTTAAGCGTTTTGTAGCTAAAAGCAATAAAACCATTCCTAGGCCAAAGATTCCACCGGAAAAAGGAAGTTTTAAAAAATGAACAATAAGTACACTGGAAAGCCAAAACAGGCACACCAACCCCACTTGGAGTAACGAATTGTGCTGAATTTTTAATGCTATATACTTGGTCATATTGTTCATTTCCTGTTTGGGCGTATTTTACACTTTTCTATAATATGAATAAAATGAATTTATAGACTAATGATCATTCTGGAATGGAATAATTATGGAATTTAAACTACTCCGAGCTTTCGTTGAGGTTGTGCGTCAAGGCAGTTTTTCCAAGGCTGCGGAAACTCTTTTTGCTACTCAATCAACAGTGAGCAAAGCGATAAAACAGCTTGAGGATGAGCTGGGAGTTCCTCTTATTGACCGATTTAAGAAACGTAATGCCCCGACTACTGCGGGTGAAATTGTCTATCGTCGAGGCGTTAAGCTGCTTGCTGATCGTGACGATCTTCTCAAAGAGCTTGATGCAATCCGTGGTTTGAAGCAAGGACATCTGCGTCTGGGTATTGCTCCGGTTGGAAGTAGTACTTTATTTGCCCCTCTTTTTGCTCAATATAATCAACGCTATCCAGGTATTGAGGTGGAACTTATTGAACATGGTAGTATTAAGCTTGCGGAATGTTTACGCGCAGGTGAAATTGATTTTGCTGGAACATTATTATCTGTTGCTGAAGGGTTTGATTGTCAACTAATCCGTAGTGAACCTCTGGTTGCACTTTTGGCATCGGGTCATCCTTTGGCCACACGGCACACAATTTCCTTGCTAGAGCTTAAAGAGACGCCATTTATCTTATTCAGTCGTGATTTTGCCTTGTATCGCATGATACTGGATGCGGGTCGTCGAGCAGGTTTTGAGCCTAAAGTAGTTGCACAAACCAGCCAGATTGATTTTATGGTAGAACTTGTGGCCGCAGGTCTTGGCGTTGCCTTTTTGCCACGAATGATTGCCCATGAACGATTAAATCCTCAAGTTTGTTTTTCTTTACTTGAAGGAGACGAGTTTCAGTGGGATATGGCTATGACATGGCGCCGTGATGCTTATCTTTCTGATGCTGCAAAAGCATGGTTGGCTCTGGTGCGCGAAGTACACGACGCTAATTAATTTAGGGGTTTGTTTATGTACAGACCTTAAAATGAAATAAACTTGAGGAAATAAGAGTGTAGATATCATTATGATATTGCTAATTTTCATCTTTAAATATGTTCACGTTTAAAACAAAACCTACTTTAAGTGAATGATTGCAATGGTGTTATCCTTTTGATTTCATTAATTGATTATAAATTGTTCTTCATGTTACAATAATGCTCATTTTTGAGGGGCAGGGTTGGTCATGCAAGCCAAATCAGTGAAGTTAAGAACGCATTAGAGCAGAATCCTTCATTGGATGTTGGTCGATATATATTAGAAAGAACAAATCAATTAATCGGTTTAATGGGAGTTCAGCTTTCTCGAAGATCAGACATTTTTTATATAGCCTCTATAAGACAGCGTTGGGAACGCTTAAATGAGGTTCGAAAACCTGATCTTGCCGCACCTCAACGTATGGAGGAAAGCATTAGTTCCTTTGCATCTCCATAGAAATTTATTAGCTATAAGTTTTAACTTAATCTTCCTTTGAAAAAGTATTATTTAATCCTAAAATTAAAATTCTTATCAAAGTAAATTCATGTTGGGTCTAAATTGACCCAACATTGTTGTTTGTTATAAAGTATGCAAACGTGCTAGTTCAGATAAAGATTGTTCGAGTGTTTCCAGAATGAAATTAACGTGTTCCCGATTAATTGTCAGCGGCGGCGCTATTCGGAAAACGTTTCCAAACTGACCTCCTTTTCCAACTAATAACCCTTTTTCCTTACACAGATCCATTAATTGAAATGCTTCATCGGATGCCGGTGTTTTTGTTTTGAGATCTTTGACGAGTTCAATCCCTAAAAGCAAACCGCGACCGCGAACATCTCCAATGAGGGGATATTTCTTTTGCAGTTGCAGGAATCCGTCTTTTAGTAGTTCTCCCATGATGCGTGCATTTTCAACCAACTGTTCTTCTTTAATAATTTCCAATGTGAGCCGGGATTGGATCATTTGCAAGGGGTCGCCAGCAAAGGTATTAAAATACGTTTTGCCGGTCATTGTTTCAGCCACCTCGGTTTTCATAAGTACTGCCCCAACTGGAGCCCCATTACCAAGTCCTTTAGCCATGGTCACCATATCGGCATCGATATTTAGGGTTTTGGTAAGTAAAAGATCACCACCGCCGCGACCTGCACCAGTTTGTACTTCATCACTAATGTATTTGCCACCGTAATTATGAACAATACGAGCAACCTCGCTAAAATAATCATCAGGAGGAGTAATAAAACCACCTACCCCCATCACAGGTTCAAGTATAAACGCAGCGATCTTTCCATGAGTTGAGTTCTGAATGGTTGTTTCAACATTTTTTGCACATGATAAATCGCAGCTGTCTGGTTTTTGGTTAAACGGACAGCGGTAACAATAGGGTTCAAGTGCAGAGGTTACGCCGGTAACTGGCTGTGCCTTGAATCTCCAGATTGAATGGCCACATGAGGCAAGTGCAGCAGAAGTTCCTCCATGATAAGAGTGGCGCACATTCACTACCATTGTTTCTCCAGTTGCATGGCGCGCTGCCATTATGGCAAGTTCATTGGCCTCTGAGCCTGAGTTAGTAAACGATACTCTGTCCATACCATTAGGTGCTTCTTCAAGTAAACGTTCCGCAGTTTCGACGGGGGCCTGGTTTAGATAAAGAAGGGTTGTGTGTTGAATTTCATCATTTTCTATCGCATCAATAAGTGCTTTTTTGATTTTAGGATGATTATGTCCCGCGGAGATGCAAACAATTCCACCTATGGCATCAAGGTAACGCTTTCCTTCAGAGTCCCATACATAAGTATCTTGTGCTTTGACAAGCTGAATTGGCTCCTTATGGTAAAAACCAGCGGTGGGTAAAAAGTGTTTTTTTCTGAAATTAATAAGCTCTTCATTTGAGCGTAGTTGCTTTTGATTATTACTCTCATTCATGAGGGTTGTTTCCTTTTATGTTTGTAAAGACTTGAACTTGTAAATAAAGAGCTTTTGCACACTCCTTTTACTTCAAATTCTTGTTGACTTATTTTGAGATTTGCATCTTTTTCCAGTATTTTGTAAACATTATATTCTTTGGAATTCATATCTTTATCATTCTCCTATTTTGTTATTTTCATTATTAAAAAATAAGTTTGCGCGCGTTGTGCTAAAAATAAGACCAAGATTCGCCCTACGCCTGCTCAACCTTCTAAATAACTGATTTATCCGTAGATTCCTGGGCCAAAAATAATTTATAAACAGTGGCAACGGATTTAGTTCCCATAGGATCAGCTTGCGTTTTAAGTTTACAGAAATCTTCTGCCCATTCCGATGTTCTGATTCTCAATGGAGGATTTTTACTGTTCACTACGTCAAGGACACAATCCGCAACTTGGTCGCTGCTTTGATAAACATCAAGCGTGGATGCATTTTTAAAACGATCTCGTGCCTCTTCAAAATACCGTTTAAATATGGGAGCATATTCGTCATTTTCTGAGAAGTCGATGGCACTGTTTTTAATAACATTTGTAGAAAATTCTGAAACAATACCTCCTGGTTCAATGGCTGTGAATTTAATATTAAAAAAGGGTTGTATGTAACTTGCCATACTTTCAGTCAAGCCTTCTACTGCAAATTTAGAGGCACAATAAATTTCATTAAATGGCTGTCCAATTAAACCGCCAATGGAGGTGATGTTAATAATTTTCCCGGATTTGGCTTGGCGCATTGCAGGCAATACTGCTTTGATTGTTCGGACAACTCCCATAAAATTAATATTCATAACCTGGTTTATCTTTGCTTCTGAGGCTTTCTCAGTGGTTTCTACAAAACCTATTCCTGCATTATTGATCAGACAATCAATACGGCCGTTTTGCTCAAGAATGGTTGCAACAGCACGGGCAACACTCTCTGTAGACTCAACGTCCATCTGAATTAAATGAATATTGAGATTCTTCTTTGCTATGGCTTGCTTTATTTGCTCTGCTTTATCAAGATTACGCATACTTGCATAAACAGTATGGCCTTGCTCCGCAAGCTTTATCGATACGCTTAAACCTAGGCCAGAAGAGGTCCCAGTAATTAATATTATTTTTTTCATGATGATGATGAGACTCCAATGTCTGCTGAATTGATCCAATATGTGTTATAACGCAAAATGCACTTAAGTATCAATTGGTAACTTTTGAATGTCCAGCAATTTGCAACGGCCCTTGGGCAGGCCTGTCCATAGATTTATTGTGTTTATCAAAAAAAGAATGATTTAAAAGAGTACCTGATGTTGGCATTGTTGCAGAAGAGCGGCTATGTGATAAATCAGAACTGTATTTAGAGACAGTTTGGGAACTACAAGACACCAGAACATTTAGTGCTGCCTGATTATTGTGTTTCTTGGCAATATCAAGCGCTGTTTCGCCATCGACGTTGGTGAGGGTCACATTGGCTTTGGCTGCTAAAAGCAGCTTAAATAATGCAGGATTTTTTTGTGTATAAGATGATTTACAGGCAAGCATTAAGGGAGTCATTCCTTTGGAGTTTTGCATATTCACATTAATATTGGCATCGCGAAGCAACAATTGCACAATACGGTCATTGCCATATCTGCAAGCCACTCCCAGCGGAGAGTCATCCTGACTACAAGGACTGTTGATATCGATTTTGGGAATATTTATTAGTTGATGCATAATGCTCGACCGATTGCAGGCCGCCGCATAAAAGAATGCATTCTCTAATTCGGATTGGCTGATAACCGGTGATTTATTGTGTAATCGTAGTATTTTCCATACTGTACTTCTATCATCATTTTGAACTGCCAGAGCAAGCGCGCCATAGCCGCGACAATTAGTGGTTTGGATAATCTCTGAATCGACAGGATATAAATCATCAATTGCTCGGATTTTTTGCACTAAATTCCGTTTTCCTGATGTTGCGATAAAAGAGCAGTGAAATACCAAACTTCTACTGGATTCAAAGAGAGATTTATAAAGTATGGGACAGAGTTCCTCACTGGTTAATAATTGATAAGGGTATTCTTCATTTTGTTCATATAAGTGATTGATATCCATGAATAACCATGTATTGTCCTTATGCTTTTTAAAACCAACGGTATGTTCCTCACTACTGCAAATCACCACAACATGACTTTTAGCTGGGAGGATAATATACAGTTGTTGTAAAAATTCTTTGACGCTTTGCGGCGATGCCAAACTTATTGTTTTACTAAACAGGTTCTTGACGGTGTTTTGATTCCTATAGAGATTAAGTTGAATCATCTTATAAATCATATCAATATTAGATTGTTGAATCACTTGAGCATAAATCTCATGATAATCGTCGGGGGATTGAGCGAGACATATGGCTTCAAGAAAAGGTCTTACTTCATTTCGCTTTTGTTCTTTTCTGGATAGAGTTTGGCTGGATCTTATTTTCTCACTAATTACTTGTAGTGTATCGGGTAATGTTTTTTTTTCTCGCTTAATCAGATTGAGCCGATTATAAAATTGATAATCTAATCCAAGTGCTGCTTCTTGTGCCCAGGTTAACGTAAAGCCATGACAAACGCCGTCTTCATGTTTGTAATTAAATTTATCAAAAAGAGTTAATAAATCTTCATGTTCTAAAGCATTCTGTTTTGATAAAGATAAGCGATTTAATGAAATGAGCTTAAACTGGTGCATTACTACAATCAGTAGAGAGACTAAAAGCAGTACATAGACGACGTATTCCATTTTACGAATCAGTGAAGTCCTTTATCAAAATCAAATCATAATCCGCAAACGAAAGCAACACAGGGTCTATTTGTGAATGAAGCGGCAGGTAAAGTGTCTAAGCTATTCGTTTGATTTACAACATTTTATGTATGATTGAAGTTTAAATTATGGTACATGAATGTGAACTGATGCACTCGTTCCTTTTTGTCTTTTCTGTGTCGTCGTCTGGTAGGTATTTCAGCGCATCAAATTGAGTGAGAAGAGTCATTAGACTGACGAGAGTGGAATGATCCGTTTAAAAAATGTGTCCTTTTTTTATTTTTTAAATGTTTTTTTAATAGAGTAACTGTTTCGGATACTGCTCTGACCATAATTTTTACAACATTAAAACTTTTTTAAATTATAGATAAAAAAATGGAAAAAAGGATAATTCGTTCTACAATTAAGGTATCTGAGGCCTCATGGGTTAATTAGCTCAATACGATTTATTCTGGTTAAGAGGAGCTCCAAATGAGGAAAAGAGTCATGGAGGACATAAATGAGAATTTGGCAATCAGTGGTAGTTACGACCTTCTTGTTGTTTCCCTTAAGTCATGCTAATTCATTTACGAATAATATCACTGATTTTCCTCAACTTGTACAAGCCGTTGAGAGTGGTAGTGATGTCCGCGCAATTATTCATTTTGATAATTGCCAGGTCACAGGTCCTGAACTTTCGACTCAAGCAAAAAGAAGATTAAATGGAGCTACAACGCGCTTTAATTTTACCCAGTTTTTTCATGGTAAAGAGGATATTGATGATCAATTAATCGATACCGTGACTACCTCCATGAAAATTTTTATAGAGAA
Source organism: Legionella bozemanae (assembly GCF_001648595.1). Lineage (GTDB taxonomy): Bacteria > Pseudomonadota > Gammaproteobacteria > Legionellales > Legionellaceae > Legionella > Legionella bozemanae. The sequence continues at coordinate 37,553 of NZ_LBAW01000012.1, read as the reverse complement.
ACCCACAGGAGAATTCTTAACATTTTCTGGTCGTTTAAGTGTTTTTGAAGATAACACCGCGACACTGCATGTGGATTTCATCGATCCCGTTTTGAAGAAGCAAAAATTGGTTGTTGATTGGTTTTGCAGAATTAGCAACGGTGACGATAATAATGGTTTAGTGTTATTCAATTTTTCTTAGCAGGGTAAGAAGCCCATGGGCTTTTGATAATACTCCAATCAAAGAGGAGAAAGTAAATGGCCTCGTCTAAACTAGAGAACGAAATTATACAAACAAGAACTTTTCTTAAACAGATATCCTCCCCAAAAAAGGCAATACGATAATTCTTTGAATCATCTCTTCAGCATCCTATCAACGAAATAGGTGAAAAAATTACGCGTACACAAGACATAAGCCAAATGGCGGATGACCATATAAAACTAATATGGCTAAAGGCAGCAAGTTTGGCAAATTATTTGAAAGAGTTATTGAAAAAGGAGCAATTGAAAAGGATAAAGATGAGAGTTTAGCTGATTTTATGGATCAGCATAACCTAAGAGAGGCAATGCCAGAAAGCTTAAAAAATTATTTAGCAGAACATGATTCGGACTATGGAAAAAAAGTTCAAACTGTAATGTAGTAATAATCGTTGTGAATTAAATGCTAACAAAACCTGCAGAATAAGGTAACCATTTATTAAGAAACCCGATGTTTTATTGCGCTGGATTTTTCTTACAGCAAAAATCACTTCTTATCAATTGATCATGATTAATGCCCCCATTTCCCTTAGTTTTTATAAGCAAAATCCTCAATTGTGTAAAAAATATCTGGAAATTAAGATGAAATTATTCTTGATTTACAGTTATTTGAAGTACTTGAAATGAGTTCATTAAGTGTACCTTCAACTAAAAGACATTTAGTTCTGAACTGCTAATAATAAAGGAATAATGACAATGTCAGAAAAGATAAAAGGGACTGTAAAATGGTTTAACGAACGCAAAGGTTTCGGATTTATCCAAAGTGATGGCCAGGATTATTTTGTGCATTTCAGTTCCATTCAAGGAAGTGGCTTTAAGACACTTAGAGAAGGGGCGTCTGTGTTGTTTAAGCAAGGAAAAGGGCAAAAAGGTCTCTTGGCACAAGAGGTTCAAGTGGTCTAGGCTCATGGATGTGAGTTAAAAAAGATAGCGCTATTTGATAGTTAATGATCACCTGCTTAAAATTCCGCGGTTTAGTCCGCGGAATTTCTAATTTTTACATTGGCAAATGTTCTCGTAGAAAATCAGATAATTTTTGCTCTGTTAAATGAATCACGTCATTCTTAATGTTATAAGTTATCAAATTATTGATATGTTTGTTTGTGTGCTGTAATAAAAGCCCATTCATATGAGGCGGTGCGACGATAATGAGTCTGTCATAGTCGTGATTATTCCTACCATTATCCAGCTCTTCTGCAATTTCTCTTGCAAAATTATCGTTCTCGATTTCTTTTGGATCGGATTGTTGGGTATATGTTCCTTGAGTGGTGGTTCCGGTGTTGAAGCGTCCCGATTTACTTGATGTCATCTCAATATCTCTAAGCTTAGCTTCAGGATGAAAAAGTTCTTTGACCAGTGAGAATTGATAAGGTTTTGTGGTCGATTTATAGATTCTGCAAGTGCTTGTATCTGCAGTCAGAATCCATGTTGTATGTTGATCAAATTTCATCACGATATCCTTATTATGAGTAGCGGCAAGAAATTCTTAATGTGTATAACTAAATTGATGGGGCAAGGGTTTCTGCTCTATTCTCTTCCTGCAAATGAGCATCAAGCGTTGGTAAAAATTCATTTTTTAGCGCATATTTTTTTAACAGATGCAATACAATTCCATCTATTTGTTTGTCAACTTCTTCAAACAGCGGCTCTATGTTTTTATTATCCATAATAACTCCATTCATTAGATTGCTCCGATACACTCATCGAGACATATTGCACACATGGTAGAACTTGTTTTTCTTGTTTTCTGAAAAAAATGCTGCATTCTTTAATCAGGAATTGGCAATTTTAATTCCCGTATGTTTTTTTTACAATCGAGGTCTTACTTATAAAAACTAAGGAAAACTGGAATGTGTTGATTGCCAATTGCTAAGTGGAACAGCACTTAGCTCACTGATCCCCTAATACCTATGACTACAGAGTTTCTGTCCAGTTTGGCCGTTTTCACTTTCATATACATGCCTGCTTCAAAATGGCCTGGGATATTACAGGCAAATACAACATCATGCTTTGGATTTGCTTTAAATTGCCAAGTCAATGTTTTAGTTTCACCAGGATTAATTGTGATGGTATTACCATCTTTATGAACCAAACCTGGCATGGTACGCATCATTTTTTGATGTTCTTTTTGTTCTTTTTCATCGCCTATAGAAAATTCATGAACTACTTTTCCTATATTGGTCACTTCAAATGTTATGATTTCACCATCATGAACTTTGGGGGCTTGTAAAAAATTAAAGCGCATATCATCAGAAGCAGTCACTTTAATCGTTTTGGTGGCCTTTGTTGCATTCACTGGATTTCCTATAGAACTTGTTTCGTGGTGAGAATGTGCAAATGATGAATTGATAAAAATTCCTGAAAAAAAGCTGGTCAAAATAAAAGTTCTTGACAAAGTAGTTAACATATTTGAAATCCTATTTTAATAGTAAGATAATTTAGAATCACGAGGTAATCGTATTGGTGATTCTAAATGATCTTAATGTTTAGTCACACCCTGTGTTTGGGTAAAGTGCAAATAAACCAAGCGCCTATGCCCTCATGATTCTGCACATAAAGTTTACCGCCATGGGCTTCAAGGAGGTTTCTACAAATAGTAAGCCCCAAACCAGTTCCTTGGGCTTTGGTGGTAAAATAAGAGTGTAAAATTTTATCTTTATGCTCAGGAATGATTCCTGGTCCATTGTCACGGAAATGAATTTCAATGTATTCATCTTTATTCTTTGTTTGAATGGTGAGCTCAGGAGTTTGGCTTGTATTTTCTTGCATCGCTTCAATGCTATTTCGCGTTAAGTTGATAATGATTTGCATGATTTGAATTCTATCAATATCTAATTTAGGGAGCTCCTCTTCTAAAATTAAATTAATTTTTAATTTTGAATGTGTTAACTCATAATCTAAAAAAATCATGGTGTCTTGAATTAAGGTATTGATATCCGCTCTTTCTGGAAAATGCACATTTTGATAAATAAAGCTTTTCATACGACTCATTACTTCACTGGCATGTTTTGCCTGTAAAATAATTTTATTCAACAAGGCTAATGGACTCGGATCTAATTTATTTTTTTCAATGTGTTCTTTGATTTGTAAAAGACACGTCTGACCATAAAGAAAAATGGCAGTTAAAGGCTGATTAATTTCATGAGACAATGCTGATGCCATTCCTTCCATTGTATTCAAGCGAATTGCATGAGCTAATTTTGCTTGCTCTTTCATTTTTAATTTTTTTTGTAAATAAAATTCGGTTAAATCTTTAATAAGCAAAATAATTTCATTGTTTTGGGATGAGTGGTTATAAATAGGATTAAAATTGATTTCAAAACAAAAATTAGCTTCATATAATTCACTCGAATTTTCAATTAAAATGGTGGTTTCTTCTCCTAAAAGAGCTTGATGACATGCTTTGATTAGTTGTTGTTTATATTCTGAAAAATTGGAAATAAGTGTAAGAAAATTCATTCCTGTTTGAATTTTTATGGTAAAAATCCTAGAAAAAAAATTAATAAAAGTGGGATTTATAATTTTAAAGTAAAATTCTTTATCTAGTGTGGCTATTGCATCGGAAACATTTTGCAACAAATTAGTAATCGTCTCTAACGATCGATTTAACTGTATCTGTTGTGATTCTAATTGGCGTACATAGGTAATATCTTTAAGAATAAGTCGTATTAAGTGTTCATTCTTTGTAACCAGGCATTCGATACGTACTTGTTTTCGTTTTCCTCCTTTTTGTAGTAATTCCAGCTCACATACTTGCTTTATTTTTTTTTCCATTAGGGTATGGATGCATTTTTCTAGATTATTTTTCTGAAAAGGATTAATTAAATTTAAAAAATTTTTATGAATCAACTGATTGCGATCATAATTCAATAAAATGGCGCCTTGAAAATTTACAGAGTGTATTAAGTAATTTTTATTAATAGTAAAAAAAGCCGTGGAATTAAAATCATAAAATTCAATAAATTGATTTTTTAATTCATCTATTTCCGAATTAAGGAAATCAATTTCCCGATCTTTTTTATTTAATTCTTTTTGTTTGAGCAACAGCTGCTCTTGTAATTTTTTAATTTCCTCTGGTATCGGGACAAATAGTTCTCTATTGACTGTTAAATCCATTTAATTTCTCTCAAAATATTTGGAATTTATTCAAGCATTCCTATAATGAATCTGTTTTAAATTGTATTAATAATAAAGAGCCCGAAATTTTTTGCACTGTGATTTGGCAAACAGCAGTATTGCTAAGTTCTAGTTCGCCTTCACAATGAAGATCTTGCTTGCTGAGAAACTTCTCTAAAAAGTGGTTCAATTTGTTTCGATCAAATTTCAATTTCAATTTGAAAATATTTTGGCCAATAATGCTTTCATTGTGTTCAAGAAATCGTTCGTTAAAACGATTATTGGCTAAAAAGACCTTGAAATGCTTGTCTAACAGTAAAACTGGATAAGGAAGTATATTAATTAATTGAACTTCAATTGCTTTGGAGGCTTTAAGTTCATCTTCTATTTTAATTAATTCATTTTCAGCTTTTTTTTGGTTATGAATATTTAAAAAGGTAATCACGATACCGTCAATAATATTATTGACCGTACGATAGGGAATAATTCTTATGACATACCAACGTCCGCTCTTATCAACTACTTCTATTGTTTTCGATTCTAATGTTTTAAGAACTTTACGCGCATCGTCTGTCAATTTATCGTATTGCAAATTAGATACAATATGATTGATAGGACGTCCGACATCTGTTGGAATTAAATTAATAATATCTGTTGCTCTGGGAGTAAAGCGTTTGATGCATAAATCTTTATCTAAAAAAATGGTTGCAATTTCTGTATTATCAAGGAGATTCTTAATATCATCATTGGCACTTGATAATTGTTCAATTCTGCTTTCTAGTTCTGAGTTCACTGTAGTTAATTCTTCATTTAAAGATTGTAATTCTTCTTTTGAGGTTTCAATTTCTTCGTTAGTACTTTGTAATTCTTCATTAGTTGATTGCAGTTCTTCATTACTGGACTTCAGTTCTTCATTAGAAGTTTCTAATTCTTCAATTGTAGATTGTAAGCTTTCTTTTGTATATTTGAATTCTTGTTCTAATTGAATAATTTTTTTGCCAAGTTCCCCTTTTTTTTCTTGCTTCGATAGTTCATTATGTGGGACTATTGCTGGCAATTCTTCAAAAACTAATAAAAGAAGCATTCGATTGAACGATTTTGCTTCGAAGATCGGTCTAATTCTTATATTGACATACCGGAATTCAGCACCCTCTTTAAGAGGAAGACCTATAAGCGTTTCTTCTTTTTGTGATGCTGAGGCTTTTCGCATTGCGCTCAAAACTTTAGACTTTAATTCGGTTCGTATCATATTAATAAAATTTAAATGTACTTCCCCTGAAGCAAACTCTATAAATTTACTGGTTCGACCGTAGATATAAATAATATTTCCATTTTCATCGAGAACGAAAGAAGCCGGGGTATAATTATCTAATAAAATATGCTCGACTAAATGCGACAAACTGGGTTTACTACCTTGATTATTTTTTTCCATAATATGTAAGTTCATTGATTCTGAATGCTGAGCTGCATAAGGTAGATGCATAGTTGAGTTATATGCTGTTGCTCCACCTTTCCTTTGAAAAATTTTCCACTGTCTATTTAGAATTGTAAACAAATCAACAGAGCTACTAATCGCTTCAGAGGTTCCTAATAACAAGAGTCCATCAGGTTTTAAGCTATAGTGAAAGAGTGAAAAAAGTCTCTTTTGTAGCTGCGAGCTTAAATAAATTAATAAATTTCTGCAACTCAGTAAATCAAGATTCGTGAAAGGTGGATCTTTAATGACGTTTTGCACTGCAAAAATAATCATTTTTCGTATATCAAGGTTTATTTTATAAGAATTCTCGTCTCGGATAAAAAAACGTTTTAGCCGTTCTTCCGAGACATCTTTTTTAATTTCAAGAGAAAAAATTCCTGCTCGTGCAATTTCAATCGCCTCTTCGTCAATGTCGGTGCCAAAAATCTGAACTTTAAAATGACATTTTAATTGCTCCATGCACTCTTGCAAAATAATTGCAATTGAATAAACTTCTTCTCCAGTGGAACATCCTGGAATCCATATTCTTAAGTTTTCACTTTGTGACTTATTGGATAAAATCTTTTCGAGTAATATCTCTTTTAGTGCATCAAACGCCTCGGGATCCCGAAAGAAATGAGTGACATTAATAAGCAGCTCTTTGAATAAAATTTGTATTTCAGTAAGGTGTTGCTGTAAATATTGCATATAATCTGATAAATTTTCGATTTGTAAAATACTTAATCGTTTTTGGATGCGACGGAAAATGGTATTAGGCTTATATAAAGAAAAATCATGGCCGGTATTCGTTTTAAGTAATATTAATATTTGCTGTATTTCATCGGAGATGCTTGCGGGGAGAAGCGTTTTATTATTTTCAAAATAAGCTATGTAGCTAATAAGAAATGGATATATCTGTTGAGGAAGAAAAATATAATCAACTAACCCAGTGTTTATTGCACTTTTTGGCATAACATCATAGGCAGCGGATTTAGCCATTTGCGCAATAACCAATCCTTTTTGTTTCGCTATTGCGCGCAATCCAATAGTACCATCATTTCCTGCCCCTGAAAGAATAATACAAATACTCTTTAAACCCTGATCTTCAGCTAAGGAGCAAAAAAAGGCATCAATAGGATGCATTTTAGTATCAGGAGTAATCGGGGCTAAATGCAATATTCCTTTTCGAATAAGCACGGTATTTCCTGGGGGTAATACATAAACATGATTAGCCTCTACTTTTTGGTAATTGCTCATAGGCAATACTTTTAGTGGGGTATATTGTTGTAATAATTCAGGTAATACGCTTTCTTTATCCGGACTTAGATGAGTCACTATTGTAAAAGCAAGATTCTCATTTGTTTTAGAACGAGAAAATAAATTTTTTAATGCTTCCAAGCCTCCTGCTGACGCACCAATTGCTACAATAAAAGGTGAATTACTTTTGGGTTTCACATTTTTTTCCACAATGCTCGAAGAATTGGATAATTGTTCTGGCATAGGATTTTGTTTTTGGGAGCGCATATTATTTTTTTTTGTAGTCATCTAATATCCTAAAGCAAATTTATTTATTTGAGTTTAATGGTGGCAAAGGATTATTTATGTATTTTATTAGTAACGATGCAATATCATGTGTTGGCAAACAATGATCTATAGTAGTATTTTGGGCCGCATTTTTCGGCATATCAGGATATTCAGCTTCTTCTAACGATTGAATGATGGTGATGCCTTTATGCTCTTTAATTTCTTTTAAGCCAGCACTGCCATCATTTAATAAACCACTTAATAGAATGCCAATGACACGGTTTTCATGATGATATGCCGCTGACGAAAACAAGGGATCAATAGCAGGCCTACACTTATTAATTTTAGGACTATGCTTAAGAGAAATTGTGTCATTCTCAATAATCATATGAACATTCGAGGGTGCAACATAAATACGATTGCTCTCTAAAGGCAATCCATTAAAGGGATTAACTACGGGAATTTTAGTAAAATGACTAATGACTTGAGGTAATCTACTGATTGGGGTAGGAGGAATATGCACTACTATAAGGATGGTAGCAGGAAAATCTGCTGGTAATGGACTTAATAGGCTATCTAGTGCAGTGATGGCACCTGCTGATCCTCCGATTACAATAATGTAATTTTTAAACAATACATACTCCTCTTAAGAGCTTTAACTATATATCAAATTTCTTAATCCAAATATAGGGTAAACCCATAATGCAGCCGATGTATTTCGTAATGGTGTTTTTAAAAAAAAGCTCATACAGTTAACCTTGAAAAAGGAGTTGAGGCGAATAGGTGTCTTGCAAATCGAGGAACAATTTTTGTGGGATTGGGAACAGTATAATGACTCCCAAATTAAATTACTTACGTTCATTCCACCACATATTCATTCATTTTGGGCTGGTGCGCATTGTGAATTTAGAAAGTGATGTTTGGAAGATTACTCATTTGCCTATTTCATGTCCACGGTATTAACAGGAGAAATGAAGATAGCGATAATTTTTATTCATTTAAATTATTATATTCTTTTAGAATATGAAACATATCATTTAGATCAAAAGGTTTGGATAAAAAAGTTTCATTTTGCATTTTTTCCATTTTTTCTAAATTCGTTTTAGCAGAAGTAATAATTGTTGGGATATTTCTAATCCGCTGAGATGCTTTTTTTCTTTCTCGGAATTCAAAACCATCAAGTACAGGCATCATGAGATCCAAAAAAATAATTGCTGGCAGAGGATCTTCTTCAAGCATATTTAGCGCTTCTTGACCATTTCTAACAGTCACTGTCGTATACCCGGCATATTCTAAAGCCCAAACTAAAGCTTCACTTACAGCACTGTTATCTTCAATTAATAATATAAATTGCTCTTTCTTTTTTTCTCGTTTCATGGGATTGAATTAATGGTAGAGTGAAAAATCATTGCTCCAGTTTTAACGAATCCCTGTTTTTTTATGGCGTGTAATGTCAATTTCATGTTTCTAACAAATTTGACCATACACAAAATCAAACTGATTCATTCTGTAGAATCAATGGCTCTAGTATAAATTAGATTAATCTTTATAAGCTCAGCTAAAGATTTAGTCTCCATTTTTCTCATGACATTAGCACGATGAACTTCAACTGTCGATATGGATATATTAAGATCATAAGCGATCTGTTTATTTAATTTACCCTCAACAACCAAGTTCATAACCTGTTTTTCACGTTTGGTCAAACTATTCATTCGCTCATGAAAATTAGACTGAGAGATTGTATTGTTATTATTTTTTTTAAGGCATTTTTGTGTGACTTCTAATAAATTTTGATGATTAACGGGCTTAAGAATGAAATCTTCCGCCCCTGCTTTCATTGCGCGTATTGCCATTGAAATATCACCATAACCTGTGATTACGATTACTGGTAATCTGTTTTGTGACGCATTTAATTGCTCCAATAATTCTAAGCCACTCATTATAGGCATCCGTACATCGATGATTAAACACCCCTGTTGATTAGTGTAACTATCGAGAAAATCTCTGGCATTATCATAGGCTTGTACTTGAAGGCTTATTGATTCAAATAACCACTTGAATGATTTGCATATTTCGGGATCATCGTCAACGACGAAAACAGTTTTATTAGAAGGCATATCCATTACCTTTGTTGAAATGCTGTAAGTTGAAAACAAATACTATGAGCAAATAATTCAGCTAATAAGACACCACTCTCTTTATCGAGAGAGGTATGACAATAAGTGAGCCCTTTTTCAAAATCCTCCTCTTTTATTAAAAAGTTACTTATGATTATAATTTTCATCATGTTTTTATCTATGTTTGTTTGGATTTCTAATTTTGGTTGGCGAAGCTTATTTTTTTCTACAGTGTGAATACATTGTTTCAATAAACGAAATAAAACATGTCTGATCTGAACTCCATTAATAGGGAAATTAGAAAAATTTTCCTGAAAATCCAAGATTAAGCTAATATTGTGATGTTTTATTTCATAGGAATACAGTGAAATAATCTCTGTAATAAAGCTATGGATGTCAGTAGGTTTTTCTATGAATGTTTCTTGAGCTGCATGCTCATATATGGAGTCAATCTTATTTTTCAACAACTCAGTCTGTTCATCAATTTTTTGCAAGATACTGAGTATTTGTCCTGCGCTTAAGTTGTTTTTTTGAATTCTGAGCTCACAACCTCCTAAATAGGCTTTGATTGCTGTTATTGGTTGCTTTAATTCGTGGATTAATTCTGAAATATATTGACCTTGCGGCTCATCTTCCCTTATTTTTTTCATCTTTCCCTGGACCAAACAATTATGTACTATGAGCAAACTAAGCATGTTGGGATAAAACATACTCTACTCGTCAGACCTATAACACAGGTTCATATTAATTTATATCATTTCATTAGTTTATTCTGGTTAACCTTAGGAGAAAAGTAGGGGAGATGTGGGTAATTGGAAATGTAGATGGTACAGGATTTATATTGATGCCAGTGATAGTATAAAACGAAAGTAAATCAGGTTACACTTTGACAAGTATCATGGAACAGTTAAAAGGTAAGGAATGCGTTATATTGGTTTCATCATTGTTTTATTGATGAGCTTCATAAATAATGAGGCGCTAGCAGCTGCCCCCCTTACTTTTAAAGAGGCGTTAGAGATTGCCTATCGTAATAATCCCGATTTGCACGCAGAAATGGATAAAGCACAAGCAATGCGCGGCTATTTTATCCAAAGCGGACTCTATCCCAACCCTCAACTGACGTTAACTGCTGAAAATTTTGGCGGTTCAGGCAGCTATTCTAGTTATGAGGCTGCAGAAACCACGGCATCTATAACTCAACCTATTCCTTTAGGGCATCGTCTTTCCTATTTGAAAAAAGCAACCTATGCAGATTATCTGGCAGCTTTGGCTCAGATTAAAGTTCAAAAAGCAGCACTTTATGTATCGGTTGGTGTGGCCTATGTTGATGCTTTGTATGTAGGCCAATGGCATCAAGTGACTAAAAAATTAATTCGCCTGAATGAAACGATTGTGACCGCGATCGAGCGCAGGGTAAAAGCCGGAGTGGGTACGGAATTGGATTTGCGATTAGCGCAAGGACGTTTAGGTGAGGCGCGTATTCAAGAACAAAAAGCGATGCGCGATGCGCTTTCTCAACGAGCAAAGCTTGCTCGTTTATTAGGTGATGGATTAAGAATCGACAGGCCTTTAGTGGATAAAGGGTTACCTGATGTGGTATTAGATTTGCCATTTCTCTTGAAAAAACTGCCTCAAAGCCCGCAATTAATGCAACTGCAACTGCAACTGCGAGCAAAGCGGGCAACGATTACTGCGGTTAAAAAATCAGTTTGGCCTGATTTAAATATTCAATTGGGTGGGCGTCATTTCTCCGATGATGGAAGCAATGCGGCAGTAATTTCTGCTTTTGCGCAAGCACCTGTTTTTGATCGAAATCAAGGAAAGATACTGACCGCGGAGGCACAATTGACGCAAACAGCACATGCATATCAAGGAGCACGACTTGATGTAAGGCAAAATGTCTATAATGTTTTTTTACAGGCACAACAAAGTCAATACGAGGCAAATTTAGTTACTGAGTCACTTTTACCTTTAGCCCGTAAATCAATAAAACTTGCTGAAGATGGCTATCAAATGGGACGATACACTTATATTGAATTATCTCTTGCCTTAAATACATTATATGAAGAGGAACGACACTATCAACAAGCCCACGCGGATTATCATAAAGCATTAATTCAGCTTACGGGACTTTTAGGACTTCGTCCCACTAAGGAGAGTAAATGAAATTTCCAAAGCCATGGGTTTCTTTTCTATTATTGTGTGTTCTTTTACTTAGTTTAAGTTTGATTTTCTGGGCGGGTAAGAATACGCCTATGACTGAGGAGGGCGGTTTTCAAGAAACTCTGGAAAAAGGTCCCCACGGAGGTCATTTATTTAAGAAAGGGGAGCTGAGTCTTGAGCTTTTAATATTTGAGCGTGCGATGCCTCCTCATTTCCGAGCTTATTTTTATGAGAGTGGGAAGATTATTTCTCCAGATAAAGTGCGGTTGACCCTTTTATTAACACGATTTAATGGCAAAAAAGAGACGGTTACCTTTAGTTCTGCTAATCATTTTTTACAAAGCAATGAAGTGATTAAAGAGCCTCATTCTTTTGATGTTACCGTTCACTTGGAGTTCTTGGGAAAACAGATGAATTGGTATTATGCCTCGTACGAAGGGCGAGTTCAAATTAGCCCAACGGTCCTTAATGCTGCAAAAATACACACTGCAAGAGCACAAAGTCATGAGATCAAAACTCAATTAAACGTAGTAGGAAAAATTCTTCCTAACCGCGATACATTGGCACCGATTTATGCACGTTATCCTGGCATTATCAAATCCATGATTAAAAATCTTGGCGATGAGGTCACGAAAGGAGAAACATTAGCCACAGTAGAAAGTAATGAAAGTTTACAAAACTACACGATTACCGCACCGATTACCGGTACTATTGTGCAAAAGAATGCTACGAATGGTGAATTGACGCAAAATACCAAACCGATTTACGAAGTAGCAAATTTAGCGAATGTATGGGCAGATTTTACTTTGTATCGTAAAGATGCCTCTCTTGTAAGACAAGGAATGGAAGTCATCGTAACGGGGGATGAAGGAAAACCTAAGACCTTGAGTACCATTTCTTATATCTCCCCTTTAGGCATTGAAGACAGTCAGACTAATTTGGCTCGTGCCATTCTTCCTAATGAAGAACGCTCCTGGTTGCCAGGTATGTACATCAATGGAGCCATCATCATCGATAAGAAAACAGTTCCTGTCGCTGTTCTTCTCTCTGCAATCCAGAAAATAAATGAAAAAGATGTGGTTTTTGTTCAACAAGGTGATTATTTTGAGGCAACCCCTGTACTTTTAGGAAAAAAGGATGAGCAGTGGGCAGAGGTGACTTCAGGACTTGCTGCGGGACAACGCTACGTCAGTAAAAACAGCTTCTATATCAAAGCGGAACTAGGGAAGGAAGGCGCAAGCCATGAGGATTAAGGATAAAGATGCTTGAAAAAATTATACGCTTTTCTTTAAAGCATCGTTGGTTTGTCCTTTTATTCACACTGATTATTGCAGGGCTTGGCGTATATAATTTTCAGCGCCTCCCAATAGATGCGGTGCCGGATATCACGAATGTCCAAGTGCAAATTAATACTGAGGCTTCAGGTTATTCACCTTTCGAAGTGGAGCAGCGCATCACGTTTCCTGTCGAATTGGCGATGAGCGGTTTGCCGAATTTAGATTACACCCGTTCTTTATCACGTTATGGATTGTCTCAGGTGACCGTAGTGTTTAAAGATGGGACGAATATTTATTTTGCACGCCAATTAATTAATGAACGTTTACAAGAGGTTAAAGATAAACTTCCTGCAGAAGCAGAAACGACATTAGGACCTATTTCTACAGGTCTTGGTGAGATATTCATGTACGTGGTGAAAAATAAGCCTAATGTCCCTAAATCACAACGTTATAATCCAACAGAACTTCGTACCCTGCAAGATTGGATCATTAAACCGCAATTACGGAATGTGGAGGGGGTAGCAGAGGTCAATACAATTGGTGGTTATGAAAAACAATTTCATATTACACCCGACCCGAGCAAACTGGTGCGATATGGTTTGAGTTTAAATAGTGTGGTGGAGGCTTTGCAACGCAATAATGCGAACGTGGGAGCAGGATACATTGAACGCAATGGCGAGCAGAACCTCATTCGAATTCCTGGACAAGTACAAGACATAGCGGATATTGAAAATATTGTCATTGCCAGCTTTGAAGGTACTCCTGTTCATATCCGCGATGTGGCGGAAGTGGCATTAGGGAAAGAGTTACGTACTGGGGCTGCTACTGAAAATAGCAAGGAAGTAGTTTTAGGTACTGTGTTCATGCTGATGGGAGAAAACAGTCGCACGGTATCTCAACGCGTCGCTGCTAAAATGAAGGAAATTAATAAATCTCTTCCTGAGGGAGTCGAGGCCGTTACGGTTTATAACCGAACCGCGCTCGTTAATGCCACAATTAACACCGTCAAGAACAATTTACTTGAAGGTGCTTTGCTTGTTTGCGTTATTTTATTTTTATTTTTGGGAAACATTCGCGCAGCGCTGATCACTGCTACGGTGATTCCTTTATCGATGCTGCTGACCATCACAGGGATGGTCAGTAATCAAATCAGCGCCAATCTGATGAGTTTAGGGGCGCTTGACTTTGGTTTGATTGTCGATGGCGCGGTAATTATTGTTGAAAATTGCATGAAACATTTGGGTGAGCAACAGCATGAGTTACAACGTATTTTAACCCATGAAGAGCGGTTAAAAGTGATTGCTTATGCTACGACCGAAGTCATCAGGCCCAGTATTTTTGGCGTATTCATCATTACTGTTGTTTATCTTCCGATTTTAACCTTAACTGGTGTGGAAGGAAAAATGTTTTTACCTATGGCTGAAACGGTGATTATTGCCCTGATGGCCTCAATGTTATTCGCTTTAACTTTTGTGCCGGCTGCAGTAGTTATTTTTCTAAGAGGTCGCATTCAAGAGAAAGAAAATCGGTTAGTGCATGGTATTTCCTTAGTCTATGCGCGAGTTTTGCGGCATTGTTTTCATGTGCGATATGGGGTGATTTGCGTCGCGATAGTGTTGGTTCTCATCAGTCTTCTCATTGCTTTTCGATTAGGTGGTGAATTTATTCCAAGCCTTGATGAGGGCGATATTGCCATGCATGCCATGCGTATTCCAGGCACCAGTTTAACGCAGGCGATTGCCATGCAAGATTTAGTTGAACAAAGAATCAGACAGTTTCCTGAGGTGAGCGTCGTTTTTTCCAAGCTAGGTACGGCTGAGGTGGCTACTGATCCTATGCCGCCGAATGTGGCTGATACGTTTATTATGTTAAGGCCACGGAAAGAATGGCCTAATCCTAAAAAAACCAAACCAGAGCTCATGCAAGAAATCGAACAGGCTGTAACACAGATCCCTGGAAATAATTATGAATTTACCCAACCAATTCAAATGCGTTTTAATGAATTAATTTCAGGTGTACGCAGTGATGTAGCAGTGAAGGTATTTGGAGATGATATGAATGCCTTAAGAGAAATTGCTGAATCAATCAGTAGGCAACTTAAAGAGGTGCCAGGTGCTGCTGATGTGAAGATAGAGCAGGTAAGTGGCCTGCCTCTGCTTACTATTGAAATAAATCGAGATACACTCGCTCGTTATGGTTTGCAAGCAGGTACAGTGCAAGACGCCATTGTTATTGCAACAGGAGGCAAGAAAGGCGGGGAGCTTTTTGAAGGAGATAAACGATTTGATTTAATTGTACGTTTGCCAGAGTCTTTGCGTTCAAGTCCTGATGTGTTAAGAAATGTTTTTGTTCCCTTACCGCCGGCAAAGGATGGAGATCTCCATTTCATTCCATTGAGTGAAGTAGCTAAAACGATACGAAGTGAAAGCCCAAACCAAATTAGCCGTGAAAGTGGCAAGCGTCGTGTGGTGGTTACAGCAAATGTGAGAAATCGAGACTTAAGTTCGTTTGTTAATGAAGCCATGGAACGCATCGAACAAAATGTTAAATTACCTAGTGGCTATTGGATTACTTGGGGAGGTCAGTTTGAACAATTGCAATCTGCATCTCAGCGCTTGCAAATTGTGGTACCCGTTACTTTATTAGGCATTTTTTTATTACTTTTTATGAGTCTGGGTAATATCCGCGATGCACTTTTAGTTTTTTCAGGTATTCCCCTTGCGTTAACTGGCGGTGTATTTGCTTTGTATTTGCGCGGCATCCCTTTGTCCATTTCTGCGGGGGTCGGGTTCATTGCTTTATCCGGGGTGGCGGTTTTAAATGGTTTGGTGATGATTACTTTTATCAATAAATTATACGAGCAGAAAAAATTCTATTTAAAAGATGCAGTGTTGCAAGGTTCTTTGGCAAGACTTAGGCCAGTGCTCATGACCGCACTGGTTGCTTCTTTGGGGTTTGTACCTATGGCATTGGCAACGGGCACTGGTTCAGAGGTACAAAGACCTTTAGCAACGGTAGTTATTGGCGGAATTATTTCTTCTACTTTTTTAACGTTACTGGTTTTACCAGGCTTGTACTATATAGTTCATCAGCGCCGCAAAAAAATAAAACAAAATCCAATCCTGTAACTTTTTAGTATGCTCCAGATATTGCATTACGACACAGGGTAGCGCTTAGGAAACTTTTGCTGTTTATCATGAATTGTGTTTGCTATTTTTTTCAGGTAATTTGATATAAAAAACATATTCTTACTAATGGACTAATGGAAGGGATTATGGCCAATATGATTATTTTGGCGATGCGTAATTTTACTTTGACCTGTTTTATTTTGGGCTTGTTGTTTTCTTTTATAGAATGGTTGATACACTCCAAGCCAATAAAAAAAGCCAAGATTATTGAAATTATATTTTCCTGGTTTTTATTATTTAATATTGGTTTGGCCTATTTGTTTAATTTTGTAATGCATGTCTTCTTCGGTGATTTTACAGCGCAGTTTATTGGCTGGCCGCAAAGCCCGTTTCAAATGGAGGTTGGATTTGCAAGTTTGGGAATTGCTGTGAATGGGATAATTAGCTTTAAAAGTAAAATTGCTTTTCGTGCGGCAACGATTATTGTGCCTGCCATGTTCTTATGGGGGGCTGCTGGCGTCCATCTTTATCAAATGATCACGACTCATAATTTTGAACCCGGTAATGCAGGTACTATATTTTGGACTGATATTCTAATCCCTGCTATCGCGTTTCTATTACTCTGGCTTCATTATCGAAACCTGCTTGTCCGTTAGGCGAGCGGATTTAGACACTCCATTCCTAGGTTATTTATCTCTTTGTCATATGATTCATTTATTTGACAAAATGGTTTTTTATGTGCCAAAATTTATAGATACCCATAAAGTTATGGAGGTGAATCATGAGTAAAGTAACTCAATTCAAGAAAGGATCTCCTTCTAAAGGATCTTCCATTCAAATTAATCGTTTGCAAAATCCTTTTTTAAGTCTGCAAAATGAAGTAGATAGATTATTTAGAGACTTTAATGAGTTTTTACCTGCATCTAAATTAAATTGGGGGCAATTTGAAAAAATGGATCTTTCTCCATCAATGGACATTGTTGAGGATAAAGAGCATTTTTGTGTTCAGCTAGAAATGCCTGGTATGGATGAAAAAGACGTTCAAGTATCTATAGCGGACAATGTACTCACTATTAGTGGTGAAAAGTCCAGTTCGAAAAAAAATGAAGGTAAAAAATTTATTTCTCGAGAAATTAGCTATGGAAAATACGAACGTTCCATTTCGTTACCTTCAACCGTTGATCTGGCCAAGGCAAAAGCAACGTTTAAAAAAGGAATGCTTTGGATTGATTTGCCTAAAAAACAGGAATCCAAAGCGGGTGCACGATCAATAAAAGTTGAACAAGCCAAATAGAACTAAGTAGCCTCATAGTTAAAACTATGAGGCGGTATTTAAGTGCTAAATTATTCACGCGTTTATCCAAAAAATACGGACTAAAACGTACAAAATGGTCATGCCTAAAATAGGAATAACAAGAAAAGCAAGAAAGTTATAAAATCCGATTCTATTTTCTGGTGAAGCATTGTAAAACGCTTTAAATTTTCTCCACAGGGACATTATAAAACAGTCTCCATTTTTGCCTAACAGTCAAGATCATAGATTCTAGCATAAATACTACCTCCAACTTTTAATAATTAACGCCCGGTCATTTTTTCCAAATTTTCTGGGTAACGATCACCCATAATCGTGATCTGAGCGGTGGCGCGATTTATTTCATTTAAGTCTTCTGATGTAAGATTAATTTCAGTTGCTTTAATATTTTCCTGAAGGCGTGCTAATTTTCGTGTACCAGGAATTGGGACAATCCATGGTTTTTGGGCGAGTAGCCAGGCAAGTGCAATCTGAGCAGGGGTTGCTTTCTTCCGGGCAGCAATCTTGGCAATTTCGTCAATCAATGCCTGATTCGCCTGTCGTGCTTCGGATGTAAACCGAGGCAAAGTATTGCGAAAATCAGAACTGTCAAATTGTGTGTTTTGGTTAATATTACCTGTGAGAAACCCTCTCCCTAATGGGCTGTAAGGAACAAAGCCGATCCCTAACTCTTCAAGTGTGGGAAGGATTTCAGCTTCAGAACCTCTTGTCCATAAAGAATATTCACTTTGTACTACAGTAATGGGATGAATTTTATGGGCTCTTCGGATTGTATGCTCACTTGCTTCACAAAGGCCAAAGTGTTTAATTTTGCCTTCATGAATTAAGTCTTTTATTGCACCAGCTACTTCTTCAATAGGAACTTCGGGGTCAACACGATGCTGGTAAAACACATCAATTGCTTCCAGTTTAAGTCGTTTTAAGGAGGCTTCCGCAACGTGTTTTATGTGTTTTGGATGACTGTCTAATCCAGACCATCTTTTATTTCCTGTGGGATTCAGTTTAAAGCCAAACTTTGTTGCAACGACTACTTTTCCACGATAAGGTGCAAGCGCTTCACCTAAAAGTTCTTCATTGGTAAAAGGACCATAAACTTCGGCAGTATCAAAAAATGTAATCCCTAGTTCTATGGCGGCATGCAGTAAAGAGATCATTTCCTGTTTGTCTGCTGGTGGTCCATAAGAATAGCTCATCCCCATGCAACCGAGGCCTAGGGCAGATACTTCCAGGCCGCTTTTTCCGAGTTTACGCTTTTGCATCGTAGTCTCCTTTTGAATCTGGGTATTCCATATATTCTAGCCGCTGGTTTTTAGAAAGACTTCAAATTTTGAATGAAATGAGTCCTATTTCCCAGTGGATTGTTAAAATGATACACTTTTGGCCTGTCGATGACAGGTTTGGGTTCGAAGTCCATGGCAAGCTGAGCTTGCTCGTTATGAGGATATAAGATGTTACTTTTTAGTGCTGCTTTATTTAAACATCAATTGGATTTTAAGCCATTATCGGAGCGTATGGAGTATTTATCGCTAGCTGCAACTTGGGCAGAAGGAGAATGGGGCTATATTCGTAATAAAGGAGTGGAATATCGTAAAGGCGTTCTCAATGACTTGAAGGAACATGTATATATAGGGACCTTGAATGATGAACCTGTTGCGCTATTTGCTTTATTCCCAAAAGAAATGGCTCCTGAATTTAATGAAAAAAAGTTTAAGGCACCTGCTGTGAGTGAATTAATGTATGTTTATGTGGATAAGCCCTATCGCGGATTAGGTTTTGGCAAGCAAATCATTGAACAGGCTAAGCAAATTGCAAAAGCACAAAAAGCGGAATTTATCATGTTAGATACCTTAAAACCTTCATTAAATCGATTTTATGAAAATGCTGGAGCGCAGATTATCGCAGAGAATCAGTTGTTTTCTCATCCTACAGATGTTTTGACAATGAAATTGTAGCGTTCTGAGGCAACCCTGCGAACACGCTCTGAGCGTTCCCTACAAAATTAACCAGGAAAATGTGTATTCTGTCATCCCCGCGCAGGCGGGGATCCATTTTTATATTGGCAATGGGCTCATTCATAGGTGGATTCCTGCCTTCGCAGAAATGGCAATGTCCGCTTTCTGCTTCACTTGACAGCCATGGCTTTCACTCAGGCCAGGTGATTAAAAATCGAACGTTTTATAACGTAACAAGCTGGGATTTAAAGTTTAAAAAGTCGAAATCCCCAAGATCAGCATCAAATTTTGCGCTTGCTTGCACCAAAGTGTCTGTAATAACGGCTTCCATAAGGTCGATAAGAGGAGTTTCTTTATAGCGCCGCATGGATTTAACGTGTTTTTCCAAATTTTGTCCAGCAACTGTTTGAGGCTTAGTGTGATTCAATTGAAATTGACCTAGACCGATTTCGCTGGTTACTTTATCCAGTGCTTGTTGATATGAAGTGGCCATACCGGATTTGATTGCTTGGACTACTGAGTGAATAGAAGTTCCTTGTTTCAATAACTGAGCGCAGATATCTGCCAATTTATTGATTTCATTAATATAACCTTGTTGATTGCGTAACATTAATATTTTCAGGGCAGAGGCAGCTGTGGCGCTGACTTGGGGAATATTTGCAGCTTCTACTTCCTCTGCAAATAACGCATCTAAAGAAAATACAGGTAGATTTGTTACATCAATTTTTTTTTGCACAGTGGGACTCCAAAAATAAGATTAGATGGATAAATTGTTCACCCGTGGAACAAAAATAATTAGTCATTATGTAATTATTTTGCTCAGCTGTAAAGGCTTTTGCAAAATTAAAGAAGAGGGAAACCAACTGCAAATATGTTTTACTCCATGTGGTATAATAAGAGTATTTTTATTAAACTGTTTTTCACAGCGGGTAGCTAAATTGATTACCAATCGTATCGATCTTCGTTCTTATCATACTGAAAGTTGTAGTCATGCTCATGATTTTGCGCAATTGGTTTTACCTCTTGCTGGCTCCATGGAGTTAGAGTCAGGTCTTTATGCGGGTATTGTTGATAAGCAGGTTGGTGTATTTATTGCGCCTAATGAACGGCATTGTTTTGCAGGAAGTCCGAATAATCTTTTTTTAGTGATTGATGTCACTGCCCAAAATCATCTATTTGAAGATCGCAGATCTCATGCTTTTAATTTAACTGCGAGCATGAAAAAGCTTTTACATTTTACACATCATTATTTAGCGGTCAAAGAAGGGGATTTCTTCACTGATTCATTAATTAATCAATTAATTATTCATTTTGCCACAAAATCTTTTTCGCCGGAGTTGGATCCAATAGCAATTAAGGCAAAAAACTGGATTGATTTGTATTTTGCAGATGCTGTAGATGTAACTAAAGTTGCACGGCAGTGTTATTTGAGCGTAAGTCAATTACAACGTCGATTCAAACACGCTTTGGGGTGTAGTATAGCTGAGTATTGGCGATTTAAAAAATTACATCGGGCAAAGCAATTGCTGTCATCAAAAAACCTTTCTATTGAAGCCATAGCTTTTGCAGTGGGTTATGAAAATTTACCTGCATTTAGCCGACGATTCAGTAAAGTATTTGGGGAATCGCCTTCTCAATGGAGAACAAAAGCGTTATCAGCAAATAAAATGCGTGAAATGGATAACTCAAACTGATTTCAAAATTGATAAACTATGGATTCGATTTCACTTTAGAGAAGTGTTTATAATGAAAAAATCCAACGCTTATTTTATGCAAGGCATGCTTTTTCTTATCCTAGCTCAAATCATGGTAGGCGTGAATATTGTTTTTTCCAAGTATCTGCTTTCCTCCATTCCTGTCCTGCTTCTATTAGCGCTTCGATTTACTTTGGCTGCGCTCATTTTATTACCCTTACATTGGCTCACACCTGCTAAAAGAAAACCTGTTCGTTATTATTTTTCGCAACTAAAGCAAAAAGATTGGGTTTTTATCGGTGCTCAGGCACTCTCTGCCGGGGTGTTGTTTAATTTCCTTATGTTATGGGGGTTAAATTATACTGATGCTAATGTGGCTGGCA
This sequence comes from Legionella bozemanae, assembly GCF_001648595.1. Classification (GTDB taxonomy): domain Bacteria; phylum Pseudomonadota; class Gammaproteobacteria; order Legionellales; family Legionellaceae; genus Legionella; species Legionella bozemanae. The sequence continues at coordinate 16,194 of NZ_LBAW01000012.1, read as the reverse complement.
TTATTACCAGTGCTTTACCTGCAATCATCGCGATGATGTCTTGGATTATTCTTGGTGAGAAAATTTCAGGCAAAAAAGCTATTTGTGTAGGTTTTGCCACATTGGGATTAATTGTTATCGCATACGATAGGCTCGGAGGCTCCCACGTAAGCCATTCATTTTGGGGAGATGTGCTTGTTTTAATCGCCCTTTTGCCCGAAGCAACTTATTATATTTTAAGTAAAATGCATGCTAATTCGCTTCCAGTATTTCTCATTTCTTCTTTACTCAATGCAATTAATGCTATTTTATTATTACTTAGTCTGAGCTTTAGTACTTGGAACGGTTTAAGCACCTCGCTTTTAGATTGGCTTATTTTGATCATTTTAGGTTTAAGCTCAGGTCTTTTTTATGTTTTTTGGAATTTTGGATGCCAGAAAGTGGATGGTGTTATGGCTTCATTATCAACTGCGGTGATGCCATTAGCTACAGTACTCATAGCATGGATGTTGCTTGGCGAGCGTTTAACATTAGGGCAGGCCATAGGTATGGGAATGGTGATTTTCTCTATTGCTGTATATGCTAAACGGTAGATGTCGCCAACGGCCATTTCAAGTGAAAAAATAGGACTGTAATGAGTGCAGAAAAAAAATGGGAACATTTCTCTCATGAATCAGATATAGGGGTGAGGGGGTATGGGCCTACTTTAGCGGAAGCCTTTGCGATGGGAGGGGTGGCCCTGACTAATGTGATTACCAATTCACAATCAATCCAACCCCATAAGAGGCTTCATGTAACTTGTGAGGCGCCGAATCAGGAGATTTTATTTGTCGACTGGTTAAATGCCATTATTTACAACATGGCAATCTACAATATGCTTTTTAGTCGATTCGAAGTCTCCATAAAAGAGGGGAGGTTAACTGCTATAATTGCAGGAGAACAAGTGGATATCAAACGGCATCAACCTGCAGTGGAGGTTAAAGGCGCTACGTTCACCGAATTAAAAGTGTACCAAGGCAATGGCATTTGGGTAGCTCAATGTGTAGTCGATGTATAATAAACCCCGAGGAGAGAAGGCAGAAAATCAATGGACTTAAATCGATTAGAAAAAATGAGTGACTTTGAATGGCAAATTTCCAAGCATGGGAAAATGCGTGTACCTGGGATTATCTTTGCTTCAGAAGAATTAATACTCAATATGGATATGAAAGTCTATGAGCAAGTCACTAATGTGGCAACTTTGCCCGGCATTGTTCACGGCTCGTTTGCCATGCCTGATGCACATTGGGGATACGGGTTTCCTATTGGAGGTGTTGCGGCATTTGATCCTGACAATGAAGGAGTTGTCTCCGCTGGCGGTGTTGGTTTTGATATTTCATGTGGGGTAAGGCTCTTATCAACTGGGTTTAAGCGAGAAGAATTTGAGCCGTATAAGGAACAGCTTGCAGACGCTTTATTTGCCCATATTCCAGCAGGCGTAGGCAGCAAAAGCCGTATTAACCTCACTATGAAGCAAATGGATGATATGCTGCGTGGCGGCGCTGTCTGGGCTGTAAAACAAGGATATGGTGAACGGGAAGATTTAGAGCGAATTGAAGATAATGGCTGTGTAGAAGGCGCATTACCCGAGTATGTTTCAGAACATGCAAAAAAACGACAAAAAAATGAAATGGGTACTTTAGGCTCAGGTAATCATTATTTGGAAATTCAAGAAGTACGCCAGATATATTGTGAAAAAACTGCCGCTGCATTTGGTTTAGCACTGGGGGATGTGGTGGTGAGTATCCATTGTGGTTCGCGTGGGCTAGGCCATCAAATAGGAACTGATTTTTTGCGCTCCATGTTAATTTATGCTCAGCAGCATGGTATTCAACTGGTTGATCGCGAATTAGCGTGCGCGCCTATTCGTTCACCAATGGGCGAACGCTATTTAGGCGCTATGCGCTCAGGAATAAATTGTGCTCTGGCAAATCGTGAAATCATTACCCATTTTATGCGTGAAGTTTTTCAGAATGAAATGCCAGGAACCCAAATAAAGCTTATTTATGACGTATCCCATAACACCTGTAAAGAGGAAACGCATCAGGTGGATGGTAAGACGATGCGTTTATTTGTTCATCGTAAAGGGGCCACACGAGCTTTTGGTCCGGGTCACCCTCAATTAATAAAAGACTTTAGACATGTAGGTCAACCGGTGATTATTGGCGGCAGTATGGGGACTGCATCTTATATTTTGGTAGGTACTCCAAGTGCTGAAAATAAATCATTTGGTTCTGCTTGCCACGGCGCAGGACGCGCGATGAGTCGACATCAAGCAACCAAAAAATGGCGTGGTAGTGAAATCATCAAGCAACTGGCACAACAAGGGATTCTCATTCGCAGTAGTTCCTACCGTGGTGTAGCAGAAGAAGCTCCCGAGGCATATAAGAATGTCGATTTTGTTGTGGATGCCGCACAAGCATCAGGTTTAACCCAAAAGGTTGCCAGGCTAGCACCTATTGTTTGTATAAAAGGGTAGGCCTGTTTACAATTCTACTTTCTTGGCCAAAATGCTGCGATTTCTGCGCTCCGATATTCACATACTTCGTGTATGTTCCGTTTCGGTGTTCTAAAATCTCAGCATTTTGGCTCAAGATAGTGAAGTGTAAACACCCTATATATTGGCTCCAAAAACCGAAAAATCAAATTACTGCATCGCGTTCCTATAATCAAAAATTATCATTTTAATCGAGACAACAACTGTATAAAAATAAATCAACTATAATAAAAATATTGTTTTAAAATTTTAAGAGATATTGTTGTATGCCTTTGAATGCAAGATCCGATAAAGGTCCGATTAAGAAATTAAGTGGTTCTTCAAATCATGGTCGCTATAATACCCAGTTTGATAGTGTCGATATAGTTGCTTTTGATAGAGAAGGAGAGGAGTGGGGGATTTTTTCTAACTATGCAGAAATTCCTATTAAGATGCAAACCCCTTTTGGAGAAAAAACGTTCCCCACGGTGGAGCATTATTTTCAATATCAAAAAGATCCTAATGATAAAGCTTATCTAGAGAGGATTCTTCAGGGAGATGCACAGAATGCAAGAGATTTAGGACAAAAAAAACGATGGAGTGATTTTAAATTAGCTGACGAAGCAATGCAAAGAGCAATTCAGGAAAAACTAAAAAACCCTTTAGTGCGACGAGCGTTGAAAGATACAGGAAATGCTTGTCTCATTGAAGATACAGGAAGTAGAAGTTCGCAAAATCAGGATGGTAATTGGGGGTGGAGAACAGGGGGAAGCATAGAACCACATGCTACAACAGGTAATAAGCTAGGCATTTTGTTGATGGAGGAACGTAATCGTTTGCATCGACAAGAAGGCAATTTTTCTATGATTGTGCAAAACCCCCGAGATTTGTCTGAACGAGCCCGTGGTATTATGACGCGAAATTACAGTAACAAGAATCTCATTCATCTCAGCTTACCCGTTGTTTCGACTACACCAACACAAGCTAGCTATCCTTCTTCTCGAATGAAAGATTCTTTGAATCAGACTAAAAAACATTCAACTCAAGAGTCACATCACGAAGTGAGTCAAATGATTCGTACCATGATGACCACCTCTTCTCCAAGTTTGGATATCCCATTTGTGGGCAAAGGTCAGATGAACGGTACATTCAAAATAGCTTTTGATAATCCTAAAGATGCTGCTGCTTTTCAAGACATGTTAGCAAAGCAAGGTTTTAAAACCTCTTACTTCGGGGATGGTGAACGTTATCCGATGGAACATTCAGGGAAAAAATTGAATCATATTGTTCGCTTTGAGAATGCAGGTACAAAAACAGAAATTCCTGAAAAAGCGTTACAGTTTCTCAAAGAAAAATTTAATGATGATGCAAAAGTAGCCAATATAGTTGAAAACATGGGGTTTGAACGGCCCAAAATGGGGGTATCAATGCATATGTAATTGTATGCCCATTTGATTAGAAATGTTTATTAGCGCGCATACTTCCATAAAGCCCCTGAATGGGTTTACCAGCTTCATCATTTTTCAATTGTCCTATGGTTTCTTTAAACTCCAAAATTGACTCGTCACTGTTATTGATAATAATGGTAGATAGCAAATCAGGTCATTATAAAAAGTAGCCATGTTTTTTTTCCATATCAATAAGTTAATGTACTCCTTTTCAGTTGAAATTATAGCTTTATTTGCCTAGTGTATTAAAAAGATTGAGTATTATTACCTCTTGCTCCCATTATGAGTAAGACTACTTTAATGAAGGACTAGGTTAATCGTGACATGAAGACTACTTTTACCTTACATCCTATGGCTCCATTCCAGCTGGACTATACAGTTCTTGCTTTGCGTCGAAGAAGCAAAAATAATGTTGATCTTTGGGATGGACGCCGTTATACACGATTATTGCTCATAGAGAATGCGCCTGTTAAAGTCATTGCTGAGCAAAGTAAAAAGCTTAATAAACCAGAGTTACTTCTATCCATTGAAAGCCAAAACGACGTATCTCAAAGTCAGCTTACATCTCAAATAGAGAAAATGTTGGGCTTAAAATGGGACCTACGCGATTTTTATCATCTCACACAACATGATGCTCAATTAAACCCACTGGTTGCGCAATTTAAGGGGGTTAAACCGCCGCGATTCCCTTCTATTTTTGAAGCACTTGTTAATGCAGTTTCATGTCAGCAAATATCACTTGATGCAGGATTGCAAATTCAAAATCGATTGGCTGAATTTCTGAGTATAAGAATAAAGGAAAAGGAGCACATTTTCTACGCATTTCCAAGACCGGAAGAGGTTGCTCATTGCACCGTTTCTGATTTGAAGAAAATAGGCTATAGCACACATAAAAGTGAAACACTGATCCGCTTAGCAACTGCAATCCTTGAGGAAAAATCAAATTTTAGATCTTTAGAAAAGAAAACAAATGATGAGGTAATTAATTTTTTATGTCGTTTTAAAGGAATAGGGCGTTGGACTGCGGAATATGTTTTATTGCGTGGTTTGGGAAGAATCGACACTTTTCCTGGTGATGATATTGGTGCACAAAATAATTTATATCAATTGCTGCATCTTGATAAGAAACCTGATTATAAGAAAACAGCGGAAATTACAGCCAAATGGTATCCCTACGCAGGATTAGTTTATTTCCATTTATTATTACAGCGCTTGTATGAAAAAAGAGATATAAGATAATCATACTTAAAAGGAAATTTTGTTTTACAATAGGTCTTGGTTTGTGAGCAAATTAAAAAATCGAATAAGGGAATGTGTGAATGGATAATGCACCTCAAAGCTCAATTGTTGAGCCTATGGACGTTGATAAAGTATCTAATGTCTTAAAATGGATTCTTTTAATTACAGCAATTATCTGTTTTATAGTACTGATTTGGGGTACCTATAAAACCTACCAGCTTGCTCCACCTTTACCTCAGCAGTTTCAATCTCCTTCTGGACAAACTGTGATGACAGCAGAAGATATAGTGAATGGCAAAGCGGGTTTTCAACGCGCTGACCTTATGGATTATGGCAGTCTTTATGGAATGGGCTCTTATTTTGGAGAGGATTATACTGCAAAATATTTAGTCAGTCTTGGCAGAATTATCGAAGATAAAATAGCACAACAACATTTCGGTAAGTCCTTTATAAGCTTGACCATAGGAGAACAATACACTGTACGTCAAGCAATGCAACAGGATTTGCAGCAAACTGATCTAAGTAAACAAATTAGCATTTTGTCCCAGCCAGTTGCTGATGCAATTGTGCAGCTGCGCCAGCAAATTTCACAAAATCTACTGAATCATGATCCAGAAACAGGTTGGACCAAGGCTTACAGCTTGAATGAGCAAAGTGCCTTACAAACGGCTGATTTTCTTATTTATTCTTCACTCACTACGATTGCACATAGACCAGGACAAAATAGTTCCTATACCAATAATTGGCCTTATGAACCCACCATGGGAAATACGCCAACAGCAAATACCTTTTACTGGACTTGGGTATCGTTTTGCTTTGTATTTCTGGGTTTTGGTGCTGTACTTTATATTTATCATCGATATTTGAGTGTGCCTGATGAAGCATTGAAAACGCCTGTTTTTTTGGGATTTGACTCGTTGACGCCAAGTCAGCGCAAGGTAGGGCAATATTTTGTAGTCGTTGCGCTTGTTTTGCTGATCCAGATCGCTGTAGGTGCGATTATGGCGCATTACTATACAGAGCGAACGGGTTTTTATGGAATTAATATTAATGATTATTTACCTTTTAATTTCTTACGTGATGTACACATTCAAACACCAATCATCTGGATCGCTCTTTCATGGGTGAGCGCTGCTGTTTTTATGGCTCCTCTCATTAGTAAAAAAGAAGCGAAAAGACAAGGTTTTTGGGTTGATCTTTTGTTTTGGGTCACCTTGTTTATTGTTGGCGGAGCACTTGTTGGTAATTATTTGGGGATTATGGGGTATGTGGATGAACACTGGTTTTGGATTGGCAATCAGGGTTTATCCTATCTGCAGCTCGGTCGTTTATGGCAAATTGGATTTTGTTTAGGACTTTTTCTTTGGAGTTTTATTATTTTTCGCGGCATGTGGCCTACCTGGAGTGGCTTAAAAACTGCTACGGTTGAGTTTTGGAGTGGACGTATTCGTTTAGAGCATCTTTTTTGGGCAAGCACAATGAATATTGCTGTATTGTATTGCTTTGGGATGATCCCTTTAACTGGAATTGAAAAATCATTCACAATCACTGATTTTTGGCGCTGGTGGGTAGTTCATCTTTGGGTAGAGCAGTCATTTGAATTTTTTGCTGCGTGTGCCACTGCTTATCTTTTAATGGGAACGGGATTGGTTTCGCGTGCTCTAGCTGAGCGTACAATGTACTTTGAAACAATTTTGATATTTTTAGGCGGAATCATTGGAACTGGCCATCACTGGTATTGGACAGGTACGCCAGATCTCTGGGTACCGCTAGGAACTATGTTTTCGTTTATTGAAGTATTGCCTTTGGTTCTTCTCATTATTGATGCCATCGAACATCATCAATTAATTAAGCGACAAAGTGTGTTTACTTATAATTTGGCTTTTCTCTATATTTTGGGAGCATCCTTTTGGAATTTTGTTGGCGCAGGAGTATTTGGTGGGGGGACGCTTAATGCGCCGCTTATAAATTATTATGAGCATGGGACATTTCTTACTTTAAACCATGCACATACTGCATTATTTGGTGCATTTGGTTTGCTTGGCCTAGGTTTAATTTATTTTTGTTTACGCTATGCTGCAGGTGATCGTTTTGCTTGGAGTGATCGTTTAGGGATTTGGGCATTTTGGTTATATAACATAGGCCTTGTCTTATGGATTGTGTTGAATTTCTTTCCTATAGGTTGGGCACAATTAATGGATGTTTATGAACATGGCTTCGCCCATTCAAGAAGCCTTGAATTTTATAATACAACATTGTTATGGCAATGGTTACGACTGCCCGGAGATGTAGTATTTGCTTTAGGTGCGTTATTCATGGCCTATGATTTTATTAAAAAGTTAGGCCCTTTCTTTCCAAGATGGTTGGGAGCTAAGCGTTCAGAACAACAACTTGTTCGCGATATTTAGCAGAAAAAGGTAATCCAAAAGGAAGATATGGTTATGCCTGAGCTTTTTACGATTGGACACTCCACACATACTTTGCAGGAGTTTCTGGGAATAATCCACGCCCATCAAATAACGCATGTTGTTGATGTGCGCACTATACCTAAATCACGCACTGTTCCTTGGTTTAATAAGGAGGAGTTCAAGAAATCGCTTGCAAGAGAAAAAATTGCTTATACCCACTTACCTAAGCTAGGAGGATTACGTAAAGTTGAGAAAAACTCCATCAATAGAGGATGGCGGAATGCAAGTTTTAGAGGATTTGCTGATTACATGCAAACGGAGGCGTTTCTCGAAGGACTAAGTGAATTAAATCATTTAATCAGTAAGAGTGATAAAGTGGCAATCATGTGCGCTGAAGCGGTGCCTTGGCGATGCCACCGTTCGCTTATTGCGGATGCAGAATTGATTCGTGATTATATTGTTTGGGATATTATGAACAAAACCACTGCGAATCCCCATCAATTAACTTCTTTTGCAGTGGTAGATAGAAAGAAAAAGCCAATACAAATTTATTATCCCTAATTAGGATCTGTTTACAGATTCTATTTGGGGAGTTGGGTGTATCGCGGTAGAAGGGTTCATTGTGATGAAGTTGCTGGTCTAGCAGCCGGCTTAATTCAGGCTGTTCGATTCTTCCATAGTGCTTTCTGTATCATCCTTCTTAGCCATTATTCTAACTCCATTGAAACTGAATGGTGAGACATGAGCACCATACTGCTGTACGTTTTTAAAAAGAGTACAAAAATTAGGAAATTTATAGATGGATGTAGAGACTGTATCTTTCTTTTGCAGAGCATTCTCAATAGTTTGACAATTTTCTTCAATGTTTTGCTCAAAATTGGACACTCCTATGACCATCAAACTAAAATTTGGTGATAATGATTGAAGCCACCGATAAAATGCCATCTCACATCTGAAGTAGTTGTCATCAAGTGGATAAATACATTTTCCTTGATTGTAGTTTTTCTCGGTCAATACGACCACCTGCTTAATTCCAAATTCTTTTAATTGCTTCAATGTCGGTAGTTTTGTAGCGTCAACTGCAGTGAATCCATGATTGGGTTCGATGATTAAACCTAATGAAGAGTCATGTGAGGTAGGCGATTGTGATAACAGTTCATCACGCGGTAAAGCATCTTGCAGCTGCTCCATAATCCGTGTTTGGGAGGTTTGATCATTCATTATGGATAGTTGCCAAATGCAATCAATCCCATTCATATATAATGCGCTTGCAACAGGTGCTTCATGACCGGTAAAGTTTATAAACAGTGTATTATCAAGCCCATGTTGTGTATTTAATTCTGCTAATACAGCATTTGTATTGGCACTAATCTCTTCATCAATGGCTTTTGTTATAAAGCTCCGCCCTTTGGGTATCATATCATGAGGTCTATTAAGACGAATGAAATGTATTTCGCCTCCAAACGTGGATAATACCTTTTGTGAAGGGGTCACAATTTCCACTAATGTTTGTAAATCATGTCGAGTTCTTATTCTAATTTCAAAATTTTGTGGGGTCTCTTTTTTTGCGGGGGGATTTTGCAAGGTATCTATTTTATGGGTAATGCTCTTTAGTTTGCGTAACTCATCGATAGAGATCTTGAAAGCAAATTCTCCTTCTATATTTTCTACTGCGACACCCAAATACTTTTTAAAGAAAATATCGCGTAATCTATATTTATTAGCCCTGCTGGCATCAACATTTCCACCCTCAATTTTACTGAAAATCAAAAGGCGGTTTTCATTTTCTAAAAACTCAATATGATCCCGGTAATAACCAAAGTCTTCTATTTCGTTAATCACTGCATTTAACGCATCTATAATCAGTTTTACATCAGGTTTCATTTATTCACTTCTAAAAGTTACCTTCTAAAATTAACAAGATACATGATACAAATCAGTGGTAATGATTCCTCAAGTACTTTTTTGTATAATTATTATACTATATTATAAATGAATAATATTAAGGACAAATTAAGAGATTACTCCTTGTGGTGAGATTTCAAAACAGTTGCTACTCGTTAGAAGACAGTTTATTGTATTTTCGTTCGAGGTTGATATATTTCACGGAATAAATGTTTTGATATACTCTAGATGAAATCCAATATTAAATCTGTGCCAAAATGTACATCAAATCCAGCCAATTAATTTTCTCGCCATCTGATCTTACCCAATTTATGGAGAGTCCTTTTGTATCTTGGATAGAACATCTTGCTGTAGTGCATCCTGATTTATTGCCTATACCCGATGAAAAAGATGAATTAATTGATGTATTGCAACATTTGGGAAACCAACACGAATTGGAACTCTTGGCATTATTTGAAGAACAAGGATTATCCGTTGTCAATTTGCATCAACAGCCTAACTCCTATGAGGCAACCTTAACTGCCATGAATGATGGAGTAGATGTGATTTATCAGGCGCATTTGCAATTGCTTCCTTTTCAGGGATACGCTGATTTTCTAATAAAAAAAGCAGGTAAAAGTCGATCGGGTGATTATTGCTATGAGGTTTGGGATACCAAGCTTGCTCGATCTGTTAAACCGGGTTTTCTGCTACAATTATGCTGCTATGCGGAAATGCTTGAAGCAATGCAGGGCAGTAGAACAGAATACATCACAGTAGTTTTAGGCAATAAAGAACAGCGGCGCTTTCGTACCGCAGATTATTTTTATTTTTATCAAAATCTGAAACAACAGTTTTTATTGACGCATCAAAATTTTGATCCCAATGCTTGCCCTGATCCTGCTGCATCTAAAAATTGGGGAAGATGGAGTACTTATGCTGAAGAGTTATTAATTAAAGAAGATCATTTGATCCAGGTCGCAACCATTACTTCCGGGCAAATCAAAAAACTGTATCAAGCAGGAATTAAAACCATGACTGCATTGGCTTATGCAAATTGTTCCTGGGTCAAAGGGATTAAACCAGAGCGTTTTGCGCGTTTGCAAGCACAAGCTAAAATTCAAAAAGAAAGTAGCGGCAAGGATATTCCCTTATATCAAATGCTTCCTCATGCCCCAGGACAAAAGCAAGGTTTGGCGTTGCTGCCTCCTGCATCACCGCTAGATGTATTTTTTGATATTGAAGGTTTTCCTCTTGAGGAGGGGGGACTGGAATATCTTTGGGGTATTGTGTATTTTGATGAAAAAGGTCAGCGCCAGTATAAAGATTTTTGGGCACATGATGCAGAGCAGGAAAAAGAAAGTTTTCAAGCTTTTGTGAAATGGGTTTATCAGCGTTGGCAAGAAGATCCGCGAATGCATATTTACCATTATGCCAATTATGAAATTTCTGCGTGTCGCAAATTAATGGGGCGATATGGTGTTTGTGAGAACGAGGTTGATCAGCTCTTACGTAATGAAGTATTTGTTGATTTATATAAAATTGTTAAAACATCACTCATTATTGGCGAGCCACGCTATTCCATTAAAAATATAGAGCATTTATACCGCGGAAAACGAGATACTGAGGTGGGGTCGGGGGGCGATTCAGTCGTTGTTTATGAGCATTGGCGAGAACATCCAGATGGAGAGAGTTGGCATACGTCAAAAATATTAAATGACATCCGTGCTTATAATATGGATGATTGTAATTCCACTCAGGAACTGGTGGATTGGCTAAGGGCGCGGCAAAAAGAACAAGGTATAAGTTACTTAGGTAAAACAGAGCTTGTTGAGCTTGAGATTAAGGAAGAGGTGGGTGAGCGTATTCAATTACGCGATCGGTTACTGGCACAAGCAGAACGTTTAAAATTTGAGGGGGACATCGAATTAGCTAAAATAAATTTGATTTTTGCATGGTCCATTGAATTTCATCGACGTGAAGCAAAACCGGTGTTTTGGCGTATGTTTGAGCGATTGGGGCTAACTGGAGAAGACCTGCTCGATGATATTGATTGTTTGGCTTATTGCCGGCGGACCGCTAAGCCACCCTATAAACCTTCACCAAAATCACGCAATATGGCCTACGAGTATTTTTTTGATCCGGAACAGGAGTTTAAAGGAACTGCTAAGCAATATTTCATTTTAGATATTTTAGATAAAGAAACAGAAGACGGTAAGACGGTTACCGCAAATTATTGTGAAGAGGACAGCGATTTGGAGCATGGGATTATCGTCTTGCAAATGAAAAATGAAGTGGATGATCCAATTACCTTAATTCCTAATGAATATGTAGATCCTCATTCGATTCCTGATGCGATTGCAAAACAGGCAGCATTATTTGAACAAGGTTTGCTTGAAAATACTGCGATATTGGATTTTCTGAGCAAATCTTATCCGCGGATTAAAGATCATCCTCAAGGGGTAGCAATTGCACCAAGTCATCATCCTGAAGAACGATTAGCTGAAATTATTCATGCTGTTTTAAATTTAAATAATAGTTATCTTACGCTTCAAGGGCCTCCTGGCGCAGGTAAAACCTATACAGGAAAGCATTTAATCGCAGAGCTCATTCGGAGAGGAAAAAAGATAGGGATCTCGTCCAATAGTCATAAAGCAATCAATAACTTATTGCTGAGTACAGCGGCTTATTGCCATAAAGAAGGAATTAAGGGCCACTTTGCATGTTCTCGTAATACAGATGGAGAAATTGAAGCTTTAGGTATTACAGTACTGGAAAACAAAAATATCGTTCATTTTATCCAACCCGGATGTGTTGTAGGAGCTACAGCTTGGGGTTTTGCCAGAGAAGAACTCGCTGATGTTTTTGATTATCTTTTTATTGATGAGGCAGGGCAAGTCAGTGTTGCAAACTTAATTGCTATGAGTCGTTCAACCCGCAATATTATATTAATGGGCGATCAAATGCAGTTGGGACAACCTTCCCAAGGAAATCATCCTGAAGAAAGTGGTTTATCCATATTAGAGTACTTATTACATACAACACCAACAATTCCAGATTCTATGGGGGTTTTTCTGGGTACTACCTATAGGATGCATCCTGCGGTAAATCAATGGATTAGTGATGCGATTTATGAAGGAAAACTGGAAACCGCTCCTGAAAATGTACAGCAAATAATAAGCATTCCCAAGGGATATCAAGGTGTGCTGAATAAAGAAGCGGGAATTATTCCCGTACCGGTCATTCATGAGGGAAATACACAAGCCAGTGATGAGGAAGTAGAGCAAATTGCATTATTAGCCAAGGAGCTTTTAGGTAGAACATTTAAGGCAAAAAATGGTTCGCAAAAAGCAATCGGTTGGGATGACATTCTTTTTGTTGCCCCATATAATCATCAGGTAAATAAATTGAAAATGGCACTTGGCGAACAGGCTAAAGTAGGAAGTGTCGATAAATTTCAAGGACAGGAAGCGCCAATTGTTTTTTTGAGTATGTGTGCGAGCAATGCAGATGAATCTCCTCGAGGACTGAATTTTCTTTTTGATAAAAACAGAATAAATGTGGCCATCTCGCGAGCTCAGTGTTTGGCGATTATTGTCTACTCACCTTCTTTGCTTGAGGCTGTGCCCAATAATATCGAGCAAATTTCCAGGATGAATGTGTTTTGTCAATTGGTCAAATTAAATGCTTCTTCTCCGACATGAGATACGCCTACACTCTTCTCTACGTACCATGGCTTGTCTCTGAGAGATCCACGCCAAATTTGAATATAACTCTTATGTTTTTAAATGAACTATACTCAACGTTCTACGTACCGCGCATAAAGCGCAGTACGTAGGGGGTTAAATTTCGTGTGGATTGCTCAGGGTTTATCCACGGCATCCGGTGGCTCTGGTCTTGAAACAGTATTTAGATGATTCCATCGAGATTTTTCCTGGGTCAGATAAACGCATTTCTCTGTTTAAATAAATTATAGTTTGTTCACAGGATTGTAGCGAGCGAAATCATGCTTTAGGCTTCTTTGCTGTATAGAGCAATTGCATTTCCTTCAGAATCAAGAATGGTGACTCGGTGTCCATAAGGACCTATTTGTTCTTTGGCTTTTAAAATTGTCCCTTTGTTTTTAGTTACGGCTTCAGCAGCCTGGTCCAACCTTCCTTCGGCATTAAGATAAATTAAGGGGCCGTTTTGCGAAGGTTTTCTGTTCTCCATAACGCATAAACAACCTGAAACATTATCTTGAGTATGGGGTAACAGACCAAATTCAAATCCATGCTCCGAGAATTTTTGTACGGGTTCATCAAGAACAGCAGAATAAAAGGCAATTGCTCTATCTAAGTCAACCACTGGAATATCTATCCAGCAAAAAGTATTTTTTTGATTCATGAGATCCTCTGATTCAATTTGCGAAAACTTTATAATACAAGATGTCAATTAAATCTTCGATGAATTTATTTTAAGGTTTTAGGTTACCCTAGAAAATCAGCAAGAGTACATTCATCATTTTCTAATAACTGAGCCATTATTTTATTAAATGTATTTACTACTTCATCTTTACCGTATGCTGTTAATGGTCCATTAATCGATAGTTGGTACTGTCCTTCCTGATCTTTTGAAAATAAAATCCATAGAGAGCGGTTATTAATAGGGCGATCCTCACTACTGTAATGATTTGGATACTGATAACTAAGATTTGCAAAGTTTTTATCAGGAACTATTTTACTAAAAAAAGAAGGAGTAATATTAATAAGCACTCTTAACCTTTCGGGTTTTGTCAGGGGTATATTTAACTTAATTAGTTGATTTAATTTATGTTTAATCAAAGTATTGTGGGTCATTGCCTGTGCCCAACTGAGATACTTTATTAAATAATCAATGATGATTGAATGCAACTTGCTTTTTTTAAGATCCTTTTTAAGGAATAGTTTATTCCATACATAGTGCAAATAATGACTTATTGCTAACCCAGAACCTTTAAACTCTCTATTCTTAATTATATGAGAGCATTTTTGATAGGGTGCTGTTATTAGAAATTGTTCTTCAATAGACTTAATAAAATTAATAAAGTTATCTTTCTCATTTAAGGTAAGATTTATTCTTTTATATTCTACGAACACTCCTACTATGGAATTATATTGACTTCCTTCTCTACCATTATGAATGAGGACAAACGGCATTTTCTTTTGGTGACTCAGCTTATAAAGTGCAATATGGCATGCAGCAATTAACCCAGTACTGACATTAATATTTTTTGTTCTATGCCATTCTATAAATTGTTGCACTCGAAGAGAATCAAGAGAATAATGAAATAAATACTTCTCCTGCTTGTCTGTATCAGATATATAATATTCAGGTTTCAGTGACAACATCTTAAAACCATAATTATAGTGGTGCCAAAAATTAACTTTATCTTTTAGATTGGTTTCATAAAGATGATTATTTTTTTTAACATAGCTAAGGAACGAATCTTTTTCTGGCTCAAGAATCATTTTTTTGCCACGGAAAAGAGTTTCATAGCATTTTTTGAATTGGTTCAATAGAATACTGCATGAAGGTCCGTCTACTATGATATGAGGCATCACAATATGCAACTCATGTAATTCACTATTTATTTTATAAAGATATACTCTAATTAGCGGGGGTTCTGTTAAGGGTATAGCACTCATCATGTTGTTTTGGAATTCCTGATGCAGCACTGTTTGGTTGTTGTTTAACGAAATGTCTTCGTAGATTAACTTGAATTGCCCCTCTTTCTTCAAAGTTTGAATCGGCACCTCTTTGTTAAAACTCAACCAAAAAACAGGATTGTGCTTCACAACAAAATCAAATGCCTGAGCTACATATTCTTTATTCAGTTTGCCTTGTATCTGTAACTGTGTCCCAGCATTATAAGGATAATCCATTTTATTGAGCACCCAGAATACGTATTGAAAATCGCATAGAGCGATTTCTTCATCGCTTGGGTTTTCTATGGGAAGAGGCGCAGAAGTATTCTCAAAAATTTTGTCTAATTCATTGGCAATATTTTGGGCGATTTTGTCGATTCGGGGTTCATTAATAAAATATTCTATGGGCAGACTCAGGGTTGGGCAGTTCAATTTATCATGAATACGGTTTCTCAATTCCAAAGTCATCAGTGAATCCATGCCCATGGCGAGCAGATCGTTTTTGATGCCTACCTCTTCGCCGCTTTCCAACCCCAAAACGTCAGCAACAATCTCACATAATGTCTGGCGCAACAGGGGAATACGTTCTTTATAAGCATAGCGTTGTAAAACTGCTAAAAAGAACGGATCTGTGGGCGCGGTCTTTACCATCAGTGCTGAAAACTCACTTGGCTTGGGCGTGTTTTTGAAATAAACATCCCAATGTATGGGGCATACGGCCATTTGCGGCACCTTGCTCGGCAACAACACATCCAGCACACCAATACTCTCGGGATTCAAGGGAATAAACCCGCGTCGCTTAAGCGCCTCAATGTGCTGTGCTGCCATGCCTCGAGTGTGAAAAGTACCCCAGTTAATTGCCAGTGCCGGCAAGCCCTGTTGGTGGCGCAGATGCGCCAGACCATCCAAGAACCCATTCGCTGCCACATAGTTAGCCTGTCTTCCGGAACCGAGAATGGATGCAGCTGATGAAAACAGGACAAAGCAATCCAGGTGCAGATTTTTGGTGAGTTGATGCAAAATCAGCGCGCTGTTCGCTTTCGCACGCAACACCT